>DATEGB010000119.1:0-78260 GCA_035280365.1 Candidatus Dormiibacterota bacterium | reverse complement strand
CTCCCTGAGCCCGGCCGAGCGGCGGCTGGCCAGGGTCCTGCTCGCCTCCTACCCGATCGCCGGCCTGGAATCGGTGGCCCGGTTTGCCGAGCGCGCCGGAGTGAGCCCGCCGACCGTGACCCGCTTCATCGCCAAGCTGGGTTTCCGCGGCTACCCTGAGTTCCAGGAGAGCCTGCGCCGGGAGGTCCAGTCCCGCCTCAGCTCGCCGCTCGCCCGCTACCGCGACGAGCCCATGCGCGACGGAGGCGACACGGTGCTCAACAAGGCGCTCGCGATCGCGGCGCACAACGTCGAGGCGACGCGCGGCCTCCTCGCGAGCCGCGACTTCGAGGAGGCCGTCGAGGTTCTCTCAGACGTGCGCCGGCGGGTGATGATCATCGGCGGCCGGGTGAGCGCGCCGCTCGCCCGCTACCTGGCGGCGCAGCTGCACCTGCTCCGACCCGGCACGACCTTCGTCGACGTGGAGCGCGCCGCACCGGCCCAGCAGTTGATCGACATGCGCAAGACAGATGTGCTGGTCGTCTTCGACTACCGGCGCTATCAGCCGGACACTATCGAGTGCGCCCGCCTGGCGGCGAGCCGGGCCTGCGACGTCGTCCTCTTCACCGACCAGTGGCTCTCGCCGGCATCCGCATTTGCCAAACAGGTATTGGTGACCAGCGTCGAGACGGTGGGACCCTTCGACTCCCTGGTCGGCGCGATGGCGGTGCTGGAAGGTCTGGTCGCCGCCGTGCTTCGCGAGCTTGGAGCCCGCGCCGAGGCGAGGATGCAAAGCCTCGAGCGCCTGCGTGCGCGCGACGTCCTAGGCGGTAACGACTCCGGCGGCTAGCCGCCGCTCGAACTCCGCCTTGCAGCCGGCGCCGCAGAACCAGTAGGTCTGGTCGCCGTGGACGAGCCTGTGCGGACTCGTCAGAGGGTCGACCGTCATCCCGCAGACGGGATCGGTCACGAAGGTCACCGGCGACGGTTCCGCGGCTCTCGGCGTGCGCCTCCGCCGCGAGGTGACGACCTCGGCGAGGGCCAGAAGCGCGATCTCCTCCTGCGTCCCGCCGCGGACCTTGCCGGCGGGCGTGTGGATCCGCGCCAGGGTGTGCTCGTCGAGTCCCCGGCGCAGCAGCTCGTCTCGCACCGCGGCCGCGCGGCGCGTGCTCGCGATCAGGCTGACCTCCAGGTCGGGGTGGCCCAGCGCCACCTCGAGCGCGTCCTCGTCGAAGTGGCCCATGGTCGCCACGACGGCGTAGCCCTCGCCGGCCGGCACCTCGAGCGTTGACACCTCGGCCTGCGAGACCGCGCGCGCCCGGAAACCTGTCAGCTCGCCCAGCTTCACCAGGGTCACGGCGGCGGGGCCGTCCCCGAAGACGAGCAAAAGAGGCTTCGGCAACCTCGGCTCGATGAAGACGTCCAGCGAACCGCCGCTGGGGCATGTGGTGGCGATCGAGAGCTCGCCGCGCTTGCGCGACTCTTTGACCTCACCCGCCTCGCCAACGATGTGGATGAGCTGCGGCGCGCCCTCGGCCAGCGCCCGCAGCGCCTCGCGGCGCACAACCGGCTCGGAGCAGCTGCCGCCGATCCAGCCCCGCAGCCGGCCGTCGGCGGTGATCACCGCCTTGTCGCCCGGGCGCGCCGAGGTGGGCGCCGCGACGCGGACGACGGTCGCGAGCACGCACGGCGTGCCCGCGGCCTCGTACGCCTTCAGCAGGTCGAAAATCTCGTCGCCTATTCGTTCACTCCAGCCCTTCGGAGGGCGGCCCACACCTTGTCGGACGTGACCGGCATGTCGAGGTTGCGGACACCGTATGGTGCGAGCGCGTCGATCACCGCGTTCACGTACGCGGCGGGCGAGCCTACTGTCGGCGACTCGCCGACGCCCTTGGCGCCCAGCGGGTGATGCGGCGAAGGCGTGACCGTCTCGCCGAGCTCGAAGTGCGGCGTCTCGACCGACGTCGGCAGCAGGTAGTCGGTGAAGTTCGAGCCGATGCAGTTGCCGTCGGCGTCGAAGGTGATCAGCTCCATGAAGGCGATGCCGAAACCTTCTGCGAGGCCGCCGTGGATCTGGCCCTCGACGATCATCGGGTTGATGCGCACGCCGCAGTCGTCGACAGCGACGACCCGGCGCACCTTGACCTGGCCGGTGCCCCTGTCGATGTCCACCACCACGGCATAGGTGCCGAACGGAAAAGTCATGTTCGGCGGGTCGTAGTAGTGCACGCCTTCGAGCCCGGCCTCCATGCCCTCGGGCACGTTGGTGTAGGCGGCGAAGGCGATCTCCTGGATCGTCTTGGCCTTGTCGGGCGAGCCCTTGACGTAGAACCTGCCGTGCTCCCATTCGAGGTCTTCCTCCGCCGCTTCGAGCAGGTGCGCGGCGATCTTGCGGCCCTTGTCGCGCAGCTTGCGCGCCACCATCGCGGTCGCCGCGCCGGCGACCGGCGTGCTGCGCGAGGCGTAGGTGCCGAGGCCGTACGGAGCCGTGTCGGTGTCGCCCTCCTCGACCGAGACGTCGGCCGCGGGGATGCCGAGCTCCTCGGTCACGATCTGGGCGAAGGTCGTCTCGTGCCCCTGGCCCTGCGACTTCGTGCCCATGCGCAGGATGGCCTTGCCGGTCGGGTGGACGCGCAGCTCAGCGCTGTCGAACATGCGCAGGCCGAGGATGTCGAACTCGGCGCCGTGGCCCGCACCGACCACCTCGGTGAACGAGGCGATGCCGATGCCGGTGATCTCACCGTTGGAGCGCCGCGCCTCGACGTCCTTGCGCAGCTCGTCGTACCCCAGCTGCTCGAGGGCGACGTCCATCGCCTTGTGGTAGTCGCCGCTGTCGTAGACCCAGCCCGTCGCGGAGTGGTAAGGGAACTGGTCCTTGCGGATGAAGTTCTTCTTCCGGAACTCTGCCTGGTCCATGCCCAGCTCGATCGCTGCGTTGGTCACGAGGCGCTCGATCAGGTAGCTCGCCTCGGTGACGCGGAACGAGCACCGGTAGGCCACTCCGCCCGGCGCCTTGTTCGTGTAGTAGCCGTCCGCGGTGACGTGCGCGGTCGGGATGTCGTAGGAGCCCGTGACGATGTGGAACAGCCCGGCCTTGAACTTGGTCGGCTGCGCGTCGGAGAAGAAGGCGCCGTTGTCGCTGTCCAGGTGGACGCGCAGGGCGAGCATCCGGCCGTCCTTGTCCACGGCCAGGTCGCCCGTCATGTGGAAGTCGCGTGCGAAGCCAGTCGAGATCAGGTTCTCGGTCCGGTCTTCGACCCACTTCACCGGCCGGCCGATCAGCAGGCTCGCCGCCGTGGCCACCACGTAGCCGGGGTACACAGGGACCTTGTTGCCGAAGCCGCCGCCGATGTCGGGAGAGATCACGCGGATGTTCTGCTCGGGCAGGCCCGCCACGAGCGCGAACACGGTGCGGATGGCGTGCGGCGCCTGGCTGGTCATGTAGATCGTCGCCTTGCCGGTGGCGCCGTTGACATCGGCGATGCAGCCGCAGGTCTCGAGCGGGGCGGGATGGCAGCGCGGGTAAAACGTCTGCAGGCGGACGACCTTGTCGGCCTTGGCAAAGGCGGCCTGAGTGGTCTCCTTGTTCCCCGCCTCCCAGTGGTAGATGTGGTTGTCCTTCTGGCCTTCCTTGTCGTCGCGGATCAGGGCCGCGCCGGCCTGCCTGGCTCCGTCCGGGTTGATCACCGCCGGCAGGACCTCGTAGTCGACGACGATCGCGTCGCGCGCGTCTTCGGCCTGGTACTTGGTCTCGGCGATGACCGCCGCCACCTCCTGGCCCTGGAAGCGGACCTTGTCGGTGGCGAGCACCGCCTGGGTGTCGTAGCTGAGCGTCGGCATCCAAGCGAGCTTGTGCTGGGCCATCAGCTCCCCGGTCACCACCGCCACCACTCCCGGCATCGCGCTTGCGGCCGCCGTGTCGACCGACTTGATGCGCGCGTGGGCGTGCGGGCTGCGCAGAATCGCCATGTGCAGCATGCCCGGCAGCTCGATGTCGTCGAGGTAGTTGCCCTTGCCGCGGATGAAGCGCGCGTCCTCCTTGCGCTTGATGGGCTCGCCGATGCGTCCGTGCATGTGGACCTCGGTCGCCATCTCTACTCCCCTCCCGCGGCGGCGCCGGCTTTCTCGCGCGGCACGACCTCGGCCGCCTCGCGCAGCGAGGCGGCGTGCTGGATCGCCTTGACGATGTTCATGTAGCCCGTGCAGCGGCAGATGTTGCCGCTGATCGCCCAGCGGATCTCGTCCTCGGTCGGGTTGGGGTTGTGAGCGAGGAGCGCAGTGCCGACAAGCATCATGCCCGGCGTGCAGAACCCGCACTGCAGGCCGTGCTCCTCGTGGAAGCCGACCTGGACCGGAGAAAGGCCGGATGCCGTCGCCAGACCCTCGACGGTGGTGATGCTGCGCCCGTTCGCCTGCACAGCGAGCTGCGTGCAGGATTTGACCGGCTCGCCGTCGACCAGCACGGTGCACGCGCCGCAGCTCGAGGTGTCACAACCGACGTGCGTGCCGGTGAGGCGCAGGTTCGTGCGCAGGAAGTCGACCAGGAGGACGCGCGGCTCGACGTCGCCCGTGCGCTCGGCGCCGTTGACCTTCACAGAGACCCTCATTTGCGTGCCTCCTTTGCCCGAGCGACGGCGGTCTTCAACCCTCGCTGGACGAAGACTCGAACCACGTCCGTCTTGTAGGCGGCGCTCCCGCGGATGTCGTCCCTGGGCTGCGCGGCCTCGGCCGCGAGCCGGGCCGCCTCGGCGATGACGTCGTCGGTTGCATCCTTGCCGTGGAGAAACTGCTCGGCCGCCGACGCCTTGATGTTCGTCGCGCCGACCGCGGTCAGGCCGATGCCCGCGTTGGTGAACCTGTTGCCGTCGAGGTGCACGTGCACCGCCACGGCGACGGTCGCGAAGTCGCCGACCTTGCGTTCGAGCTTCAGGTAGGCCCCGCCGCCGCGGCCCTTGCCGACCGGGATGCGCACGCCGGTGACCACCTCATCGGGTTCCAGCGCGGTCTCGAACGGGCCCTTGAAGAAGCCGTCGGAATGGATCACGCGCTCGCCGGAGCTCGAGCGCGCCACCACGTCTGCCTTCATCGCCAGCATCACCGAGCCCCAGTCGCCCGCGGGGTCGGCGTGGCATATGGAGCCGACGAGCGTGCCGCGGTTGCGGACGAGCGGGTCGGCGATCCAGTGCGCCGCCTCGGTCATCATCGGCGCCGCGGCCGCGACCTCCCCACTGCGCTCGACGTCGACGTGGCGGACGAGCGCGCCCACCGCGAGGTGGCCGTCGTCGCGTTTGACGGTGTTCAGGCCCGATACGTGGGCGATGTCAACCACCAGCTCGGGCCTGGAGAAGCGCAGCTTGAGGAGCGGGATCAGGCTCTGGCCGCCGGCCATGACCTTGGCCGCGTCGCCGTGCTGCCGGAGGATCGCAAGCGCCTCGTCGAGGCTGGTGGGAGCGCGATAGTCAAAAGCGGCGGGAAACATGTGCCCCTCCTCCCAGAAACCGGCCGATCGTCCGTGCACGTCATAACACCGCCCGGAGGCCTTGTCAAACAGCGGGGCGAGTAGGATCAGGACCGTGGTAATGGAGGCCGTGAAGGCCCTCACGGCGGACGAAATCACCACCCTGTGCCTGCGCCACACCCTGTACGACTGGTCGGCCCAGGCGGGCCTGAAACCCCTGCCGGTGACCTCCGCCAAGGGCGTCCACTTCCACACCGCGGACCGCCGCCGGTTCATCGACTTCAACAGCCAGCTCATGTGCGTCAACGCCGGCCACGGCGACCGCCGGATCGTCGAGGCCATCAAGCGCCAGGCCGAGCAGCTCCCCTACATCAGCCCGTTCATGGCCCATGAGGCGCGCGCCCGGCTCGGGGCGAAGCTGGCCGAGATGCTCCCAGGCGACATCGACAAGGTCTTCTTCACCCTCGGCGGGGCGGAGTCCAACGAGAACGCGATCAAGATCGCGCGGACGGTCACCGGGCGGCCGAAGATCCTGGCGCGCTACCGCTCTTACCACGGCTCGACCGGCACGGCGATCCAGGCCACCGGCGACCCGAGACGCTGGCCGAACGAGTCGGGCGCCAGCTCCGTGGTCCACGTCCTGGACCCCTATCACGGCATCCAGCGAGGCTGGGACAGCGTCGAGGAGGCGCTGGCCATCCTCGAGGAGGTGATCCAGCTCGAGGGCCCGTCCACGATCGCCGCCTTCATCCTCGAGCCGATCACGGGCACCAACGGCATCCTGGTCCCGCCCGACGGCTACCTCCAGGGCGTGCGCGCGATCTGCGACCGGCACGGGATCCTGATGATCTGCGACGAGGTCATGACCGGCTTCGGGCGCACCGGGCGCTGGTTTGCGGTCGACCACTGGGGCGTGGTGCCCGACCTGATCACACTGGCCAAGGGCCTCACGTCCTCTTACGTGCCGCTCGGCGCGGTGGGCATGCGGCCGCGGGTCGCCGCCTATTTCGACGACCACGCCTTCTACGGCGGCCTGACCTACAACAGCCACCCGCTGGGCTGCGCCGCCGCCCTCGGCGCCATCCAGGCCTACGAAGAGGACGACATGGTGGGCAACTCGCGGCGCATGGGCGATGTGCTGGCGCGCCTCCACCGCCGCCTGCGCGAGCGGCACCCGTGCGTCGGGGCGGCGCGCTCGATCGGCCTCTTCGGCTGCATCGAGCTGGTGCGCGATCGTCAGACCCTCGAGCCGCTTGCGCCGTTCAACGGCACGTCGCCGGAGATGAAGGCGATCGCGCAGGCGCTGCTCGACGGGGGCATGCATACGTTCGTGCGCTGGAACACGATCATGACCAACCCGCCGCTCTGCATCACCGAGGCCGAGCTCGAGGAGGGCTTCGAGATCCTCGATTCCGCGCTTGAGATCGGCGACCGAGCAGTCCGCGATTAGCGTCGACGAGATCCGCGCCTTGCAGCTCGCCAAGCTGCGCGCGGGCGCGACCCACGTCCTCGCCACGAACGCCTTCTGGCGCGAGCGTCTCAACAGCCTGGGTGGTTGGGACGACTTCGAGCGCCTGCCCTTGACCACGAAATCAGAGCTCCTCGCGGACCAGTCCGCCCATCCACCGTTCGGCACCAACCTGACGTTCCCCGTCGACCGCTATGTGCGCCTGCACCAGACTTCCGGGTCGAGCGGCGACCAGCCCCTGCGCTGGCTCGACACGGCGGAGTCCTGGGACTGGTGGCTGCGCATCTGGGCGGAGCACGTCTATCGGGCGGCGGGCGTGACCTCCTCCGACCGCGTCTTCCTCGCCTTCTCGTTCGGCCCGTTCATCGGCTTCTGGTCGGCGTTTGGCGGCGCCGAGCGCCTGGGCGCGCTGTCCATGTCCGGCGGCGCGATGACGAGCGAGCAACGCGTGCGCAACATGCTCGACCTGGGCGCGACGGTGCTCCTCTCCACGCCGACATACGCGCTGCGGCTGGCGGATGTTGCGAACGAGATCGGGGTGAACCTGTCGGCGGCGAGCATCCGGACGACGATCCACGCCGGCGAACCGGGCGCGTCCATCCCTGCGACGAGGGCGGCGATCGAGGCGGCGTATTCCGCCGAGTCCTTCGACCACACTGGCATGACCGAGCTCGGCCCGACCGGCCACAGCTGCTCGGCGCGCGACGGGATCCACCTCGTCGAGACCGAGTTCATCTTCGAGGTCGCACAAGACGGCGAGCTGATCGCGACCAACCTCGGCCGCTGGGGCATGCCCCTGTTTCGCTACCGGACGGGTGACCGGGTCGTCGTCTCGCGCGAGCCGTGCTCGTGCGGCAGCCCGTTCATGAAGATCCTGGGCGGTATCCAGGGCCGCGTCGACGACATGTTCACCGTCCGAGGCGTGAACCTCTACCCGTCGCAGGTCGAGGACATCGTCCGCCGCTACCCGCAGGTCACAGAGTTCGTGATCGAGCACCGCCGGGAGCGGCGCATGGACGAGGTCACGCTGCTGATCGAGTCGTCGCCGGCGTCGTTCTCGACCGACCGCCTCGAGGCGGACCTCCGGCAGGCGCTCGGGGTGCGGCTCGACTGCCGCGTGGTCAAGCCAGGAACCCTGCCGCGCTCGGAGCTCAAGGCGAAGCGGCTCGTGCGGGTCGAGCCGGCGCCGCCGGGCGCGCGCAGGGCGCCGTGAAACCCTGATGCGCACGGTCGAGCTGCCGGCCGAGCCGGCGGCGATCTCGCTCGACCTCGACCGCACGGCGCTGCTCGTCATCGACATGCAGAACGCGTTCGCCTCCCCTGGCGGGATGCTGGACCTGGCGGGGATCGACGTCGGGCCTGCGCGGGATGTGGTGGCGAACGCCGCGCTGGTCTGCGAGGCGGCGCGGCGCGCGGGCGTGCCCGTCGTGTACCTGACCATCGGCTACCCTCCCGACCTCTCGACCGCGGGTGGACCTGACTCGCCCAACCCGCAGAAGGAGCTCGCCCTATGCCTGATGCGCGAGCGCCCGGAGCTGCGGGGCAAGTTGCTGACGTTCGGGACGTGGGACTTCGCGATCGTCGACGAGCTGGCTCCGCGACCGGGCGACACCGTGATCGTGAAGTCGCGCTACAGCGGCTTCTCCGGCACGCCTCTCGACTCGACGCTGCGCAGCCGCGGCGCGCGGAACCTGGTGATGGTCGGCATCGCATCCAACGTCTGCGTCGAGTCGACGCTGCGCGACGCGTACTTCCTCGAATACTGGCCGGTGATGGTCGCCGACGCGACGATGCCCGCGGGCTCGAAGGAGATCCAGGCCGCGACGGAGTACAACGTGCGTACGTTCTTCGGCTGGGTCGCCACGTCCGAGGACGTCGCCACCACGCTAAAGGGCGGCGCCTAGGCCGGCGGAGGGACGAACGCCGGGCCGGCTTCGAGCGCCGGCATGACGGTCTTGCGTGCGGCCTCGTTCGGCTGCACCCCGTAACGCATGAGCAGCGGGTCGGCGAGCTCGAGGTAGAGACTCACGGTCGCGCGCAGCGCCACCTGGAGCGACTCCCGGTCGACGCGCGCCTGGGTAAGCTCGACCGCCGCGCGACGCTCGCCGACCAGCTCCTCGGCAAACCGCGCGCCGCGGAAGCGCACGTCTCTGGCCAGCGCGAAAAGACGAAACAGCACGACGTCCCGCACCGTGTTCAGACCACTCACGGCCTCCCACAGCTCGCCGCGCAGGATCTTCGACTGGATGTACCAGGCCCAGGTCCAGATTCGCGCCTCCAGGTACGCGAGGTCGGCGGGAACGTCGGCGACATAAGGCTGGGACAGGACCTGCGTGACACGCGGGTCGCGTTGCCACAGGACCAGCGTCTGGCGGCCGTTGTTCTTCTCGGCGGCCTCCCACAGCTCCATGAAGAGATAGTCGACGTGGACCAGGTCGGCGTACAGCGTGACCAGCAGCTGCGGCTCTCCGACATGCTCGCCGGTGAAGAACGCGACGAGCGGGCCGGCTTGCCGGGCGAGCTCGACTTTGCGGGCGAAGACCCGGTCCAGCGAGCCCTCCGCCAGGACGAGACGAAGGTCCACGTCCGAGTATTCGTCGGGTCTCCCGTCCACGAACGAGCCCGCGATTGCCATGCCGGCGACGTCGGGCTCGGCGAAGCCCATCTCGCACGCGGCCAGCAGGCGGCGATGGTGTCGCGGCAGCCTGTCGATACCCTCCGGCAGCACGAGGTCCACGGCTAGCGTCTCTCGTTCGCCCGCACGACCTCGGCCAGCAGATGCAACAGCGCGTCGCGCTGCGGCCCGTCCAGCGGACCGACCAGGCGCGCCGTCATGGCGTGCGTGCGCGGGATCAGGTGCTGCACGGCGTGCAGCCCTTTCGCGGTGAGCGCGATCGTCTTCCGCCGCCCGTCGCGCGCGTCGCGCCCGGTACGGATCAGCTCGCGGGCGCTGAGCCGGGACACGACCTCGGCCATCGTCGAGCGGTCGAGCGACACCCGTCGCCCGAGCGTCCGCTGGTCGAGGTTCGGCTCGCAATACAGCGCGTTCAGGGCGGCGAACTGCGGTGAGGTGATGGTGTGCGAGACCTCCTCGTCCCAGAGCAGGTTCATCGCCTGCACCGCCCGGCGCAGGAGATGGCCGGGGTGGGTCATCAGGTCCTCGGGCGGGGGAGGCTCAGGCGCTCGCTGTCTGGTCACCCTTGCCCTCCACCACCCGATAGCCGACCGGCATCAGCCGCAAACCAAGCCGCTCCTCGATGGTCCCCCAGAGGCCGTGCGGCAGGACCAGGGCGAACAGGGCGGCGGTCGCCCCCAGTCCCACCAGGTACCACGGCCCACCCTGCGTGAAGGTCGTCTGAATGGCGAACAGGAGGATCGCGCCCAGGATGGGGCCCTCGAACGTCCCAAGGCCGCCGACCAGGACCATGAAGATCATGTACGCCGACCACTGCACGCTGAAGATCGACCCTGGCTCGATGAAGAGCGTATTGGCGACCACGAGCACCCCGGCCGCGCCGCAGCCGAGCCCTGCCAGCACGAACAGCAGACGCTTTCGCGCCGCGACGCGCACACCGAGAGAGCGGGCCGCGTCCTCGTCGTCGCGGATCGCCTGCAGCGAGGCGCCCAGCGGCGAGCGGAGGAGAAAGAACAGGGCGGCCAGGAACACGACCGTGAAAGCGAGCGCGAGCCAGAACGTGTAGGCCTGGCGAAAGTTCGGGGCGTACTGGTTCAGCTGGATCAGCGAAATGCCGGTGCCCGCGCCGAGGTTCTGGTCGAGGCGGACCACGATCGAGATCACCTCGGCGATGACCCACATCCCGATGGCGAACTGCGCGGCGCGCAGTCGCAGCGCGAACAGCGAGATCGGCAGCGCGATCACGCCCGCGAGGACGGTGGCGAGGACCATCGCGGCATAGGGTGGGACGCCCTCGCCCGCGAAGAACACTGTGCCGTATGCGCCGACGCCGATGAACGCCTGCTGGCCGACCGAGAGCAGGCCGCCGTAGCCGGCCAGCGCGTTCCACATCACGGCCAGAAGGACCAGGATCAGGAGCGTGGTGAGCTTCTGCACCACGTCGGGGTCGAAGACCAGGGGGACGGCGGCCAGGACGATCACCAGCAGGCCCAGCCCACTGGTGAAGAGCTTCGACGTCCGCGTCCAGCGCTCGACGGTCATCGGGCAAACCTGAGCAGCGGGCGGGCGCCGCCACCGAACCGGACGATCAACACCGCCAGGAAAAGGAGATGGCCCGCCATCACCGCGAACTGCGGGTGGACCTGCGCGCCGAGCGTCTGCGCCACTCCAAGCGCGATGCCGCCGAGCAGCGTGCCCCAGAGCGAGCCCATGCCGCCGATCACCACCGCCTCGAACGCAAAGATCAGCTGCGTTGGGCCGCTGACCGGGTCGAAGACGGAACGGATGGCGAGAAACAGGCCGCCAAGGGCCGCGATGGCGACCGCGATCGCCGTCGCGCGCGC
Organism: Candidatus Dormiibacterota bacterium; assembly: GCA_035280365.1. Taxonomy (GTDB): domain Bacteria; phylum Chloroflexota; class Dormibacteria; order Dormibacterales; family Dormibacteraceae; genus 40CM-4-65-16. The sequence continues at coordinate 66,876 of DATEGB010000119.1, read as the reverse complement.
GTAGACGGAGCGGCTGTCGATGCCGACGAGCTCGGCGGCGTCGGCGTCCTCGGCGGTGGCGCGCATCATCCAGCCGGCACGCGTCCGGGACAGGAAGGCCTGCAGGCCACCGAAAACCACCACGGCGACCGCCAGGACGACGATGCCCAGGGCGGACACCGTGATCCCACCGCCGGCCTGCCAGCTCGCCGTCGTGACCAGGCCCGCGCTGCCGCCCAACGAGCGCACGTCCGGCGAGAACGCGAGCTGGAGCAAGTTCTGGACGACGATCGAGAGACCAAACGTGGCGAGCAGTGGCGTCAGGATCCCGGCCTTCAGGCTGCGCTCGAGCACCGTCAGCTGCAGCACGTAACCGAGCACGATCATCGCGGGCAACGAGATTGCGAACGCCACGAACGCGGACACGCCGGTTTGCTCGACGACGACGAAGACGATGTAAGCGCCGAGGACCGCAAGGTCGCCGTGCGCGAGGTTGATGATCCGCATCACGCCGAACATCAGCGAGAGGCCGCACGCCAGGACGGCGTAGAACGCGCCGAGGAAGATGCCCTGCAGGACCGCGTTCAGAACGGTCACGGCCCGAGGCCTCGGCGAGGCATTCGGTGCACAGGCGGCCCAGATGCTAGGCGCGGGCGAGCATCGGAGCGAGCGCATCCGTTGATGCGTGAGCGAGAAGCGGAGCCCGCAACAACGCAGATGGGCTGCATGGGCGCCGAAGGACCGTCGAGGATCTCGGGCTGTGACCGTGTCGTCATGCTGGGCGCTTGAGGCCGAAGTAGGCGCCGACGACGCGGTCGCGGTCGAGTTCCGCGGCCTCGCCCTCCAGGACGACGCGGCCCTCGAGCATGCACGCCACGCGCCCCGCGACCTTCAGCGCCCGGGTGAGGTCTTGCTCGACCAGGACGACCGTCGCGCCTTCGCCGATGATCTCGGCCAGGGAGCGGTACACGGCGTCGACCACGACCGGCGCCAGCCCGAGCGAGACCTCGTCGAGGAGGAGCAGTCGCGGGTTGCTCATCAGGGCGCGACCGATCGCGACCGCCTGCTGCTCCCCGCCCGAAAGGTTGGCCGCGACCATGTGCAAGCGCGGTTGCAGGAGAGGAAATACCTCGAGCACTGAGCGCACGTTCCAGCGCCCGCGGCGTCCCGTCGCGCCGACTCGCAGGTTCTCCTCGACGGTCAGGCCCGGGAACAGGCGCCGCCCTTCGGGGACCAGGGCGATGCCCAGCGCCACCCGCCGGTGGGCCGGCATGGCGGTGACGTCCACGCCGTCGAACACGATCCGCCCGATGTGCGGGCGGTGGGCCCCCGCGAGAGCGCGCAGGAGCGTCGACTTGCCCGCGCCGTTGGCGCCAATCAGAGCCAGCGTCTCGCCCGACTCGACCTTGAGCGAGACGCCACGCACGGCCTGGAGGAGGCCGTAGCGGCAGTCGAGGTCGGAGGCTACCAGCAACATCAGCGCCTGTCTGCCCCACCGATGTAGGCGTCGATCACCGCGGCCTGGGAGACGACCGCCGACGGCGGCCCCTCGGCGATGACGCGCCCAGCGTCCATGCACACGAGCCTGCCCACGACCTGCATCAGGACGTGGACGATGTGCTCTATCCACAGCACCGCGAGCCCCCGATCGCGCAGGTTGCCGACCAGCTCCACCAACGCGACGGATTCGGCGTCCGTCAGCCCGGCCCCGATCTCGTCGAGGAGCAGGACCGCCGGCTCGACGGCGAGCGCCCGCGCCAGCTCGAGGCGCTTGCGCTGGAGCAGGCCGAGGCTCTCGGCACGGCGGTTGGCCAGGTGCGTCAGCCCGCACTGCTCGAGGATGCGCAAGCACAGTTCGTACGCGGCGGCGCTGCTTTTCCCGGCGCCGGCGGTGGCGGCGACGAGGACGTTCTCGAAGACCGTCATGCCCACGAACGGGCGCGGCACCTGGTGCGTGCGCGCGATGCCCATCCTGCAGCGGTCGGCCGCGCCTCGTGGCGTGACGTCGCGGCCGTCGAAGACGATGCTCCCGGAGTCGGGCGGGATGGCGCCGGCCAGCACGTTGAGTAGGGTCGTCTTCCCCGCCCCGTTCGGCCCGACGACGCCGACGACCTCGCCCTTGCGCAGCTCGAGGCTGACGCCGTCGAGCACGGCCAGCGCGCCGAATCGCTTGCGGACGTCGGCCGCGGCGAGGACCGCCGCCTCCACGCGCTAGCTGCCGGTGTAGGGCTGCAGGGTCGAGGCGATCGGCACGTTGCGGTCGGAGGAGTTCTCGCAGATGACGAAGTCGATCGGCCACCTGGAGATGCTGTTCTTCCACTGGCCGCCGATGATCGGCGTCGACACGACGTTCGGCACCGGCGTGCCCGCGAACGTGACCGGCTGCGACCAGTCGAGGTTGCCGACCGGCGTCTCGACCTTCAGCGACTTCATAGCGTCGCGGACCTTCGCCTTGTCCTTCGGGTTGCCGCTCGCGTTGAGGACCGCCGCGGCCACGTCGAACATCGACATGCTCGCGCCCAGCTGCTGGTTCCACTGCTTCTGGGTCGACGACTCATAGCCGTCGCCGAGCTGCTTGCTGGTCTTGCCGGTCAGGGACGACTTGTACGGCCACGTCGGCGCCCAGTACACGCCCGAGGCGAGGCCGTTGCCGATGGCGCCGAGCGCCGTGACCTGGGACGGAAACAGGCCGGTCTTGGCGATCTGGCCGATCTTCACGTGCTTCGTGTAGCCCTGCTGCGCCGCCTGGCGCCAGAAGGTCGCGAAGTCGGGCGGGATCGGGAACGTGTTGAAGATCTGGCAGTCCTCACGGATGAACCGCTGGATCTGCGCCGTGTAGTCGTTGGTGCCGTCCTCGTACGGACCCGGGTCGACGATCGTGTAGCCGGCGTTCTTGAGCAGCGGCGCGAGCGCGCCGCGGATCGCGTTGCCGTCCGCGTCGTTGGGATACATCACCCCGACCTTCTTGTTGGTCGCCACCTGGGGCCACAAGTGCGTGTAGGCGAGGAAGAACTGCGCCACGCCGAAGCAGTAGTGGAACGTCCACTTGAAAGGCGACGGCTGGCCGGGCTTGGCGCCGCGGCCCAGGTACCACGCTTCCCAGGGCACGACCGTGGAGACGCACGGCACGCCTGCCGCCTCACACGCGTCGGACACGGGGTTGACGGTCTCCGGCGTCGAGGTCGCCAGCATGAGGTCGACCTTCTGGTTCGCGATCAGGTCGTTGGCGACCTGCGCACCGACCGACGGCGTCGACTGTCCGTCGCGGGAGACGATCTCGACCGAGTAGCTGTTGCCGCCGATACTCAGCCCCTTCTTGAAGGCCTCCCGGGCCAGGCCGATGACGTAAGCGTCCGGCTCGCCAAAGCCCGACGCGGGGCCGGTGATCGGGCTGACGTAGCCGATCTTGATCGTGCCGGAAGAGGTCGAGGAGGACGACGACAGGCACGACTCGAGGACTCCGGGGACCGCCAATCCGCCGAGGACGAGGCCAGTGGTCTTGAGCATCTCGCGCCGGGTGAGGGACACGTGACTCCTCCTCTTATGAACGCGACCGGAGCAAATGCTCCGTGTACCGACGATCAGAGTTTGAGCGGGTCCATAATGCCCGTCAAGGGCCCGTGACCGACCTCGACTTCGAGCCGCCCTACCTGCATCCCGCCTACCGCGCGACGGAGCTGCGCGCGCCGCGCCAGCCGCCGGTGCGATTGCCCGACGAGTGGTTCCACCGCGCGCGGGGGCCGGCCTTCGGCCGCATCCCGGTGCAGGCGGAGGACGCCGACCTCACGCGCCGGCACTCGGGGGAGCCGCTCGGCGAGCGCATCGTGCTGACGGGCCGGGTCACCGACTCGGACGGACGGCCGGTGCGGGAGACGCTCGTCGAGATCTGGCAGGCGAACGCGGCCGGACGCTACGTCGATCCCGCCGACGACCATCCCGCCCCGCTGGACCCCAACTTCACGGGCGCGGGCCGCTGCCTGACCGACGGCGACGGCATGTACCGATTCGTGACCGTCAAGCCGGGCGCGTATCCGTGGCGCAATCACCAGAACGCCTGGCGGCCGGCGCACGTCCACTTCTCGTTCTTCGGCCCCTCGCTGGCGAGCAGGCTGGTGACGCAGATGTACTTCCCGGGCGACCCGCTTCTCGGCCTCGACCCGATCCTGGGCTCCATCGCCGACCCACGCGGCCGCGAGCTGCTCGTCTCGAAGTTCGACCTCGCGACGACGATCCCGGAGTGGGCCCTGGGCTACCGGTGGGACGTCGTCCTGCGCGGCCGCGCCCCGACCCCGTTCGGGGCGTGACGCCGACTCCGTCGCAGACCGCCGGACCGTTTTTCGGCTTTGGCCTGCCGCCGGTCGACGGCGGCGGCGAGGTCAGGGTCGAGGGTCAGGTCCTGGACGGCAAGGGTGACCCCGTCGGCGACGCGCTCATCGAGGCCACCCACGACGACTTTTTCGCCCGCTGCCGCACCGACGAGGAGGGGGCGTTTCGGTTCACGGCGCCGGAGGCGCCGTTCTTCAACGTGACCGTCTTTGCGCGCGGGCTGCTCCGCCACCTCCAGACGCGGCTCTACCTGCCGGGGCACGAGCACGAGGTGCCGGCGGAGGTGCCTCCGGAGCGCCGGCGGACGCTCATCGCCGCTCGAGACGGCGAAGTTTATAGGTTCGACATCCGCCTCCAGGGCACGGACGAAACCGTCTTCTTCCTGTAGAAACCTCCACCTGACTCATGCCACGACTCAGGATTCCCTAAGCTATTCGGCGATGCCCGCCTGGCTGACCCTGGACGCGGCCGCCAAACGACTGGCCGTCCACCCCGCGACGCTGCGCGAGTGGGCGGACAAGGGCAGGATCCGCTCCTATCGGACTCCTGGCGGCCACCGCAGGTTCAGCGAGGCGGACGTGCAGGAGCTGGGCGCCCACGCCAACCCCGACCTCTCGCTGCTGATGCACGCGACGGTCGGTCACGCCCGCATCGCGGCGAGTCGCGGCACCTTGGCTGAAGAGGCGTGGTACGGCCGCTTCGACGACGCGGCCAAGCAGCGTCAGCGTGAGCTCGGCGTGGAGCTGGTGCGGGTGCTGGTGGCTTTCCTCGGTGAGGTCGACCGCGACTGGACGGCGGAGATCCGTGAGCTTGGCGGGCGGTACGCGCAGCTCGCGCGCGACGCGGGCCTGCGGGCCGGCGACGCATTGCGGGCATTCCATCTCTTCGAAGGCATCGTGAGGGCGAGTGTGGACGAGCTTGGCGCGGCGAAAGTGGGGCGGGCGGACCTGGAGAAGAACGTCGCCTGGTTTTTGAACGAGGTGAGGGTGGCGATGGTGGAGTCCTTTTCATGAGCGCGGTCAACGTGGTCCTTCCGCTGATGTCGTCGGTCCTTAGCTTCGTCTTCGCCGCCATGGTGCTCGACCAGTGGTGGCAGCGCCGGCGGGCCTTCCAGCTGGTCTGGGCGATCGGCCTGCTCTGGTACGGCATCAGCGCGGGGACCGAGTTTGCCGGCAGCGCCTTTGGATGGTCGGAACCGCTGTACCGCACGTGGTATCTGATCGGCGCGCTCTACGTTCCGCCTTACCTCGGCCTCGGCACCATCTACCTGCTCGCCAAGACCCGGTTCGGCTACTTCGCCGGCGCGACCGTGATCGTCGGCGGGGCGCTGTCGCTGCTGTTCAGCAAGGTCTACCCGGGGTCGACCACGACGGCGATCGTCGTCTTCGCCATCGCGCTTGCCGGCGGGACCGCGATCATCCTGACGACGGCCGTGCGCCGGCCCTTGGCCGCGCACATCGCCGCCGCGGTGCTGGTCGCCGGCTCGGTCCTCGGCGCTTACGTCGTGCTCACCGCGTCGCTCTCCGCGCCGGGATTCGCGGTCGACCCGCACACCCACGTGCCGGTCGGCTCGGCGTTTCCTGGCTACGTCCGCGTGATCACGCCACCCGAGAACATCGCGGGGGCGCTGGTCCTGGTCTTCGGCGCCCTGTACTCCGCCTACGTGTACATGCCGAAGAAGCGCGTCCTTCCCGCCGCCTACATGGCGCTGGCGATCGTCGCCAACTTCGTCGCATCCCTGCCCTCGGCGGCCACCGCCCTTGTCCTCGGCAGGCTCAACACTCGCGTCCCGGCGACGATCTTGATCGCGGTCGGGGCGTTCATCCCAGGGTTGACGAGCGGCCTGAACCGCTTCGGGGTGACATGGTCGTTTTTCCTGGGCGAGTTCCTCGGCCTGCTCCTGATCTTCCTCGGCTTCCTGGTCAGCGAGGAGGTGTTCCGCAACGTGCGCCTCGGCGCGACGTTGTGGTCGCGCAGCTCGGAGGAAGTTACTGCCGGTTGATCAAGCGGCGATTCTGGCCGCGGCAAGCGACTTCATCATCGACACAATGCGGGCATTGTTGCGTGCAGCGTCGTGCTCGAGCTGGGCAAGCTTGAGGCTCTGCCGACCCATTTCATGCCTCAGTCGCGGCGAGTTTGCCAACGCCGAGATGGCTGCGGCAAGCGCCATGGGGCTTCGTGGACGGACGAGATAGCCGTTCACCGAGTCGCTGACCATTTCCGGTATAGCCCCAACAGCGGTCGTCACGATCGGTAGGCCACATGCGAGCGCTTCGGCGACCGCCTGCGGCATGCAGTCGCCACGAGAAGGCAGTACGAAGATGTCAGCCGACCGGTAGAGCTGCACCAGTCGTTCGGAATGCGCGCGGAGGCCGCGGTGGACGCGCGCCCGAACGCCGCTGGGCACGAAGACCTCGTCGGAGGTCGTCACTATGTCGAGGTCCACGTTATCGGGCAGTGCGTGACCTGCTTCGAGGAGGTCAGGCCCGCCCTTGCGGACGAAGTCGCCGCCCACGAACAGCACCCTGATGCGGTCGGACTTGCGCGGAAGAAGGATCGGCCGGAACAGGCTCAGGTTGACGCCGGGCGGGATGACGGCGATCTTGTCGGCGGGTACCCCGTAGTCCGAGATGAGCGAATAGGCCGCGAGGCGGCACCATGTCACCAGACGGGAAGACGCAGCAAACGATCTGCTGCTGAAGCGCCGCTTGATCGACTCCAGGGGTTCGGGACCGCGATGATGCCCGTACGCGTCGCCTTCGCGGTCGAACACCTCGGGAGTGGCATCGAGCGAGATCACCGTCGGCACCGACCGCATGATCTCCGCCGCCAGCAGGCTCACCACCTGTGTGTGCATGAAAATCGCATCCAGTCTGAAGTCGGCGAGGCGGCTGCGCAGAGCATCGCGTGCCATCTCGCTCGCTCGCCAGGACCATGTCCGCAACCCGGGAAGGCGTTGAAGCCCCGTCGGATCGGAGTACTCGATCGGGATGATCAGCGGCTCGATGCTTGGGTCAGCCCTGACAGCTCGGGTGAGGTTCTGGCCGTGGGATACGTGGCCGAGCGTCTGCTCGAGCACGAAAGCGAACCGGCTCCTGCCTGCTGCCGGCGGCACGTTGCCCTCGACGACTACAGCAGGCGGCGCAGCCATCCCGGCGTCTTCGGTGCATAAGCGTTGAGGATGATGCCGCTCGTCCTCTCGGCACCGAGCCTCGCGATCGCCTCCTCGAGATCTTCGAGTCGCGTCGCACCGTATCGCGCGACAACGAAGAACCGATCGGCGATCTTTGTCGCGAGCGGGCTGTAGGAAACGCTCAAGACCGCCGGCAGGTCGATGACGATGTTCGGAAACTCCGACTGCAGCTCCTCAAGCATGTCGCCCTGGCTCAGCTTGTAGAAGACGCGTGCCGCGTCCGGGCGGACGCCGCCTGCCGGAATTACAAAGGCGTTGCTAACCGGGGGCATGCGGATGATCCTCAGTGGATCGTTGCCGTCGAGCCACTCCCCCAGGCCGGAGCCGCCGGTCACACCCAACACCTCGTCGGAGTGCGTCTCGAGGTCACACTCGAGGAGGAGGGTCGGCTCTCCGGTATCGATGGCGACGGCAGTGGTCATTCCAAGCGCGACGGTGGTCTTGCCTTCGCCGGGCAATGCGCTGGTAATGCCGATGACCCGGCGTCCGCCCGGAAATGAGACCGAAAGGAAGGCCTGGCGACAGCGGTCTACGAACCAGTTCGGTAATGCCAGCGGTCGCGCGCGTTCCCCTGGCGGCACGGCGAATCCTGGCGCTGCCGGCCGAGGGTGAAGAGTCGCCTCCATGATCTCGGAAATCGGCACCTTGGCCGGGGATTCAGCCATTGTCCGTGCGCCGTGTAGTTCGATCTGAGGATCGTGGCCACCTCGACACCGCGGGCCAATCGTATGGGGCGCATCTGCCGCATGCATGAGGCGGCCGTCCTGACCTCGCGCGGGACAAAGCCGCTTGGCCGGCGGCCCTCGAGGACGGGACAGCCGGCCTGGCTTGCGGGACAGGTCGGCCAGACTGGTCCGAGACCGAACCTTGGAGCGCGCCCCGGGTCGCCGGTACATTTGGCCCACGTGAGAAGCCTCGACGAAGCCTTCGCGCGACTGACCGGGATCCAGGCTTCAGACCTCCTGCTGAGCTGTGGCAGCCCTCCGCGGGTCCGCAAAGACGGACAGCTCGAGCTGCTCGACCCTAAGGAGTCGGTGCTCACGCCCGAAGACACGGACAGGCTCATCCGGGACATTCTCAATCCCGACGACTGGCGAAAGCTGCAAGAGCACCGCCAGGTCGACTTCGCCTTCACATGGCACGACAGGGTGCGGATCCGAGCCAACGCGTACTACCAGCGCGACTCACTGGCAGCCGCGTTCCGCATCCTGCCGCTGGAGATACCCGGCTTCGAGCTGCTCGGGATGCCGGAGTCCGTGCACCGGCTGCTCGAGCGCCGCCAGGGCTTGATCCTGGTGACGGGTCCGACCGGATCGGGCAAGTCGACGACCCTGGCCGCCATGCTCGATTACATCAACAAGACTCGTCCGCAGCACATCGTTACGCTCGAGGACCCGATCGAGTACATCCACAAGCACCGGCTGTCGATCATCGACCAGCGTCAGGTGGGCGACGACACGCCGACCTTCGCCGAGGGGTTGCGCAGCGTCTTCCGTGAGGACCCTGATGTGGTCCTCATCGGGGAGATGCGCGACCTGGACACAATGTCGGCGGCGCTCACGATCGCCGAGACCGGCCATCTCGTCTTCGCCACTCTGCACACCAACGACGCACCGCAGGCGATCAACCGCATCATCGACAGCTACACCGGCGCGCAGCAGCAGCAGATTCGAGTCCAGCTCGCCGGCTGCCTCGCCGGCGTGATCTATCAGCAGCTTGTGCGGGCTGTCGGCGGCGGTCGGGTTGCAGCGTTCGAGGTGCTCGTCGCCAATGTCGCCGTCCGGTCGATGATCAAAGAGGGCAAGGTCGACCAGATTCGGAGCGTTCTTCAGACCGGCCTTCGTGAAGGGTCACAGACCCTCGAGAGGTCGCTCAGCCAGCTACTCCGGGCTGGGATGATCACCGAGCGCGACGCGCGAAGCCACTCCCTGTATCCGGCGGAGATTCAGGCCTAGCTCTGGACATCGCTCGCGCGACCACGCCCGAGCCATAGATCCCGACGAGCAGCAGGCCGACAGGCCCGCCGGGCCACGGGCCAAGCCAGAGGACCGGCACCGCCACGCATGCGCCGCAGACGGCTTCGACGATCGGCGCCGAGAGGCCGATCGGCGTTCCGCAGGTGGCACAGCGGCCGCGCCGGATCACATAGCCGAGGACAGGAAGGAGGTCGACGACGTTGAGGACTCGGCCACAGCTCCGGCAGTGGGATCGAGGCGTGACAAGCGACTCGCCGCGCGGCAGGCGATCACTGGCGAGGTTGACGAAGCTGCCCAACATCGTGCCGAGCAGGATCACGTAGGCCATGACAAACGGGACGGCGTCAGACATCACTTTCGGCCATCACAAATGAAAGGGCGCTGCTCGGCGCAGCGCCCCTCCCCATCACCGACGACGTTACCTGACGACGCAGCCAGTGAGAACGTGAAGCGGATCGGTGTCGGTCGAGATATTTGTGATCTTCGCGTGCGTGTCCCACGTGTAGAAGAACTGTGTCGTTCCGTTGCGGGTGTAGTTCGGCGAGGTTGCCGACGGATTCGCGTTGAAAAGCGGTACCGTGCCGCCGTTGAGACCGGTCATGTCATGCGTCGGCGTCAGCTGGGGGTTCGGAAGCGTATCCAGGTTGTTGTTCGCCATGTACGCGTCTAGCGCGGCTTGAACCGTCTTGTATTCCTGGTTACAGGCGTTGACATTCGCGTTGGTCGTCAAGCCGACCAGGCTCAGGGTGACGATCGCGGCCAGGATGCCGAGGATGGTGACCACGACGAGGAGTTCGATGAGGGTGAAGCCCTGCTGGCCTTTGCGGCCGCGAAGATTGGTGTTGAACCACCCGTAAAGGCCGGCGCGCATACATTCGCTCCTTCTCGGCGCACGGTGGCGGCGCACGCATGGCCGAAATTTCAGTAACTGCGGACAATCTATGGACTGCTTCCCGACACCTGAATAGAGGGAATGACCCAGGCCGTTGGGCGCCCGTCCCGGACGCCGTTGGGCGGCGGACAGATCAGGCTGTGTGCAGTCCCAGCGCGACCATGAGGCAAGGCCAGAAGGTCATGACGAGGATCGTCAGCGGCAGACATCCGCGCCGTGGCGCCTTGGCCTTGCGGCCCTCCGCGATCAGGTTGACCTCGGCCAGGGCTCGCCTTCGCTCCACCCGCTCTGGCCGTCGCTGCTTCATGGCTCGCGCCGCATCAGGAGCCCAAGACAGGTCAAGAAGGTGCCGTGCCTGAGGTCCTCGGGAACACGCGGAGGCAATGGCAGGGGTTCGACTGGATGGCCCAGCATGTGCGATAGCGTCAGGAGCGCCCGGCCCGACAGGACCTGGTCACCCGCAATCAAAATGCGCGCACTCGGGTTCAGCGCTGCATCACGCCGTCCGGCGTAGTAGCGCAGCACCTGGCGAAGCGGCCCGCCAACCTCGTCGACAAGGTCTTCACCGACTGGCGTCTTCACCTCGAAGCTATGCCACAACTCGGGCAGGTGGTCGCGGACGACGACGACCTCCATCGGGTTCCCTGACATGTCAACGACCACGCAGGACGGTTCGTTCACCGCCCGTGCTATGCAAGCCGACTTGAGCTCAACCGAAACGGGATCGAGACCAGCGCCCCGCGCAGCGTCCGCCGCGCGCTTGACGAGGTCGCGGTCCCAGGCAACCGCGTAGACCACCCGACCAGCCCCGTCGTTGTGCACATCGGTCCAGTGCGACGCCATGCGCTCTGAGCTGCCTGGCATCTGGCGCTGCACCGCCGACTGGACCACGTCGTCGGTTGCCGGCTGGGGAAACCTGAGCACCCGGAACGTCGCCAGCGCGTCGCTCACCGCGACAAGGGCTCGCGTCTCGCGGATCTCTACCCTGGCGAGAAGCTGACGCAGGGAGCCGGCGACACCGCCGACGTCGGCGATTCTGCCGTCGACCAGAGCGCCTGGCGGCGTGCCGCCCGTGCCGCAGCGCATTGGTGCTCCAAGCGCACCATCAACGACCCGAAGCAGCATGCCGGACAGGTCGACAGCGAGCCGGGGCGTCTGGGCGGGCAAGGAATCACGGGGAATAGTACGAGAAGCCCAACACGCGAACCGCCTGGGCGTTACCGGCGGCGCCGACTGCGACGTGGGCCCACAAGCGGGGGGTGCCAGAGGCGCACGAGCCCTGGGTGAAGATGCATGCCGACACCGTCACGTCCCTCTGGTCGAGGGGTATGAGGAAAGCGTTCGAACCGCTCGCGCCGAAGTACACGCACAGGCCCTGGGGGCACGGGTTCACCACGGGCGTGCTGGTGATCGCACCGGAACCTACGGGAAATACATGGGAGGCGATCAGGGTCGTGGCGTTGAGCTCGTAGAGGGCCCCGTTACTGCCTCCGGCAAACCAGTCACCGCCTGCGTCAGGCGTCGGCGACGTCGCAATCGAAACACCGTTGAGGGACATGTGCAGGTTCAACCTCGTGTCATAGACGAACACTCCACCGGGCCCCCCGACCCCGATCGCGCCATTTCCGCCCCGGCAGGTGAGGCACCACGTCGGCGGCTTGGCGAGGCTTGTCGCCGCGACTGTGGTGCCAAGAATCGCCATGCTGGATGAAGTCGAGACCTGAACGATCGCGACAGTGCCGTTGGCGAACGTGATCGCGATGCGCGCCGGAAGGCTGGTCGAGTCCACGTCGAGTCCCACTGCGCTCGGCGCCGGCAGGTCCAGGCTTGCCACCCGCGTCAAGGACCTGGTGTTGCCGCTGTAGCGATACTCGACCAGCGCGCTCGAGGTTGTGTCGGCCGTGACCACGAAAAGGCGATCGTTGTGCGCGGTCGAGCCGGGGAAGACGACCGGCCCGGCGACGATAGGATCGCCCGCCGAGGAGCTACCGAGCTGGCCGCAGCTGCCTCTCGCGGAGGCGTCGTACGCGTAGAGCGTTCCGCCCTGGTCGCCGAAGTACGCGACGCCGCTGGGATTGCGGCTCGCGGCGGGGGACGCCGCCACTTTCGCGTTGGGGCCGGTGGCCATGGTGCATTTGAGCGACGGCTGGCCCGGCGTCGTTTCCTCGATGACGGCCACCCCGTAGTTGCCGCTGGCGTCGCGCTCCGGAACGAGGTCGGCGATCTCTCCATACCCCGCGGCCATCGGCGTCGGCGGCGCCGTCGGCATGCCTCCCACCCCGAATTGCCAGGCCGCCGCCGCCGCTCCGAATGTGTACCCGTACAGCGTTCCGTTGGAGTCGACCGCGAGGTACTCGTTGCCGGATCCGGGCAGCACACCGGGAAGCGAGAAGTAGGTGCCGTCAAGGGCCACCGGGGACGCACCGGCGATCGGGATGGCAGCTGGGGAGCTGTCCGTAACCAGCGCGCAACTGAGGTATGTCACCGAGGTGTTCAAGCCGTTCAGCGTTGGTGCCGGGGAGAGGTTCGGACAGGCGCTCGTGAGCTGGGTATTCTGGACCCTGTCGATCGCCAGCTCCAGGGAGGAATGGATCGTCGCCTCGTTGACCGTCCTCGTGATCAGGTCGTGGGCCACGATGAAGTTGGCGCTGAGCGAGGTCATGAGGGCGCCCGACAGGATCGCGATGAAGGCTGTAATGATCAGCACGCCGCTCAGGACACTTCCGCGCTGAGCGCGATCGCGGTCGCGGAGGAAGAGCTTGAGCCGCGTCATTGCGCCTGGGGATAGAACTGGAGCGCCTGAGTCTCCGAGTACGCCCCTACGGTCACGGTGATCTGGACGATGCAGGTCTGGCGCGAGGCTCCGCCGGCGATGCTCCATGTAAAGGCGGTAACGCCGCTAGCAACATGGTGGGCGGACCCACCGTCGACCTGCCGGTCAAGGAAGTCCGCACCGTCCCACGTGTAAGTGACCGTGTGAGTGGCGATCGCCGGCGGAACCGAGTTGCTCGCACCGAGCCCGGTCAGCGACACACACGTCCCCGAGGGAGGGGCGGGACATCCTTGCGGCAAGCCGCTACGCGCGAAATCGTCATAGGCGTAGGACGCGAAAGACCTGATCTGGCTGCTTGCCTCGACGCGGCTGCTTGCGGTGTCGATGGCGCGGACCGAAGTGAAGACGACCGACGTCAGGCCGACCATGAGTATGGCCCCAATCGCGGAGGCGATGATTACCTCGACCAGCGTGTAGCCGGATTGGCTCCGCGCATACCGAAGCGCCTTCTTTCTCATCGGTTGACCTTGATCACCTGGACCGTTGGCGCCGCGCTCGCGCCAGTCCCGGTTGCGATTACGGAGATCGTCCAGGTCTGGCTGGTCGCGGTCGGCCCAGCCGAAGGCGAAACATCGGCCCTGAGGCTGAAGGAAGGATCGGGGCACGCGGCCTGGTAGGCGATCGCTGCCGGGGGTGCCGTGCTCTCGGTCGCGAAGCACTCGGAATAGGCGACGGGCGAACCGCTGAACGGGGTCGCCTGGAGCTCGTCCATCTCGTACCGCAACACGGCCTGAGCAGCCGTATCGCGTTTCGCCAGTGTGGCGTTCAGCAAACCGGTGCTCAGCGTGCCGACGATGAGCGTCAATGCCAGCGCGATGATCGTCATGCTGACGAGCAGCTCGACGAGCGTCGTCCCGGCCTGGGCTCTGCGGCGGTCCCTGTAAAACCGCTCCAGCATTCAGTGCACCGACTTGAGCAGGCCGTACATGGGCAGAACGACCGACACGGCCACGAAGCCGACGGCCGCCCCGACTGCGATGACCATGCTGGGTTCGATCAGCGCGATCATGTTTCTGACCTTGAAATCCATCTCCTCGCTGAGGAAATCGGCGATCTGCTCGAGGCTGTTGTCGAGCGTCCCGGTCTCCTCGCCGACCCGGACCATGCGGATCATCATCGGCGCGAACAGTCCCGTCGCCGACAGCGGGCCGGAGAAGCCGTCGCCAGTTACCATCCGCTGCTTGACTGACGCAAGCGCGCGTTTGTACCTGGTGTTGCCGGCCGCGGCGCTGGCGACGTCGAACGTTTCGCTGATCGGGATGCCGGCGCGCAGCATCGTCGCCAGCGTGCGCGTGAACCGCTCGATGATGCTGTAGGTGACAATGCTGCCGACTACCGGAAGTCGCAGCACGGCGTAGTCGGTGAAGACCCGACCGATCCTGCTCGAAAAAAAGAGTGCGACCCCGGCAATGACGACGAGCAGTCCGATCAAGATCTGGAGCCGCCACTTCTGGGCGAAGACTCCGATTGCAAGCAGGATTTTCGTGGGAAGCGGGAGCGTGGCGTGAAACTCGTTGAACATCGCCACGAAGTTGGGAAGCACGAACACGATCAAGATCGTGCAGACCGCCACCGCTAGCAAAAGGATGATGGCCGGATAGATCATCGCCGTCCGCAGCTTCTTGATCGCGCTGTCCTGGCGCTGCAGGTAGGCAGCGATCTGTCCAAGAACTCGGTCGAGTGTTCCGCTGTACTCGGCCGCCCGCACCATGTCGACGTACAGCTCGTTGAAGACCTGCGGATGGTGTGAGATGGCGGTCGAGAGCGCCTCGCCGGCGTCGAGATCGTCACAGATGTCCGCAAGGGCGGCGCGGAACATCCCTGAGCCGGAAGAGCCCTGAAGCAGCTTGATCGCGTCCGTGATCGGGACGCCGACCCGGATGAAGGTCGAGAGCTGACGAGAGAACAGGATGAGGTCGCTGGTGCCGACCTTGAAGAATGTCGGCAGCGAACGGTAGACGGCCCGCCAGCCGCTTCGCGCCGGCCGCACCGACACGACGCGGAATCCGCGCGAGGCCAGCTTGCGCTGAACCACGCCTGCGTTGTCGCCGACAGCGACCTTCTCCTCGAGGTTCCCCCCGGGGGCATAGGCTCGGTAGGCAAAGCGAGGAATGGGCGCTACCTCCGGCTAGATGATGTAGACGTTGCGCATCACCTCGGGCACCGTGGTCACGCCTGCGGCGACCTTCTCCCACGCGTCGGTGCGCAGCGGCACCATGCCGCCCGAGATCGCCGCCGCCAGGATGTCCTTGTGGCTTGCCTTGGCGATAACCAGGCGCTTCAACTCGTCCGTCATTAGCAAGACCTCGAAGACGCCGATGCGGTCGTAGTACCCAGTCATGTTGCAGCGGCTGCAGCCCTCGCCTCGATAAAGCCGCTCTGGAGCCCTGAAGCCGATAGAGGCGGCCATGCTGATGTCCTCGTTGGTCGGCGCGTACGCGATGCGGCAGCCGTCGCACACCTTCCGAACCAGGCGCTGGGCGACAATCGCGATGACCGACGACGCGATGAGGAAGCCTTCAATTCCCATGTCGATAAAGCGGATCAGGGCTCCGACCGCGTCCGTCGCGTGGAGCGACGAGAGCACCAGGTGACCGGTCAGCGCCGACTGGACGGCGATCTCCGCGGTCTCCCGGTCACGAATCTCACCGACCAGGATGATGTCCGGGTCCTGGCGCAGGATCGCCCGTAGGCCGTTCGCGAAGCTGATGTCCGCGAGCTTGTTGATCTGACTCTGGTTGATGTCGTCGAAGACATATTCGACCGGGTCTTCGATGGTCATGATGTTGCGGACCTGGCGGTCCAGCTCGTGAATCGACGCGTAGAGGGTGGTCGTCTTGCCGCTGCCCGTTGGTCCGGAGACGAGCATCATCCCGTACGGTGAGTGCAGCATTCTGCGGTAGTCCGCGTACGCGGCCTGCGAGAACCCGAGCTGAGGCAGCGTGATCAGCGACCGGCCGCGGTCGAGGAGGCGCATCGTGAGCTTCTCGCCCCACACGGTCTCCATGGTGGCGACCCGGACGTCCAGCTCGCGGGCGTCGACGTTCACGCTGATCTGACCGTCCTGTGCTCGTCTTCGCTCGACGATGTTCATCCCGGCCATGATCTTGACGCGCGAGGACAGGGCGGCCCCGGTGGCGCTTGGGAGATGAGCCATGTCGTGGAGAACGCCGTCGATGCGGAACCGGACGCGCAGGAAATCCTTCTGGGGCTCGATGTGGATGTCCGAAGCGCGGTCACGCAAGCCCTGGGTGATGAGCATGTTGACAATCTCGACCGCGGGCGAAGCTGCGGTGACCTCACCGAGCTCGAGGGTGATGGCCCGCTCGAGTCCGATCTGAGGTCGCGACTCTTCCAGCGTGCGCGCGGCTTCGGTGAGCCGTGGCGTCATGTTGTGGATGCGCGTCAGGTTGGCCAGGATGTCCGAGCGACCGGCGACGTACGGCGTGATCGGGAGCCCGGTGATCAACCTCAGGTCGTTGAGCAGTGGGAGGTTGTTCGGATCGCTCATGGCGATCGCGATGTGACCGTTATCGCGACCTACAGGCAGGACATGATTGCGCCGTGCGAAGTCGGCTGGCACGAGCCGGGCGACCTCTGCATCAACTTCGATGTGACGGAAGTCCGCGACTGGAACGCCCAGGTGGGAGCTCAGTACGGCGGTCAGCCGGTCTTCCTGGATGACTCCCTGGTTGACGAGGATGAGGCCCAGTGGAGCCGCAGTCGAACGCTGTGCTTCGAGGGCGTGCGCCAGCTGACGTTCGTCGATGAAGCCTTCAGCGAGCAGGACCTCCCCGAGCCGAAGATCCGACGGGGACGGAGCGCTGCTCGCGACCTCAGCGTTTGCCGCCACGGGCAAGATGTTCGCCGCGGCAGGCTCCGATAAGAATGGGAGTTACGCCCCACCCTGAGTAGTTTGTCCCAGACAGCTCGGGCCACCATCCCGGCTGGCTCAAGCCGGCCTCATTGGCCTAGGGTTCCGGTGAGACCCATGCGCGCGGCCCATAGCATCGCCTCGGTTCGGCCATGCAGCTCGAGCTTGCGGTAGATCTTGGCCAGATGGTTGCGTACGGTCTTGTGGCTGATGCCCCGGCTGGCGGCGATGGCGGGGATCGACTCCGCGCCGCCGATCATCGCCAGTATCTCTAGCTCGGTCGGCGAAAGCTGTCCGGCTCCCGCTGAGCGTGCGTGTTTCGAAGTCGACTGTGTGCTCCTCGCTATGAGATGTGTCATGAGACTGTCACCGACGGCGCGATGCCCGGACAGCACGGTGTCCACCCCAACGATGAATTCGTCGAACGATGAATCCTTCGTGAACACCCCTGCCACCCCGGCAGCCAGGGCTGCCGCGAGCCGGTCGAACTCGTCCTCGTCACCCAGCAAGATCGTCGGCACGGGTGGATCGAGAGCTCCGAGGGCTTCGGCGAGCTCGCGGCTGGAGGTTGGATCAGCGCCGACATCACAGAACACCACCTGCACACCATCGCGCTGCACGATCTCCAACGCCCGATCGGCGCGATTGGCGGCGCGGACCACCGCGCAGAGTGGCGGACCGGCCAGAAGACTGCCAAGAGCGTCGACAAAAAGAGGTTGGCGGTCGACTATCAGCGCTTGCAGCGGTCCGCGCTGCTCGGCGGACGGTGTCCTTGCGACCGGCGCCGGCACCACGACCACGAGCCGAACTCTATTAACGGCGGGCTAAATCAGTAATGGGAACGTAGTCCTAGCCCCGAGACACCAATTCGGCCAAGCTCGGGACTGGCTGTCGGCTGTGGTCGGCCCCGCGCCGCCGCAGTATGCCCGAACGAGGGGGCAGACTCTGCTGTCTTGCTCGAATCAGGGACATGCTTGGAAAAACTTCGGGCCGTGGCCGGTCTGGACGGCATATTCCGTGTGCTCTAAAGCCTTCAGTCCGCCCCTCTGTAAAGCCAAGCAGCCCGCGCCGGCCGTCGAATGCCCCGACCATCGCGCTCACGTTCGGCCGGCCTAAATGGTTGCCCTGGCAACACGATCGGGTAGACGCTCTGGTCGCAGGCTCGGGACATTCGTCTCATTGGAAGGCGTCTTCCGGCGTGCGATCCTCGCGTCGATGCAGGATCAAGCCGCCCGGGCCGCCGCGACCGAAACCGAGCCCGAACCGAGCTCGCGAGCGCGGGCGTTTTACAAGGTCTGGCTGCCGCTCGGCATCTTCGCCAACCTCGGTCTCGGCGTGTTCGTGCTCGCCGACCTGGGACCTACGAGCTGGACCGACTGGCTGCAAGTCGGCACCGGGGCGTTCTGCTGCATGGTCGCCGGCTGGTTGACGGCAGCGCTGTGGTCGAAGGTCTACTGGAACCGGAGCATGGCGCGCCAGGTCGCGGTGTGGCGCCGGATCGCCGACGCGTTCTTTACGTGGGTCGAGGATGCGCCGCTGCCGGCCGAAGCCGTCCACCGGCTGAAGGTCTCGCTCGACCAGGTGGTCCCGACGAAGGAAGGCAACCACAGCACCCTCTGACGTCCCCTAGCCCTTGGTTCCTCCGCGGGAAAACAGAGCGAAAAGTCGAGATTTAACTCGACATAGCGCCCGGCGTGGCGTAAATTTGCATGCCTGCGGTCGACCGGGTGGGGCCTGGTGTGGACAAATCTGGGCAGGGAAGGGTTGATCCGGGTCGGCATCGTCGACGACCATCCGGTTTTTCGTTTCGGGCTTCGTCGCAGCCTGGAGCGAGAACCGGACGTGGAAGTCGTGTGGGAAACGGCCCGCGCCTCCGAAGCGATGCGGCGCGTTCCGACGGGCAGCGTCGACATCGTGCTGATGGACCTCGACCTTGGCCCCGACGAAGATGCCCTGGCGGCGACCCGCCTGATCAGAGAGAGGCACCGGCAGGTGAGGGTCATCGTGCTCTCCGCGGCCCTCGAGTGGGAGGCAGCGGCGGCGGCGCGCACCGCCGGCGCGACAGGTTATATCGGCAAGGACATCGCCATCAGCGACATGGTGGCGTCGATCCGGCGCCTCGCGGCCCATCCTGAAGCCGTCGAGGAGACCGACTTCCGTCGGCCGGGCCGCGGCCACGGCGCTTCGTGGGCGGAGACGCAGGGTCTTTCCAGGCGTGAGCGCGAGGTGCTGGAGGAACTTTGCCGGGGGCACAGCAACCGAGAGATCGCCAGTCGCCTGCACGTCTCGACTACGACGGTGAACAAGCACGTGCAGCACGTCTTCAAGAAGCTTCGGGTGCGGACTCGGGCCCAGGCGGTTGCGCATGCCCTGGCCGCGCAACGGACGCCGCACCAGGATGGCCGGAACTCGAGTCCCGATCCGAGCCGCGGCGTCGCTTAAGACTCGGGCTTAAGCAATTCATGGGCAAGAAAGGTAAAGAAATGGTCAATTCTGACCATTGACCACCTGGTTATAGGCCCTTACGCTCACGCCCGTAGCCGTTGACCCATGCCCGGTCACGCGAGCCCCGAAGGGAGAGGGGCGGCGTCATCAAGACGGCCACATCCCGGGGAGGGGATGACGAAAAGTGGCTGAGACAGCGCTGTCTCGCGCGCGGACGCATCGCGCTCAAGACGCGACGGTCATCGAGAAGGAAGTCAAGCGCCTTGTCGCACGCGAGCTCCATGACCGGGTGGCGCAAACGCTTACAGGCATGCTGGTCGACGTCGAGAACTTCAAGGCCGAGGAGGTCGGCTGGACCGACGTCGTCGAGTACCTAGACAAGGTGCAGACTTCAACCCGGCAGGTCCTCCAGAGTCTGCGCCAGCTGCTACACGAGCTTCGTGGCGAGACGATGCTCGAAACCGACCTGCCGAAGTCGATCCAGGCCCTTGCGGACCGCTTCACCGCGCAGACAGGGATCGACGTCGAGGTGGCCGAGAGTCCGCGCTGGCCACACGGCCTTGCGCCGCATGTGGAGTTGAACCTCTACAGAATCGTCGAGGAGGCGCTCGCCAACATCCGAATGCACAGCGCAGCCCAGCACGCGGTCATCAAGCTCGACGTCCCCTCCCCGGGACACTTGAGCATCGTCGTCAGAGACGACGGCCGCGGCGTCGACACTGATGTCTCACGACCGGTCGGGCTCGGCACCCTGGGCATGCGCGAACGCGCCTTGCTGCTCGGAGGCAAGCTGACGATCGAAAGCGGGCCCGGTATTGGCACCACCGTCAATGCGGTCTTCCCCACCGAGATCCCGCGCGCCGACGACTCGCCGTCACCCGAAATTCTTATTGGCAATGAGGTACTCGCATGACAGTTGCAACTAAAGCCGCTCGCGTCCTTATCGCAGACGACCAGACGCTGTTCCGGGCCGGGCTTGCCCGGCTCCTTGACGAAGACCCGCGGGTCGAGGTCATCGGCCAGGCGGTCGACGGCCGGGACGCCGTCAAGCTGGGCGCCAAGCTCAAGCCGGACGTCATCCTGATGGACCTAAAGATGCCGAACGTGGACGGCATCGAGGCCACTCGCCAGATCATCGAGGCCGACCCTGCGATCAAGGTCGTGATGCTGACCACCTTCGAGACGGACAGCCAGGTGATCCAGGCCCTGAAGGCCGGTGCCAGCGGTTACGTCTTGAAGGACTCGTCCGCGCAGGCGATCGTAAGCAGCATTGTGGCCATCATGTCCGGCGAGCGCGTGATGGCCGGCGCCGTGGCCAACCGGGTGTTGGAGATGCTGACCGGTACGACGACGCCGAAGGAGTTCTACGACGGCCTGACGAGCCGGGAGATCGAGATCCTGAAGCTGCTCGCCAACGGCATGGCCAACAAGCAGATCGCCTACCGCCTCAAGATCAGCGAGAAGACGGTGCGCAACCACGTCAGCAACACCTACGAAAAGCTCGGGATCTACGACCGCTCACAGGCGGTCCTGTACGCGGTCAAGAAGGGTCTCGTCGAGGTCTGAACCGGAGCCCCGGGGCGCGGGGCGGCTAGATTCCGAGGTGCCTGGCGGCTAGATTCCGCTGGATGTCCGACGTCCCGGAGTAAAGGACTCCGGCGAAAGCGTCGCGGACGTCGCGCTCGACCTCGTACTCGGCCATGTAGCCGTAGCCGCCGAGAATTCGCAGCGCGTCCTCGCTCGATGCCAGGAAGGCCTCGCTCAGGTACAGCTTGACCAGCGCCGAGTCGAGGGAAACCGAACATCCCCGATCGCTGAGCCATGCGAGCCGGTACAGCAGTAGTCGCGCAGTTTCCAGTCGAAGCTTCATCTCCACGATGCGGTTGGAGATCGACTGGAACCGGCCGATCGGCTGACCGAACTGCCGCCTCTCTCGCGCGTGCCGGAGGCAGCGCTCGAGGCTGCGCTGCATCGTGCCCAGGGCACAGGCGAGGATCAGGCTGCGCTCCCGCTCCATGCCGGCGTTGAAGATCGCCATCCCGCCACTGACCTTGCCCAGCATCGCGCTCGCCGGGATCTCGCAGTCGTCGAAGAAGACTTCGGCCATCGGTGAGCTCTGCAGGCCCATCTTGTGCAGGGGTTGGCCGACGCTCAGGCCGTGGGTGTCACGGTCGACGAGGAAGGCACAGAGCCCGCCCCAGCCTTTGGACCGGTCGACGGTCGCAAAGACGAGGACGAGATCGGCGATCGGGGCGTTGGTGACGAACGTCTTCGAGCCGTTGAGCACGTATCCGGCCTTTGTCGGGGTGGCGGTGGTCGCCAGGCTGAAGGCGTCCGAGCCTGATCCGGGCTCGCTCATGCCGTGGGCCGCGATCAGCCTGCCCGCGGCGAGGCCTGGAAGGTAGCGGCGCTTCTGCTCTGGCGATCCGAAGGTCAGGATCGGGTGCTGGCAGGACAGAATCTGGGCGTTCAGGCTGAACAGGAGGCCGTTGTCGTGGCAGCCGTAGCCCATCGCCTCCATGGCGATGACATACGACATGACGTCGGCGCCGGCGCCCCCGTACTCCTCCGGCACCAACAGGCCCTGGATGCCAAGCTCCGCGCACTTCTCCCAGGTGCGGCGGGTGAAGAACCCGGCCGCGTCATGCTCGGCGCGAGCCTGCAGCTCGTGGGCGGCAAACCGCACGACGAGGTCGCGAAAGGCGCGCTGCTCTTCGGTGATCTCGAATGAGAAACCTGCTGCGCCCTTGCGGGCGGACGTGGCCGTAATCACGACGTCAAGCCGTCTGGGCGGCTGCTCCCATGAGCTTGGATTCGACAAGGTTCACCACATCGGTGACGGTTCCAAAGTGCTCCACGAGGACCTCGTCGGCGTCGATGACGATGCCGAACCGCTCTTCCAGGAAGGTGACGAGAGTGAAGATGCCGAGCGAGTCGATGATGTGTGCGGAGAGCAGGTCGGTCTCGTCGGTGAGCACGAGACCGGGCAGGTCGTGCATCAGCTCGCTGCTGACGTAGTCGTGGATCGTCTTACGGATGTCCGAATTCATGAACCCTCCTTTTCTCGGGCGGCGGCAGATGCTGTGCGCTCGGCGAATGCGCGTGCGAGCGCCTGGCGGTCGATCTTCCCGGTCGACGTCTTGGGCAGCGAGTCGTGGGCCTCAAACGTCTCCGGGATCATGTAGCGGGGGATGATGTCGGCGCACCACTGGTAAAGGGCCGCCGGATCCACCGGATACCTCAGGCCGACAATGGCCACCAGCCGGTTGGTGATCATCTCGTCCGGGACAGCGATCGCCGCGCACTCCACGACCGCCGGATGACGGTAGAGCGCAGTCTCGATCTCTCCCAGCTCGATCCGGTAGCCGCGGCTCTTGATCTGCGCGTCGCGCCGGCCGAGCAGGCGGTAGCAGCCTGAGTCGTCCTGGCGCACCAGGTCCCCTGTTCGATACACCTTCTGCGGCGTTCCGAGGGGATCGGGGACCAGACCGCGGTCGGTGCGCTCCTGGTCGTTCCAGTAGCCCTGCATGACCGTCGGACCACGCACGATCAGCTCGCCCACCTCGCCTGCCAGGGCTGAGGTTCCGTCGTCCTTGAGAGCGAACACCTCGATGTCGGCGATCGCCCGCCCGATCGGAATCGGACCGTCAACCTCGTCGGGCGGCTCCGAGACGTCGTACCAGGTGCAGACATTCGTCTCCGTGGGGCCGTACAGGTTGCTGAAGCGAACATGCGGCAGCTGCAGCATCAGCTTGCGCAGGTACTTCACCGGAAACACCTCGCCGGCGAAGAGAATCGTCCGCAGGCGGGGTAACGAGCCAGGGTGGAGGTTGGCTTTCTCGCTCATTCTGCTCAGCAACGAAGGCACCGAGTACCAGACGGTGATCTGGCTTCGCTCGATGAAGCGAGCGACCTCGATCGGAAAGACCGAGATCTCGGGCGGAACGAGCACCAGCGTTCCTCCAGCCCTGGCCGCGGCGAAGATGTCGAAGATCGAGAGGTCGAAGTGCAGCGGCGCGTGGTTGGAAAGGCGGTCGGCGGCAGTGACTCCATACTCGTCAACACCCCAGTCCACGAACGACATGGCGTTCCGGTGCGTCAGGGTCACGCCCTTCGGGTTTCCGGTCGAGCCCGACGTATAGAGGATGTAGGCCGGGTCGAAGCCGATCCTGGCGACCGCCGGTCGAGCGCCAACCTGCGCCTCGATCGCTCCACGGTCAAGCACCACCTTGCCTCCGGCGTGCTCCCCGAACCGGTCCTCCCCGTTGAGGACGACGAATCCTTTCACCTGTGGCGCCTGCCGCGCGAGCTCGGCCCAGGAGCCGGCCTTCTCCTTGCCCGTCAGCAGCCATTCGATCCCGCAGTTGCCCGTCACGTAGGCAACTCGACCGATCGGCGCCTGCGGATCGAGCGGGACATAGATCCCTCCGCCCTTGAGGACGGCGTAGATGGCGATGATCGACTCGATGGATTTGTCGAGGAAAAGGCCCACGCGGTCGCCGGGCCTTACCCCCTGATCCATGAGCAACCGGGCAAGCCTGTTCGACTCTGTCTCGAGCTCGTCATAGGTCAGGGTGCGAGCTCGATCGACCACAGCTGGCTCCCCGGGGCGCCTTTCTGCCGCCGACTCGAGCAGGTGATGCAGCAGGAATTCCATGTGCGAACTGTTGCCGGAGGCGGCCGAAAAGACAATGAGTCGGGGGGAGTGGCGTGTGGGACAAGAGCCCACGTCGGCGCTCGACCGCGCCTATTCAACACCGCGGGGAATCTGCCTATCGTCCCGTGTCGGTAGATGGCTGCGATCACTCTGGCCCCTCACGAGCTGAGCGATCTTCGGATGCTCGCCTGGGACGCATACGCTCCGCTGGACGGGTTTCTGCGCCGCGACGACTACCTCGGCGTGGTCGAGAACATGCGCCTGACGAGTGGCAGGCTCTGGCCGATCCCGATCGCGCTTGCGCCGCCTGAGCGCATGGTCGCCGAGCTTCGCCGCACGGGTGAAGTCGAGCTCCTGAACCCCGAGGGTCGTTTCGTCGGATTCGTGCGGGACGTCGAGGTCTACCGCGTGCATCCGCTCGAGGAAGCCACCGGGGTGTACGGCACCGACGACCCAGCCCATCCGGGTGTGGCCCAGGTGCTTGCCGCCGGCGCGTGGCGCCTGGGCGGCAGGGTCGAGGTTCTGTTCAGGAACCGCCTGCAGCTTCAGCCTCCATTCGACACCCGGCCATCCGCGCCGGCGGATGTCAAACGGGCCATCGCCGATCGCGGCTGGAAGACGGTGGTGGCCTTTCAAACGCGCAATCCGATACATCGCGCGCATGAGTACCTCACGAAGGTGGCCATGGAGAGCGTCGACGGCCTCCTCATCCATCCGCTCGTCGGCGAGACGAAGCGAGACGACGTTCCCGCCGAGGTGCGGCTCCGCTGCTACGAGGTGCTGATCGAGAAGTACTACCCGGCGGGTCGGGTGCTGCTCGCTCTGTTTCCGGCTCCGATGCGATACGCGGGGCCCCGCGAGGCCGTCTTCCATGCGCTTGTGCGTGCGAACTACGGCGCGAGCCACTTCATCGTCGGGCGTGACCATGCCGGGGTCGGCACCTACTACGACCCGATGGCGGCGCAGCGACTCTTGCTATCGCTCGGGCGGCAGGAGCTCGGTATCACGCCGGTGCCATTCGAGAACGCCTTCTTCTGCACCGAGTGCGGTCAGATGGCGACCTCGAAGACGTGTCCGCACCCGGCGACCTCCAGGGTGGAGCTTTCCGGCACGCGCGTGAGGGAGCAGCTGAGCAGCGGCGTCCTTCCGCCGGCGGAGTACAGCCGCGGTGAGGTCGCCGCCCTGCTCGCCGAGGCCTACCGGAGCGCCAACGTCCACGCTCCGACCCTGGCCTCGGCTGCACGATGACCATCCAGGTCGATACCGGACTCACCGTCTGGTTGACCGGCCTCCCGTCGGCGGGCAAGTCGACGATTGCCAACCTGGTCGCCGACGAGCTCCGGATCCGAGGTGAGACACGAGTCGAGATCCTGGACGGCGATGTGGTCCGGACACATCTCTCCAAGGGCCTCGGGTTCTCGAAGGAGGACCGTGACGAGAACATTCGGCGCATCGGGTTTGTAGCCGGCATGCTTGCCCGCCACGGCGTGACCGTGCTGGTCGCCGTCATCAGCCCATACCGGGAAGCGAGGGATGAAGCCCGTGCCATGCACGCGCCCGGCACGTTTCTCGAGGTCCACGTCGCGACGCCGGTCGAGGTGTGCGCCGAACGCGATATCAAGGGTCTCTACCGCAAGCACCGGGAGGGCGCCCTGCGCGGCCTGACCGGCGTGGACGATCCGTATGAGGACCCGACGCGTCCCGAGCTCAGGATATTCACGGAAACCGAGTCCGCACGCGACTCGGCCGAGCGCGTCCTGACCCTCATCAGCACCACCCGCGCACTTCGCGCCGGTGGCTTCGACTGAGGTTGGCGCTATGAGCGCCTCCTCGCTGCCCGGCCGGGGGGTGCTCGTGCGGCGGATCATCCGCAGGCCGGTCGGCAGCTTCGCCGACCTGGTCGCATGGACGCGAGCTCGATGGATCCTTCGGAGATGCTCTGTCGGGCCGCTGCCGCGGGTCTGGGGCTCGGTCCGGATCGAAAACCACGGCCAGATCTCCATCGGTCCTCGGCTGCGCATACGAGCTGTGCCCTGGGCTACGGAGCTGGTGGCGAACCGAGGCGGCTTGCTCGAGATCGGGGAGAGCACATTCATCAACGGAGGGGTCTCGATCTCGGCGTCCAGGCACGTGCGGATCGGCAGCCGGTGCCAGATCGGCCCCGGTGTTTTGATCATGGACAACGACTTTCACGTCCCCGGCGACCCGGGCCAGCAGCCGCCGTCGCGACCGATCGACATCGGCGATCGAGTCTGGATCGGCGCCAAAGCCATCGTGCTCAAAGGAGTCACGATTGGCGACGCGGCCACGATCGCGGCCGCCAGCGTTGTCACCTCGGACGTTCCCGCCAGAGCCGTCGTCGCCGGCGTTCCGGCTCGCTTGATCCGGCAGACCTGACGACGAGCGCCCGCGGCGCGAGGCTTTCTGTACCAGAGCTCGAGCGGGACACGAGACTCATGGGGTCCCGGACAACTTTGCCTGTCCCGGTGATCGGGGGTACTACCACCTTATGGAGTCGACGGCGATTGATTTCTAGCATCGGCTCAACATGGACACCGCTGCGCAGGGGTTCTCGTACGCGGAACTTGCCGTGGTCGAGAGCCCTGCTCTGGCCACCGGTTCGATCGCCCAGCTCGCATCGCCCGCCGCCGTCAGGGACGTCGAAGTTGCCGTCGTCCGCCAGCCCGTCGCCAAGCGCGTCCTCGACCTGGGGCTGGCTTCCATGGCGCTCCTCATCCTGTCGCCGATGCTCGTCGGGCTGATGGTCGCGGTGGCTTTCGACACGAGAGCCACCCCTGTCTTCGTTCAGGTTCGTACCGGACGCGGCGGTAGGCGATTCCGCATGTACAAGTTGCGCACCATGGTGCGCGACGCCGAGAGCCGCCTGGCGGAGATCGCCCATCTGAACGAGGTGCAATGGCCGATGTTCAAGATTCGAAACGATCCCCGGATCACGCGGCTGGGCCGGTTCCTGCGCGCCGCCAGCCTCGACGAGCTGCCGCAGTTGCTGAACATCGTGAAGGGCGACATGAGCCTGGTGGGGCCGAGGCCGCCCCTGCCACATGAGGTGGCGACCTACACAGACGCCCAGGCGCGCAGGCTTTCGGTCCTGCCCGGTCTCACTGGTCTATGGCAGGTGTCCGGTCGAGCCGAATGCAGCTTCGAGCAGGCGGTAGCCCTCGACCTGAGTTACATCGACAACCACCGGGTCTGGACGGACATCACCATCATGCTGCGGACGTTCGGCGCGGTCTTCCGCCGCCGGGGCGCGTACTAGTTCTGACTCGCGCCGACGCTTAGAGCGGTCGCCTGGTCGATCTGCACGCCGTAGAAATCCTGGCTACCCGGATTGGTCCCGAACGCTGATTCGAGGTTGAGCCCGGCGCCGATGAGCGGCGATGCGGACGTCAGTGTGTAAGCCTGGAGCATGGGCAAACGGTCGGGGTCGACGATGGTGCCCCCCTGGCCGGGGCTGACGAGCGAGGGATCCACGACCAGGCCGGTGGGGTTGCCTCCCAGTCGCTCCTGCCCGGTCGCCTGGCGCCACGCGTCGATCGCGCTGAATGAGGAAAAACCCCACACCACGCGGAACGTGCCTGGATAGTCGTTCTGCTGGAACAGCACAGCACCGGTGCCGATTGCCGGCGAGCTGATCGCCGGCGTCGCACCCGTCGCGTCGAGGATGTTGTTTCGGACCGAGACGCCTGCGGGGTAGCCCACGACCTTCACTGCCGCCGGGGATGCCCCGGCCGCCGGCGACACGAAGATGGTGTTGCCATAAATCGCATCTTTGCTCACGTGCCCGCCGAGGGTCAGTGACCCGTCGTTGGTACGTGCGTCGTTTTCGCTGATGTTGTAGCGGATCGTGTTGTTGGCATGGCTCAGGTTGCCGAGGCCGGTGTAGTCGAGAATGCCGGCGCCGCCGTTGTCGTGGGAGTAGTTGTACTGCAGATACGAGCCGGAAACGTTCTGATCCAGGTCGAAGCCGTCGCCGTCGACGCGGCTCGCCGATCCGTTGGTGTACGACTCGTTGTACTGGATCGTGACGAGGGTGGAGTCATAAGTCCATATTCCGGCACCGCACTGCCGCGCTTTGCAGGAAGTTCCATTGGCCCATGCGCCGGAGCGCTCGATCGTGGCGCTCTGCACGCTGCCGAGGACGATGCCGTTGCCCGAGTTGGTGGTGAGCGCCGGATCGCCGAGGTTGCGGTAGGCGCTCACGTGGCCGACGTAGAAGCTGCTGTTGGCGTACGCCGGCGCGACGGCATTGAATGCCGGCCCATAGCTGATCAGACCATGGAGGCGGTTGTCGTGTGTGGCGCTGGAGGTGATCTGGACGTCAGTGAAACCGCTGCTGCCGTTCCACCCGCCGATTGAGATGCCGGCCTTGCCGAATCCGCCCACATCGACGTTGGCGATGCGGATGTAGGCGAGCTTGATGTTTCCCGCCAGGTCGTTGTAGAACGCGACCCCATCCTTCGAGTTGATCGCCGCGCCACCGCCGACAAAGTTCAGATTGTTGATCGAGACCCCGCCGGCGTCATAGGCGAAGAAGGCGCCGCCGGTGCCGCCGTGGATCGTTGCGCGACCGGTGCCGAACGACGCGAATGACACCGGCGCCGTCGATGTCCCGCCGGAGCCAGGTGCCATGTAGAGCAAGCCGCCAAACGTGTCTCCTCCATTGAAGAGGACCTGGTCTCCGGGATGAAGCGCAACCCGGTTCACCCGGTCGATGCTCCTCCACGCGGTTTGTGGAGAACGTCCATCGGCCCTGTCGTTGCCGGCGGCAGAGATGTAGTAGGTCGATCCCAGGGCTGCTGCCCGTGCGGGATGCAGCCCGAGACCGCAGATCACGACTGCACAGAGCGACAAGATCAGAGCTGGTCGTGGCACGGCTCTTTCTGATCGCGCCCAACGCTCGGGTCAGCGCTTCCCTGCGCGCGCCGTCACGATCGCGCAGGGGACACAAGCTCCATTGTTCCCGGGACATGTTCCGCTGGAGACTGAAGTCCGATCCGCTGTCGCCGCCGGGGGCCAGAAGACGCGCCGCTTTCCCGGTGCGGCAGCGGATCACCAGCCGGCTTCAGCCGGCGTCGATCGACCGCTGCAGGACCCGACGTCTGCTTCTCAGGACGCGCGCCACCAGGAACAGGAGCCACGCCGCATCTTTTGCGTACCGGCCGGACAGTCGGCGTGGCTCCTGGGACAGCCGGTAAAGCCATTCGAGTCCCGACTTCTGCACCCAGCGTGGAGCACGGCGCCGGCGGTCGGTGATGAAGTCGAAGCACCCTCCGACGCCAATCGCAACCGAAGATCCCAGCTCGGCGCGGTTCTGGGCGATCCACCGCTCCTGCTTCGGGTGGCCGAGCCCGACGAGCACGATGGCCGCGCCCGAGTCACGAATCAACTTCACGATCTCAGCGCTCGGCAGGTCCTCGAGGGCCGCTCTCGGCGGCTCGTACCAGCCCGCGATCTTGAGCGACGGGTAGTCGGCCGCGAGGCGCCGGGCCGACTCTTCCGCGGCACTGCCTTCCCCGCCCAGGAAGAAGATCGGGATTCCGCGGTCCGCGGCGGCCCCGGCGATGAGGGGCACCAGATCTGCGCCCGCCACGCGCGGCATGCGATGACCGAGCAGTCTCGCAAGCCAGGCCACCGGAGCGCCGTCGGCGACGTTCAGGTCGCTTTGCCGCAGCACGCCGGTCACTTCGGGATCCGTCTGGGCCGATACCACGAAGTCCAGGTTCACGGTGCAGACCTGGCCCCCGTAAGGGTTGCCCACCAGATCCATGACGCGATCGACCGCGCGGCCCATGTCCACCACGTGCACCGGCACTCCGGCGATCCAGGCAATTCCGTCTCCATCCGGGTCGAGAAGGTCATCGGAATCGCCCGGGGCGGTAGATTCCCACCGGCGCGGGTCGAATCCGACGGCCAGTCGGGCGTACAGAAACAGTTTCTTGAGCAGGAATCCCGGCGCCGACAGCAGCGCGCGGTACGCGGAGCGGGGTGCTCGGGCCGCGCGCAAACCAACCAGCACGTACGCCGGCAGCGCCACCAGCGACAGCGCCCACGGCAGCGCGATCCAAGTTGGCGTCAGGCCGATGAGCACCAAGACGGTGGCGGTCGACAGGCCGAGGCCAATCGTTAGGGCAAGCATGCCGGTGGGGAGAATCGCCAGGTCGACGGCCGCGTCCAGAAGCGCCCAATCGCGGCGTCGAATCGCGCCGCCGACCAGTCGGCCGAGCCAGATTGCGAGCAGATAGATGCGCCCACCCTCCCAACGCGCTCGTTGGTTGCGCAGCGCGCGCCGGCTCGCGGGAACGGGACCACACACGACCGCGTCCGGCGCAAAGACCGGCGTGACGCCGGCGACTCGCAGCATCAGGGTGTACTCGAGGTCCTCGACCGATGTGAACGCAGCCCAGGGCACGCGCTGCAGCACCTCGCGCTTGAAGGCCATGCCGTTCCCAACCAGGTTCGCCGGCAGGCCCAGGGCCGCGCGCCCCGCGAACCTGAGCCGGTGGAACAGCAGGAATCCCGTCGCCACCAGCTGGGCGCTCGCGCCGGCCGGGTCGAGGACTCGATAGTCCGCCTGCGCCACGTCCGCGCCGGCCTCGATCGCGCCGGCGAGCCTCCAGAGCATGTCGGGATCGGCTACGGAGTCGCCATCAACCATGACGATCACGTCGGCGCTTGCCGCGCCGGTGAGGATCTGGTCGAGTGCCCATCGCAGTGCGCGGCCCTTGCCGGGCGATTCAGGATCGTCACGCACCAGCACGTCGGCGCCGTGCGCGCGTGCAACATCCGCCGTGCGGTCCGTGCAGTTGTCGGCGATGACCACGACGTCGTGGAGATCCCGGGGATGAGTCTGTTGGGACAGCGACGCGAGGCACCGCCCGAGGTGTTCCTCTTCGTTGTGCGCCGGGACCAGGACCACAAGCCGGAGTTGTGCCGGTTCGCGGGGCGCCCGCGGACAGGGCAAGAAGGCCGCCACGGCAAGCGTCAAGAGATAGAGGCAGGAGGCGAGAGTCACGCAGCCCGCCGCAAAAAGCATGCCAGCCACCAGGTGCGTCGCCAACGCGGAAGCCATCGGGTTCGCTCTCGCGGCGATCGTAGGAGCCGGCTCTTGAGAGTTGAATCGGCGTTACGGCGACCCGTCCACGTGAATGTCCCGCCGCAGCCTGTGTGCGGGACAGGCGTTCCCAAAAACGACCATGACACGTGTCCCGGGTCGGGCCATAAAGCAGCTTGCGGAGGACTGTGGGGTGCTTGATAGAATCAGCGCGGCTATGGGGCTGAAAGCAAAGCACCCAGGCAGGGTTGGATCGCTTGCATACGGGGCGATACTGACTGTCCTGCTGGCGGCTGCGGTGGTCGTGACCGCGTCAGATGGAGTGAGCGCGACGACGTCCACGGCGGGCGCGCCGTTCACGTTCAACTTCGAAGGCAATCCAACTTCCCCACAACCGTGGCGGCCGACCAGCTGGGACGTGGTCGTCAACTCCCGCGACGTGCGGACGTTTGTCCAGCTCGAAGGGATGCAAGCCCAGCACGGTGTGGATTGCGGTCCGTACCCGTCAACGCACTTCAACAACACCTACGACGGCGCTGTCTTCCAGTGCCGCAACCACGTCATGACCGCGATCAACGCCGGTGGATACGGCGAGATCGTTCTCTCACCCGACCACATGGTCGACTTCGCCGGCGGTGCAACCACGATTCGATTCAACCTGAGCACTCTGCGGACTTCGTTCCGAGACTGGGCGAGCATCTGGATCACCCCGTTCGACGACAACCTGGTCCTGCCGATCGACCCGGGTGAGAGAGTCGATCTGCAGGGCCCGCCCAGGCGCGGCATCCAGGTGCGCATGGATCAAGGCGCCGGCCTGGGGACGATCTGGCGCGGGGCCGTGATCGACAACTTCAAGGCGACTTCCTTGCCTTTGAACGGCCTGAAGACGCTCGAAAAGCTGCTGGGCAGCACGAGCGCCGTCACCCGCACGACCTTCGAGCTCACCATCAGCAGAAACCACATCAAGTTCGGGGCGCCCACCCTCGGCTTCTACTGGATCGACGCCGCGATTCCGCAGTTGCCCTGGAGTCGAGGCGTCGTTCAGCTGTCGCATCACAGCTACAACCCGACCAAGCACTGCACCCCAAGCGGAACCCTGACGTGCCTGCCAGACACGTGGCACTGGAGCAACTTCTCCATCTCCAACGCGGTTCCATTCACGCTGCTTCGCGGCGATCAGCAGGTTCTGCACGCGGCGAACTCCCAGCTCGGCGTCGCGGCCACGCCGACGGTGGTGAACTTCCCCGCTCCGGCGCCGGCCTCTGCCTTCCTTCGATTCGCGGCGATAGGCGGGGTCGACATCAGCCTCGACGGTGGAAAGACGTGGCAGGCCGCGCGTCGACAGAGCCAGCTCTATTCGACCGTCGACCATTTCTCGAGCTACTTCACTCCGATCCCGGCCGGCACGACCAGGGTGTGGTTCCGGGGCCACAACTGGGGCTTCAGCGCCAACCCGGGCGGCCCATGGTGGATCCGGGACGTCGCCATCTGGTCCACGGTCAACCGGGCGGGCGCGCCTACGACCGGGACCACCGGGGCTACCGGGAGCACTCCGCCGGCCAGGGCCACGACCACCGGCACGAGCATCACAATGATCCTGGCCGCAGCGCTGACCAACCCCCTCATCGACGGTTCGCTTGGTCTGCTGGTCCTTGGCGGGGTGGCGGCGCTCGCGTGGGCCATCACACGCCGGCGCCGGAGACTGCAACAGCGCTGAGCTGAGGGGCAAGCCCGGCTAGGCGGCGGGCACCTCCACCGGACGTCGGAAGCGGGCGGACAATCGCGCCCTGAGAGGCACCCACGCCTCGGCGAACCCTTCGCTTCTGTAGATGCGCAGCGCGAACGCGGCGGCCATGAAAACTACGATCCCAAGCCCGATGGGGATGACCGGGAACATGTTGCGCACGAACCAGACGGGCACGGACATCGTGGCGGTCGCGATGAGCACACGGCCTGTGATCGACATGAGCGGACCGACGGGCCGCAGGCACTCTCGCGGCATGAGCGCGAATCCGGCCACGCAGATCCCCCAATCTGTCACCAGCAATGCCGCGGCCGCCCCGATGGACCCGTGCCCAAATCGGGACTGCGCAAGCGGGATGGCCACCAGATTGATGAGCGGGTTGACCACCGCGGTCACACCGAGCACGTAGGCCCAAGAGCTCTGACGATCCACGGCCGCCAGCACGTAGAAGGA
Source organism: Candidatus Dormiibacterota bacterium (assembly GCA_035280365.1). GTDB lineage: Bacteria > Chloroflexota > Dormibacteria > Dormibacterales > Dormibacteraceae > 40CM-4-65-16. The sequence continues at coordinate 33,432 of DATEGB010000119.1, read as the reverse complement.
GAGGACGGCGATGTACCCGGGAACGAGCGCCAGGGCCAGGATGACCATCGCCGGGGCCGCAGGTTCGAACGCGGGCCCAAAGATGTGGCGGATGAGGTCGGGGCCGGTAAGTGCCGTGCCGATCGAAAGCGGGATCCCTAGCGTAAGCAGAGCGGCAAGGCTCGTCCTGGTCAGACGACGCACCCGGTCGAAGTCGACGCGGAAGTTGCTCGACATCGCCGGGAAGATGGCAAACGTGATGATTGCGGGCAGGAATGCGAGGGTGCTGAGGATCTGGACCGGCGCGGCATAGTAGCCCACCTCGCGCGTTGATACGAGGATCGAAAGCAGCACTGTGTCAATCCAGATGTAGAAGGTGAGGAGGACGCTGTTGGTCCAGAACGGCAGCCCCCCGATCACCATCCACCGCGACAGAGCAGCATTGAAACGAAACCTGATCCCGACGAGGCGCGCCGTGACTCCGACCTGGAGCAGGCTGGCGACCAGGTTGCAGACCAACAGCACCGCGACGAGAACCTCGACATTCAAACCGGCCGCAAGGCCGACCCCGGCGACGAGGAGGTTGCCAAGCGCCTGACGGCCGTTGTGCAAAACGGCCGCGAGCTTGATTCTCTCGGTCGCCTGAAGCGCAAAGAACGCGGGCGAGACCACGAAGCCAAAAGCAGTGATGAGGCTGACAAGCAGGACCACGATGCGGGTGTGCTCGGGGTACCGGGCAATGAAAGTGAACATGGTGATTGCAGCGAGGCCGAAGGTCACGAGGATCAGGTGCGTCGACAGCCCGGTGCCTACGTACTCAGGCGCTCGGCCTCGGTCTCGCGATATCTCCTTGACCAGGAATGTCGTGATACCGAGGCTGGCGATCGCGAACACAACGCCAGACACCGCGATGCCGAGGTTGAACTCGCCCCAGCCGTTGGGACCGATAAGCCGTGGCACCACGATCCAGAAGACAAGGCTCGCCACCCAGCTCGCCATGTTTCCGCCGAACAGCGCCGCAATGTTGCGGATCATGGGACGCGGTCCTCGCCGTCTCGCCTGTATGTAAGCGGCCGCCGGCCAAGCGCCCCGCTCCCATGCGCCCTCACAGTCCGGGTCACCATGGCACTACGTCACAGGGCGTGAAATGGGCAAATCAACCCCCTCTGGGGCCCAATGTCCTGACGAGAGATTTCGGGAATGTCCCACTCCACCGTCGCCACCGATCGGCGACAGTTGGAACTCTCGGCGCTACATGGCAAACGGCCGAGGCGCACGCGAGGTCAGATGAACGCACAAGCTGTCGTGGCGAGCAGGGCGTCGGTCGGTTTCGGCACGCCGCCTCGGTACCTCCACGCGGTCGTGGCGGTGGCACGCTCCGCGTATCCCCACGAATGGTCGGTGGTCCATCTCGGCTCCGGGAAGTTCTTGCGCACCGACCGCCTGGGCGCGAGCACGATCCGGGCGATGATCGACGGTCGATCTGACCTGGAGGCTACGGCCGCCGCCGATCGCATCGAACGCGGCGCGGGAGACAGGGCCACGCAGCTCCTCGAGGGCCTCGCGTCGGCCGGAGCCCTCACGCTGACACCGCCCGCGCTGGGCTCCTCTCGCTGGAGGTCGCGACGCCTGGCGGCGCTTGCGGTCGGACTTCTCCTGGGCTTTGCCGGCCGCCTGGTTCGCCTCGCTCCGGTGGGTGTTCTCGCCGGGCTGTTCCGCTGGCTTCCGGGCTCACCCGTCACCGCTCATGTCTGGCGGTCCGGGCAGTCAGGCATCCAGGCCAATCTGCGCGCCGCCGGGTACATGGACCGGCCTCCACGCTGGCTTAAGTGGGCTGGGCTCGGCTGTGCCGCCGTCGCACCGGTGAACCACCTGTTCATGTACCTCGGCCCTGTCCTTCAACCCGCGCGGCTGGCCGGGCTTGTCAAGCAGCTCGTGGAGCCGGACTCCTTCGATCGAGTGGCTCGTCAGGTCGACGAGGCGGGCGCCGTTGTCGGCGTCATGCTGCACAGCGGCTGCTTCGCTTTGGTGCCGAACGCGCTTCGCGAGCGCGGTCTCCAGCTGATAAGGGCGGTGGCGCCGGAGTGGCACGGCGTCTACCTCAGCCACCGCTCGGGACCGCTCGGCGACTTCTGGGGCGACCGGCCCGAGACCGCGGTCGAGGTGACCGACCCGCTTGCGACCGCGGCCATGGTCCGACACCTCAAGGCCGGACGGAGCATCTACATCGCACTCGACCGGCTGGCGTTCGAGAGGCCTACCGCCACCACCGACATGCTGGGCCTCGCTTTTCCCCGCAACGATGGACCGGCGTGGCTGGCGGTGCGCTCGGGAAGACCGGTGTCGCTGTGGACGACCCACTACTCGCCGGGCGGCGTGACCCTCAACGCCTCGCCACTCGTCTATCCGGACTCGTCTCTGCCGCCAGACGCACGCGTGGCCGACGTGTCGGAGCGCCTCTACCGGCTCGCCGAGCTGGCAATTCGCGCCCATCCCGAATCCTGGGCGGGCTGGACATACCTGTCGCTGGTCACGAACTCAGCGCCTCCGACCACGATCTCCGCCGGGACGCGCTAGACCGCAACAGTCCCGGCGGGGGTCAGCTCGCCTGAGTCAACCGTGATCAGGTCGAGCAGGCTCCAGTATCTCCACGCCTCGGGATGCTCGCGGATGGCCGCCTCCGCACAGGCGTAAAGGCGAAGGGAGAGGGCCTCTACACGCTCCTCCGTACGCAGCGACAGATCCGGGTAAAGCGGCGGGGACGAAACCAGGACGACGCCGTTTGAGGAGTAGTACGTCGACCAGAGCGCCAGCGGACGACCCGACAGAACAGCGAGCCACGCCGGGCCGTCGTTGCGCGGTATACGATGGCCCAGCAGGTCGATCTCAGCGTCCGGCCTGGGTTTGCGCAGTTCCCCAGTGACGCTGTCCCTGACGTGCGTAATGGCGTCCAGGGCCAGGTAAACGTTGCGCCCCGCCTTGAGGTGACGCAGCAGAGGGCCCGGCGTCAACTTGCGATCTGTTTGCTCGGCCACAACCATCTCCGGCGAGTCACCGAAGAAATCACGCATGGGTCCGCTCGCGCTGCTGACGAACATGCCATGGGTCCACGGCACGATCACCCTCACAATGCGCTGGCCGCGCACACGCACGGCATTGGGCACCGCAGCGCAGAGCGGACCATGGATGAAGGCGCCGACCGTTCCTCCGGTGACCTCCAGGCTCCTCACGAAACGGTCCACCGATTCGCGGTCAAACAGCCGATCGACAAAGCGATTCAGCCGGTCTGGCGGAAGGTTCGTGCTGAGGAACATGAACAGGTGGTTGAGTGACCTGGTCGGTCGCATCGCCGCCGCCAGCTCGCGGCCGGCATAGCCACTCGCCTGCAGTTTGTCACTGAGCGTCGCCCGACTCGCCCCAGACACACGCCGTGCGATTCGAGCCGACGGCAGGACGCCGACCAGCCATGCGAGAACAGAGATCGGAGTCGCGCGCACGACCGGTCCCATCGCGGTGAGCGGGACCGTCATCATGGCGGACGCCACTCGGAGCCGCCGGCGCCTGTTCCGACCTACCGGTTCGGAGGTAATCGCGCCCTTGATGTGGAGGGCGAACATCAATCGCTTGGCCAGCTCCCCACTCCCCGGTTCGATCTTCTCCACCATGGCCAGCGCCTCGAGGTTTGACCGGCCCCTGATCAAGGATCTCACCACGCGCGCTCCCAGCCAGTCCGTGCGCAGGAATGTGCCAGTCCGGAAGTGAGCGACCACGTATTCGCCCGGGCGCGCCGATCGGCCCACCGCCACGACCGATGAGACGTACTTCGGAACCTCGGCCTGTGCTTCGATCGGACCCTGTTTGGCCTCGATCGCATCGCGCTCCACCATCGGCGGTGCAACTCTCTCCCATCCCGGTTGTGCGCGCTCTGGGAAATTCGCACTACCGGCGCACCGGGACAACCGGGTTGGCGTTCTCGACGCCGAAAGCAGGAATGGTGGCCGTGGGTCGTTAATAGGCTATGATCGGCGCTCGCGGAGGGAGCAATCTGGTGAATAAGGTTTCCGCAGCGCTGGCTGCGCTTGTCGTGGGCTTGCTGTTCGCGGCGGGCAACACCAGCACCGTCACGGCGATTTCCGGAATGTGTGGCAACACCAGCACGGGCCACATCGCCCTGACAGATCTAGGCGCAGGCACCTTTCAGGGCGAGCAGGGAGGGTTGTATCCGGGGGGGTCCAACACTCCGCCGGCGGCTTACAAGAGCGCCGGCGTCTCCGCGGCCAGCCTCATCGTTCCCCGCAACAGCTCGGGGAATCCCAGCTCGGGAGGCAAGATCGTCTTCATCGCCATCGGTATGTCCAACACCGAGATGGAGTTCAACGCCTTCACCGGCGCCGAGCGCAGCGACTCTCACCTGAACCCGGCTGTCGGTTTCGTCAACGGAAGCCAGGGCGGTATGACCGGCACATTATGGGCATCTCAGGGAGGGGTCAAGGGTGATCCCTGGCCGATTCTGGAGCAGCGAATCGCGGCGGCCGGTTACACCGATGCTCAGGTCCAGGTCGCCTGGTTGAAGGAAGCAGATTTCACGTTCTCCAATCCGAGCTTCGAGACGTACGCGCAAACGCTCAGTCAAGAGCTCACTCAGATCACATCGATCGCCGCGCAAAAGTATCCGAACCTGCGACAACTGTTCGTCTCGCCGCGGACATACGGCGGTTACAGCGGCATCTATCCCACGACCTCCACCAACGGGCCGAATCCCGAGCCCTGGGCCTACGAGACAGGCTTCGCAGACAAGTGGTTTGTCGCGAAGTCCGTCGCCAACCCGAGCCAGAGGCCCTGGGTCGGCTGGGGACCGTATTTCTGGACCGACGGCACCAGAGGACGAGCTGACGGCCTGCAGTGGCTTTGCTCGGACACCATGGACGGAACACACCCGTCGTCCAGTGGGCTCGCGAAGCTGACTCCCATGCTGCACACCCTCTTCGCGACCTCCCCGTTCACGCCCTGGTTTGGTGGGTCTGCTTCCGTCGCTTCAAACCCGAGCCCGCTGCCTGCGCAATCGCCCGTGCCGACTGCGGGCAGCGTGGTTCCGCCGGGCAGTGTGCGTGCAACGCAGTCGCCCGTGGTTGGACAGGCGTCGCCAAGCCCTGTTGCAAGTCCCACCAGTGGCATAACCGGCGCCATCGAATCCACGGTCACGGCCGTCACCAAGCTTCCGCCGGCTGAGCGTTATTCGCTGCTCACGGTCGCCCTGATCGTGGTGGGTGCTGCGCTCGCCGCCTTTGCATTCTTGGTCCTGGGCGGCCGCCGGCGAATCCCATGGGCCGGTCGTAAGAAGCGACCGCTTGCCGCAGGCACGAACGGGAGCGGGCCGACCCATGATGATCTGATGCAGGCGACAGAGCCTCCACCGGTGCTCGTGGGGACATCCGGCCAGTCCGAGGATCAACCGGAGACCAGACCCTAGGTCTCAGAGCCGACAGGTCATTCCGGCGCCGGCTCATCCACCGTCATGAGATTGATGTGCTGCCAGTACCGCCAATCATCGGCGTGCTCGCGAATCGCAGCCTCGGCGTACCGGTAGAGCGCCCGCGAAAGCTCCGCGACTCGATCCGTCATCGGTAGCGAGGCGTCCGGGTAGATCGGCGGCGAAGCTTTGATCACGCATCCGGCCGACGAGTCGTGTGTAGTCCACAGGACCAGCGGCCGGCCAGAACGCGCCGCCAGCCACGCCGGATAGTCGTTGCGTGGAAACCGGTAACCGAGCATCTCGACCTCGGCCATCGCTTTCGGCTTGGTCAGGATCCCGGTTTTCGGGTCGTAGACGTGCTGGATGTTGTCCAGGCCGACATAGACGCTGCGGCCCTCCTTCAGGTGACGCAGGAGCTCGGCGGTGAAGAGCGGCGCAGTGTCGATGACAAGCTTCGGGGGAGACTCACCGAAGAAATCGACCAGCCGTCCGGCTCCTCGGCTGATATTTACGCCGTGGCTGAGCGGCGCAACCACGCGGACGACCTCGTTACCCCGCGTCCGCAAGACGTTCGGCACCGCCGGGCACAGCGGGCCGCGAAGGAAAGCCGCCACCGTCGCGCCCTCTGACCTCACCCGAGCGGCGACCTCGTCGGCGGCTCGGTGGTCGAACAGATGGTTGACGACCCTGTCCAGTCGCGGAGGCGTCAGGCAGATCGTCAAATACATGAAGGCGTAGTTGAACGAACGTCGTGGGCGCGAACCGCGTCCCTTGCTCGGCAACGAGCTTCCCGTGACCACTGACAGGAGCATGCGGAAACCCGCGGCGACCAGCCTGGGGGGCATGATGCGGAGGATCGGGCCGATGGCTCCGAGCGCCGCGCCGGCGATGCCGGCTACGAGCTTGCGCTGCCACCGCGGAAGGCCGGAAGGCGGGCGCGAGGCGGTGAGAGCTCCCTTCGCCTCCAGCACATAGATCAACCGCTGCCCCCACTCCGCGCTGCCCTCCTCGATGCGATCGATCACGTCGAGGGCCTCGAGGTCGGATTTGCCATCGATCAAGGTCTGGGCAACCTTGGCCCCGAGCCAGTCGGTCCGGTAAAAGGACCCGGTCCGAAGCAGGACCACCAGGTATTCGCCCTTGCGTGGCGAACGGGTCACGGCAGCGAGAGCCCGGAGGTATTTCGGAGCCGTGGGACGGTCGGCGGTGCTCGCGGCGCCGACTTCGTCCAGAACCTCAGCCTGCATGAGCGGTGTCTCCGTTGGAATCGCCTCTTCGCGAGGGTGGGATGACCATGAGAAAGGCGCACCTAATGTCGCGGATTTGCCGCGGCGTCGCCTGAGGCATTCAACCCACACGGCCGCGGGACAATGCCCGACCGTCCCGGAGGCCACGCCGAAGGAGATCTGGCCCGCCGCCCCACGCGTCGTCGCACCGCCCAGCGCAGGTCGCCCCGCAACCGGTGCGTCCCAGCTCCGAGGGCATCCGGGACTGTTGACCCAGGCGCATCCAGCTTGCCCATTGGAATTGCCCACCCCAGGCTCGATGCTCGTGGCCACAGCGAATTGGCTGGAGGCCTTAGATGAGCACGTACCTCGAAGTCGTCTTCCGCAGCAAGTTCCGGCTGCTTGCGCTCATCCTTGTCCTGCCTGTCGTTTTTGCGGCCGTCGACCTGTATCTCTGGCGCAGCTACACAGCCAGCGAGGTGGTCTGGGTCCCAGACCCGGGCAGCTACAACCAGAACCTGAACACGTATCTGGGCTTTGACCAGTTCGCGACACCGAGTCAGAACTTCGCACGCCTGTTCTCGAACCTCCTGGGGGTCGCGAACTTCAACGCCGCCTTGATGTCGAAGCTGGACAGCGAGGGTGCGTTTGAATCAGCGCATGACCGTTCCGCCGTCTCCGCTTCTCTGAACCAGATCGGTGTGGCGCCAGGTCGTGCATCGGGCTCTGGCGCAGCCGCTGGCGGCGGCGGGGGAGGCGCCGCTCTCGGCGATCACGTCGTGACAGCCCGGTACACCTGCTCCAGGCGCGCGCTCTGCGTCAGCGTGCTCACCTCCGTGCTGAGCGTTTTCGTCTCGACGTACATCGACCTGAAGACGAAGGCTGCGAACGACTCCAGGGCGATCTACCTATCCCAACTCGCCACCGATCAGGCGCAGGTCAAGTCGATCCAGGCTCAGATCGAGAGCTACATCAAGAGCCATCCGAGCCAGCGCAATCAATCACAGCAGAGTGACCCGATACTGAGCGGACTCCAGCATCAGCTCGATCAATCGCAGAAGGCGGTCGACGCCGACAACGCGCAGATTCTCAGCATCGACACCCTTCTGCACCAGGTAAGCGCCATGCTGGCCGACGTCACCGTGATCGACGGCCCGGCGCTACAGGGTGGACTGCTCGGGTTGAGCGGGGTCGGCAGTGACAACCTGAAGACCGACGCAATCGCGTTTGCCGGCTGCCTCGTCGCCGCGGTCATCTACGTGATGCTCGTCGCCTTCACAGACCGCACCATTCGGGATCCGAACGTGGTCAAGAACCGGTTGCGGGTGAAAGTGATCCCGATACCCGACTACCAGCAGAAGCGTTCGCGACGGCAAAGAGGCGCGGTCCTGGAGTAAGCGTCGTTGGAGTTCGCCGTGCTATGCGTGTTCGGGTTGGTGCTCGGCTTTCGCGGCTTTCGCGCGGGCCGGCGGGCGTACCTGTGGTCCGCGGCGGCGACTGCGGTCGCGGCGCTGTACACGTACCACTCGCATTGAGCCTCTAGGCGATGTCCGCATCGCTCGACGTGAGCTCCGCCCCACACGTCCGGCGACAGCTCGACAGAGCCGGATGGCTGATCTTCGGTCTCATCTTTCTGCCGACGGCGATCGGCCTCGCCGCCGTCGCATTGGGAGCGCCCTGGCCGATATTGTTCGCCGGACCCGCCGCGCTGGCGGCCATCCTGGTGCTGCGGACGCCGGTAGTGGGTCTGTACACGCTGTTCGCGGCCGCGCTGGTCATTCCGGTGCAGACCCTCGGCTTCCCAGACTCGCTTACGGACAACATCCCGTTCTTCGTCAACCTGAGCGGCGGAGGCAGCCTGAACGTCTCCGGACTCGGCATCAGCCCCGCCGAAATCCTGATGTCGATCACCCTCCTCGGCGTGATCGGATCGAGCATTGTGTCCGGGGTCACCTGGGCGAAGGGCCGGCTGATGAACGCGTACGTCCTGTTCATCCTGGCGGTCTGCCTGGGCGAGCTCAACGGCCTGGTCCACGGCGGCGATTTCAAGCTCTCGTTGTGGGAGCTGCGACCGCAGGTCTACGCATTCTTCACGTTCATCATGGGCACGTTTCTGCTGCGGGACCGAAAGCAGCTCATCATCCTCCTCGCGGTCACGCTCGCCGGCGAGCTCTTCATGGGCATTGTCGGGTCATACAGGTATTTCGTGACCCTGGATCGGGCGGTCGCAAACGCGAACCCGATCCTCGCGCACGAAGACTCTTACCTGCTGAGCCTCTTCGCGATCGCGGTGGTGATCGGCCTCGTGTGGTTCCGGAGGCCTCTGGTGTTCGCGCTGCTGGTTCTTTCGCCACTCCCGGTGACGGCGCTTCTCGAGAACCACCGGCGGGCCGGGACCGGGGCGCTAGTCCTCGAGATCGTGGTGGTGCTGGCGCTCGCCTACGTTCTCGAGCCCAGGCTCCGAAAGGCGCTGGCTGCGGTCGGAGTGATTCTGCTGGTCGCGGGGGCCGTGTTCACGATCGTCTTCTGGAACCAGCAGTACGGAGCGCTGGCCGAGCTCATCCGACCGATCAAGTCACTGATCAACCCCAACGCGCGAGACCTGTCGTCAGACCTCTACCGGATTGCCGAGACCGCCAACCTCCGGCTGACCTTCCGCAGCTCACCGATATTCGGCATCGGTTTCGGGCATCCGTACTACATCGTCTATCCCCAGACCGGCGTTCAGAAGTACGACCCGCTCTGGAACATCATTCCGCACAACAACCTGCTCTGGATCCCCATGCGAATGGGGGTCATCGGCATGGTCGCGTTCTGGGGCCTGATCATCGCCGCCACCATCGAGGCTGTACGGATCGCCCGATCGGCGAGCGATCTGTTGATTCGCTGCGCAATGGTCTTCGTACTCGCCGGGATCTTCGGCCTCCTGTTCACCGGCTACTACGACATCACCATCGAGAACTACCGCAACGCGATAGTCCTCGGGATCATGCTCGCCATCATCAACCGCGCCGGCTCGCTCGCACGCCGAGATCAAGGCGCCCATGAGGCGGCCACGAACGACGACCAGGGAGGCGGCGGTTGAGCCAGCAAACACTGGTACCACCGACGATTGCCAAACGGGCGCCCGGGCGGCACCCGAATCCGGTCCGCTTGATGTGGCGCCGCCTCTGGCGATTTCCACTCAGCCTTCGTTTCTGGGGCTGGCTCCTCTCCTTCCGTTTCACAAGGGCCGGTTGGCTCACGTGCGCCCCTGGCTTCCCGAAACCCCGTGTCCGGAACCTTGGAGGCGTCCTCGAGGCTGGCAACTGCCTCTTTTACCCTGGCGTCCGGCTCGAGGTCGGCAAAGGCGGGCGGCTGGCAATCGGAACCGGCACGTACCTCAACCGCAACACTGAAGTCATCGCCTGGAGCGATGTGTTCATCGGTCGCGACTGCATGATCGGCTGGGACGTCCTGATCATGGACACAGACCAGCACCCGCTCCCCGGGCGCGACTTGAACAACCAGCCGGTTCGGATCGGCGACCGGGTCTGGATCGGGGCACGGGCGATCGTCCTGAAGGGTGTGACGATCGGCGACGGCGCGATCGTAGGGGCAGGTTCGGTGGTCACTTCCGACGTCCCTCCCGGCGGCGTCGCGACCGGTCCCGCCGCCACTTTGCGCGGAGGGTCTCGGTGACAGACGCACGGGTCACTATCGCGATCCCCACCCACCAGCGTCGGGAATCACTGGCCCAGGTGCTGCGCGGACTTGCCCGTCAGACCTGTGCGCCGGGCTTCTTTTCGGTCGTCGTGGTCTGCGACGGGTGCAGCGACGGTACCCAGGCCATGCTCCACGAGCGACAGTCTCCGTTCGAGATGTTGGTGTTGGAGCTGGATCCGGCGGTTGGGCCCGCGGCGGCTCGCAACCACGCCATGGCGCAGATCGTTACGCCGATCGTGCTGTTTCTCGACGACGACGTGATCCCAGACGAGCGGCTGGTGGAGGTACACGTCAAGCACCACGACCAGGATTCGGAGGTGGTCGTTATCGGTCCGCTGGTGCCGCCCAGAAGGATGCAGCAGCCCTGGATTCGCTGGGAGGCGGATACGCTCCAGAAGCAGTACGAGGACATCGAGGCCGGGATCTGGGCCCCTACGCCCCGCCAGTTCTACACCGGCAACGCGAGCGTACGGCGCGAACACATCGTCGCCGTCGGCGGATTCGACCCTGGGTTCAAGCGGGGCGAGGACGTCGACCTGGCGTTCCGCCTTCAGCGCCGCGGTCTTCACTTCGTCTTCGAACCCCGCGCCGTCGGAGTCCATATCGCGTCGCGTAGCTTTCGCTCGTGGGTCGCGGCTGCTTACGAGTACGGCCGGGTCGAGTACGCGATGGGTCCAGTGCTAGGGGAGCGGGGTCTGGTCGACGTGAAGGTGATCGAGTTTCAGCGCCGCAACCCGGCCGTGCGACGGACCGTCCTCTTCGGCCTCCGACACCCGAGCATCGCACCCGCGATGTTGGCCGCCGGCGGATGGCTCGCGCGAATCCTAGCCTCGGTGCGCCTGTGGAAGCTCGCGCGCGGAACCTACACGGCGATCTTCGAGATCGCGTACTGGCGCGGCGTAGAGCAGGCGGACGGCGGCTCACCAACCGCGCTGCGCCGGATCAGCGCAGGTCGGCAGCGCCTGCGGGTGCCGTCCGAAAGCTTGAGCGCAAATCGGTGACCTCGGCGTAGAGCTCGATGGCGGAGCTCACCATGGCGTCGGTCGAGTAGCTGTCGACGACCACCTGACGGGCGGCGAGCCCCATTCGCGTCGCCGCGATGTGATCCTCCAGAAGCCCTTCCACCGCGCGGGCCAGGCCTCCGACATCGTGGATAGGAACCAGGACGCCCGTCGCACCCGGCTGGATGAGGTCGATGGCCAGACCGGCCGGCGTCAGGACCACAGGCCGAGCCGAGGCCATAGCCTCGAGCATCACGTACTGCGCCGCCTCGTAGCTCGATGGGAAGACCGCAACGTCCATCGCGGCGAGCATGCGCGGCACATCGTCGCGGTAGCCGGCGAAGACCATGCGACCGGAAAGGCCGAGACCTTCCGCCTGCCGCTCGAGGGTTACGCGCAATGGTCCGTCGCCGACGACCAGGAAGCGTGTGTCGGGGAGCCGCGCCACGACCCTGCCGGCCATGGCAACGAAATCCGAGACTCCCTTGCGCTCCTCCTGCAGCCTCGCCACGGTGCCCACTACCTTTTCGTCGGGCCGGAAGCCCAGCTCGCGCCGTGCATCCTCGCCCGAGACACTTGGCGAGAAGCGTTCGACATCGACGCCGTTGGGGATGACGACGCACTTGCGCGCATCGCGCTGGAGGTCGCGGAGCTGGGCGCGCCGCGTCTCCGGTGATACGCAGACGATTCGTTCGACGAGTCGGTCTGTGACCGCCACCGCGAGCCTGAGCCCACGGCTGATCGGGGGCACCGGCGGATTGTGGAGGGTGCGGACTGCGGCCGCAATCCCCACAAGCCTGCCGGCCACGAGGACGAGGAGTCCGCCCGCGTCGCCCTGCAGGTGGAGATGAAGGACTGGCCTCCGATACCGGCGGAGTGCGCGCGCGATGCGCAATGCGCGGCCCGGCAGCTGCCAGGGCCTCGAGGCCGCGGCGACAGGATGAACCGACGCGCCGAGCTTCGCCAGCCGTCGACGCAGGGGTTCGATGTCGGGCAGCGTCGAGCAGATGACGGCGACCTGCCAGCCGCGCTTGATAAGTCCCTCGGTGAGATCCCCAAGATGAGCCTCGATGCCTCCCATGCAGTAGCTGCTCGTGAAGAGGACGACCTGGCGGCGTAGCTCGGGCGGGCGCATTGACATACTCGCTCGATCAGCACGCGCCGGCAGTCGCCTGCCGGAGGGCCGGGAGGCCAGACGGGTTCGGCATCGGATCGTCGGAGTAAATCGCGTCGAGTCCGAACGCAGCCAGTATCGACAGCGCGCGCCTGACCTCGGACGCATCAAGCCTGGCCCGCCACGACGCCGTTCTGCTGGCTCCCTTGAGAGCCAAGCTGTTCCAGTCGGACAGGAGCGAGGGCCAGCGCATCGCGTCGTAGACCGAGGGCTCGACCGGCTTGCCCAGGAATGAATAGAGCCTCGGAATCTGCTCCTCTGGATTGGCGACCAGCTCCTCGTAGAACACCACCTTGACCTGATCGTGGCGAAGCAGACGAAGCGGTACCGCGTTGTCGAGGCACCACATCAGCACCTGTTTCTCGACGTATTTGGTGGCGCCCTCGAAGAGATCCATGAACGGGCCGGCAACGTCCTCGAGGAGCTCGGTCTGGCGCAGGACTCGGTCCAGCACCATGTCCCATCGCGCGTCCCACTTCAGGCTTCCACGCGAGGCGGCGACCGCGCACGGATGCCGGAGCATCAGCACGATCGGCATGCCTGGAAAGTGCGCGTTGAACCAGGGGAGCAAGAGGTTGGCGGTCACTTCCTTGACGATCCGGCGCGTCGCGACCGCTCGCTGGTTGAACTGCTCGGTCCACCGGCTCCTAGCTTTGCCGGCCAGGACCCGTGCGGCGGGTTCCAGGTAGCGGCGTTCGGCGTTGTCAGGTCGCAGGTACAGGTGGTACGTGAACGCGGCGCACGATGGGAGGCCCACCTGGATGGGCACGGGACTGTCGTACTGCGGGGGATGGAAAGGTTCGAATACGTAGTGGTACTCGTTGCGATGGTTGAGCACCTCGGCCAGCCAGCTGGTGCCGCTCCGGCCTGATCCCGCGAGGAAGATCGCGCTCGTGTGATCCCGCCCGACATCGAGGCAGTACCGCCTCCCGACTTCGCGGCGAAGGCGCCGGCCCAGGCGGCGGTGCAGGGGCGGGGCCGTCCAGGCGCCGGCGGTCGTTTCGACGCGGGCCGTGGCCGAGCCCCCTACAGGCGGGTCCATAGGCGAAAACTGTCGCGCGGGGGCCCGGTCCGGACAATGAGGTAGGGCACTGGCGGTCGGGACAAACGCCCACGGCGCCGGCGCCGCCCGCCTATTCAAACCGAGGTCAAATGCCGCCTAAGGTGCAGGCGAAGATGAGGAACGGACACGCGACGTCGCCCGCCCTGCTGCTGGTTTCGGCGCGAGCGGACTCCAGGCTGCGTGAAGAGGTCGCGGCGGGCAGGCGGCCAAGGCCCGAGTATCTGGAACTCGAGCGCCGGCACGGCATGGAGCTGTTCGACTGGTCGCGGCTGGGCCAGGCTGGCCGGCGGACCGAGCTGCTGTCACTGCGCCACGTCGCCGCCGCGGTACCCAGGCTGCGGGGTCACGTAGCGGTCTTCTCCGACGGCGAGCACCTCGGAATTCCGCTGGCACTGGCCCTAGCGGTGGGGCCCTCGATTCCCCATGTGGTTATCGGCCACTGGCTGACGAGATCCAAAAAGCGGCCCTTCTTCCGGGTGCTGAAGGCGCACCGGTGGATGACAAAGATCATCGTGCACTCGCGGACACAGCTGGAGATTGCCGTCAGGGACCTCGGCATTCCGCGCGAGCGGTTGCGTTTCGTGCCCTACAGCGCGGACACCCAGTTCTGGCGCCCCGGGGAAGCCGCGGCTGAGCGGCTCGTCGTCTCGGCGGGGCTCGAGCACAGGGATTTCGCCACGCTCGACACGGCGTGCGCTTCCATCGACTGCGATGTCACGGTCGCCGCTGCGAGCCTGCACACCCCCGAAGCAGTCCGCACGATGCCAGGACCGTCAACCAAGGTGAAGCTTGTTTCGCTGGACCACCTCGGCCTCCGCGAGCTGTACGCCAAAGCAGCGGTCGTCGCGGTTCCACTGGTGCCCAACGACTTCCAGGCCGGTGTCACCACCCTGCTGGAAGCGATGTCCATGGGCAAGGCGGTGGTGGTGAGCGCGACCGAAGGACAGCGTGACATTGTCGTCGACGGCGAGACGGGGATACTGGTCCCGCCCGGTGACTCGGTCGCGCTGGCACGAGCGCTCGAGCGCCTCCTCGATGATCCGTCTGAGCGGGCCCGCCTCGGTCGCAACGCGCGACGTGCGGTCGAGGCCTCGTTCAGCCTCGAAGCCTATGTCGACGCGATCGCGGCCACTCTCGTCGAGGCGGCCGCCTGAGGGGCATCTACCTCCTGACCGCTCCCCCGGCGACGAGCGTGGAGACCGGGCGGAGCGCACCGACCATGAGCTCCGCCGTGGCGCGTGCCTGCGTCGTGGCGTTGAAGTGCAGTACGGCTCGCTCGCGCCCGGCACGGCCGAGATTGCGTCTCAGGGCGGAGTCAGAGGCGAGCCTCTCGACCGCCTGCCGCAGCGCCCTTCCGTCCCCGGGCGTGACGAGGTAACCGGTCTCGCCGTCGACAACGATCTCCGCAATTCCGCCGACGGGCGTGGTCACAACCGGCAAACCGCACGCCATCGCCTCGATTGCGGCCATGGAGAAACAATCGGCGTACGTCGGCACCACGAGCACGTCCGCTTCCAGGTAGGCGCGCCGCAGGTTGGCGTCCCCAGGAGTCAGGCCGGAGTGGACTGTGATGCCGCTGGGGGGAGCCTCGATTGGCTTGTGGGTCACGATGTCCAGCGAGCATTGATCGCTCAGCGATTGCCGAAAGAGGTCGACCAGCAGCGGACCCCCTTTGCGCTCGAAGTCGCCGCCGACGAACAACAGCCTGCACACGGCACCCTCGCTGGCATCGGTCGGGTTCTGAGACCAGCGATCGATGTCGATGCCGGGGGCGACGACGTGAACCTTTTCGGGGTCGGCGTCGTAGTCGTCGATCATCGATCTGGCGGCCCAGCGCGACCACGGCAGCAGGCCGTGACAGCGGTGAAAGAACGCGGCGAGCAAGGTGCGGGAGAGCCTACCCTTGAGCGAGCTCGGATCGGTCGACTGCTCGGCGTAATGCGCACCGAAGTCGAACAGCTGCCGAGGCGTGCAGTCGATCGCGTAGAAGACGGGCGCGCGCCTGAGCCAGACACGCGACAGCATGTGCGGCAGGAGCGGCAGAGCCACCTGACTCCAGACCAGGTCGGCCGGATCGCGCGTCCCCCCGCGCAGCGAGGCGACCGAACGGAGACTGCCCCGAGCTCGCCGCGGCAGGGGCATTCGCTCGATCGTGCCCGACTCGATCCACGGCCGAACCTCCGCCGCCGAGACCTCGAGGCCCGCGAGGGCCAGCTCCCGCGCCAGGTGGAGGTACTGCGTCTGCACGCCGGCGACCATCCAGGGAACCAGCCGAACGTGCACCCGTCCGGTCTGCATCACGCTAGGTGCGCGGATCGCGGTGGGTCGCGGCGTCGAGCTCGCCCGCCCGCCGGGAGACCCATGCTCCGGGGCTCGCCGCAAGCTGCGCCACGTGGTCGGGAAGCGACCCGCTGACGAGATCCGACAGGGTGACCTCCTCCAGCACGGAGCGAAGGCTGGATCTGAGGGCGACCCAGACAGCCCGGAGCTCGGCCGCGGCACCCGGGTAATGGAGATCCTCCGGCCTCGCGTCCTGGACCGTGGCCAGTGGTCCCTCCACCGCGCGGATGACGTCGGCGACGGTGATCGCGCTCGCCGGCAAGGCCAGCTCGTATCCGCCCTCGGCGCCCCGGTGGCTGTGCACCAAACCGGCGTGTTTGAGCTCGACGAGGATGTTGAGGAGGTATTTGAGGGGAATGCCCTGAGCGCGGGACAGCTGCTCCGCCTTAAGCGTCGTCTTGCTCGCCGCGAGCTCGGCGGTAGCGCGCACGGCGTAGTCGGCCTTGGCCGAGATCCTCATCGCGAGAGGCGCAGCGTCTTCAGCCGCCCTGTCCCGTCAGGGCGTGCCGGGGGGTTTGCGCCGCCCGAGGCGCGTTCGCGTGGCGCGGACCGCGCTCCGTAAAAGCGCGCCGCGGGTGACGGCGACCGCGCCTACGAGGATCACCAGGGCGACGCCCACCAGAATCAAGACGATCGCAAAAGGACTGTTCGACCGGGCCAGATTCGCAATCGCGCTTGGGTTTGCGGAGGCCGACGGGCTGCCGCCGCCGGAACCTCCCGTCGGTGCGCTCCGCTTTGGCGACGGTGACCCCAACGCCGTTGGCGACGCCGAAGGCGATGCGCTGGGTGACGAGCTGGGCGTTGCCCCTGTCGGGGCTAACGACGACGACCCGCCGCCAGATCCGCCGGCCTCAATCGCCGCGAGCAGCTGCGCAAGGCCGCTGGCCGAGCCCATGATATCGTGAGGCATCCCGGGCACAGTTTCCTGGGAAACCATCGGCGATCCGGTGGCCGTAAGCCTCGCGATGTAGTCCTGGGCGTGGTGGATGATCACCGGGGAGTCGTAGCCGCCGAGGATGACGTGGATCCTCGTGTTCGGGTAGTAGTAGTCGTTGCCTCCGAGGTCCGCGCTCTCCGGGTCCCAGTGCGAGGCAAAGCTCGACTGGTGGTTGGTGCAGGGCCCGGTGCCGTTGTAGTAGCCCCAGGACGAGTCCAGGAGGGCCAGTGCCCCTAGCGCGTTCGCGAGCTGGTCGTACGCGTACCCGGCGCTGTCCAGGCATCCCTTTGTGATCGCAGCGTGCGGGGGCCCGCTGATCGGAATCGCCGCGTTCACGATCGAATCCAGGCCGTAGTAGGCGAGCACGTACGCGACCACGCTTCCGCCGGCGCTTGTCCCGGCGATGCAGAAGCCACAAGCTCCGCGCGCAGGCCTCGGGACTGACAGCTGAAGGTACAGGTTGCTGTAGATCCAGTTGATCGCGGTCGCGGGGCGGCAGGCCGCGTGAGCCGCGCCGGCCAGCTCACCGGAAGACGCCGCCTCCCAACCTGGCTGCGCCCATTGCACCTGCACAACCTCGTAGCCCGCGCTGGTGACGTTGTTCAACCAGGTGGTGTCGATGGAGAAGTTCTCGACCCACTTGAGGATGCCGGTGCCGCCGCTGAAGCCGACGACCATTCCCCGGGGGGCGCCCTGAGCAGGGGAGATCCAGAGGGTTCCTCCAATCGAGGCCTTGATCTCTGGGCAGCTGAGCGTGAACGATCGTTGCGAGCCTCCTCCGCTCACAGACATCGAGCCCAGCTGCCACGCGCTGATGCTCTGAGCTGAGCGAGTTGAGGACGTCTCCGCCGCCATCGTGACTGGAGCTAGCGCGATTGCCAGCACGCAGGCGAGCAATGCCTGGAGTGCGCTTTTCAAGACCTACCCTCCGCAGGTGGATTTCGTGACCAACTGTTATAAACGATCGGTCAGCCGCCACGTTCTGATCTCTCAGCCGCCGTGGAGGCCCCAGCGGCGTCGAATCCGGGCGTCGATGGCGCTGAAAACGCTGTCCACAACCACGCCGATCGCGAAGATCACGATCATCAAAGCGAGCAGCTGTTCGGTGTCCGAGAATTCGCGGGCGAACTCCAGGCGGACGCCGAGGGAAGGTTGGTGACTGACGATGACGATGAGCTCGCCGGCCATCAGGCTGCGCCATGCAAAGGCCCAGCCCTGCTTCAAACCGCCGATGAAGGCCGGCAGGGCGGCGGGCAGAATGACGTGCCGGTAGAGGGACAGGCCGCGCGCGCCCATCACGCGTCCGACCCGCACGAGGAGCGGCTGTACGTGGTCGACACCGCTCAGCAGTCCCGCCGCGATCGCGGGTCCGGCGCCGAGCAGAACCACGAACACAATCGCCGACTCGCTGAGCTGGAAGAGAAGTATCGCCAACGGAAACCACGTGATCGAGGGCATCGACTGCAGTCCGAGGAGAGCGGCTCCGAACGCCTTGCGCAAGATGGTGAGGCGGGCGACCAGGAGGCCTGTGGCGGTCCCGATGACCAGCGCCAGCCCGTATCCGATGACCGCGCGCCTCAGAGTGATCGCCACGCCCTCGTAGAAGTCGGGTTGGCTCAGGTCTTCGACGAGCCGCCGCAAGACGGGCGCTGGTCCGGGAAGCACGTAATCAGGCTTCCATCCCGTCCACACCACGACCTGCCAGCCGACCAGGACCAGGGCGACTGCACCGAGCTTCGGCCAGACGCTCGACCAGTAGCGGCCAAGACGCGGAGCCGCGGGAGCGAGGAGGAGCTCATCGCCACCGGTGTCGGACTCGAGAACGGCGGCGAGCTCAGCCAATGTCGCGCATCTCGTGCTTCAGCTGCTGTGTGATCCGCCCGGCGATCGCGGCGACCTCCGGTGAGTCGAGGCTGCGGGGCCGCGGGAGATCAATGGACATCTCGCGCGCGACCCGTCCGGGGTGCCGGGTGAACACGACGACGCGGTCACCCAGGCGAACAGCCTCGCGCGGGTTGTGCGTGACAAAGAGCACGGTCAGGCCGCTGCGCTGCCAGAGCCCCTCCAGCTCCTCGTGCAGCAGGTCGCGAGTGATCGCGTCGAGCGCGGCAAACGGCTCGTCCATGAGGAGGATCTCGGCTTCCTGGGCGAGCACTCGGGCGAGGGCGACACGCTGCTTCATGCCACCCGAAAGCTGGTGCGGCAGCCGGCCCTCAAAACCTGCCAGGTGGACTCGGCGCAGCAGCTCGTGGGCGATGCGCTTGCGCTCGGACCGGTGGATCCCGCGAAGCGTCAACGCGAGTTCCACGTTGCCCGCGGCGGTGAGCCAGGGCAACAGCGCTGCTTCCTGGAACATGAGAGCGACCCGTCCTCGCACCACGACAGAGCCGCTGCTCGGCCGCTCGAGGCCCGCGACGACATTGAGAAGGGTGCTCTTGCCCGATCCCGACGCGCCGACGACGCACAGCAACTCGCCGCGCTTCAGCTCGAGATTGACCCCCTGGAGCGCCACATGGAGGCGCTCGCGCTGCGGAAAGGCCACGCTGAGCCGCTCGACGCGTACTGCCTCGTCGGTCGCGACCTGGAGAGCCTGGCTCATGAGCTCGAGATCTCGGGCACGCCGTGGGCCGAAAGGACCTCATTCAAGGGCGATAGGTCGTACAGACCGCCAAGATCGGCGCCAGGCAAAAGCCCGAGCGCCTGCGCGTGGCCGGTCGAGGACCTGAGGGTCGCCGGAAGCGGATCCATCGTAAAGGTCATATGGCCCCAGGCCGTCGAGACCACCCGGCTCGAAAGCTTCGTCGAACTGGTCTCCGCGATGGCATCGTTGGCTACGGTCTGGGCCTCTGCCGGATTCGAGTTCACGTACGCAATCGCGGTGTAGAGTCCGTCGATCAACGCCTTGACCCGCGCCGGATGGGCATGAAGGAAGGTCGTGCTGACGACGAGGTTGGTGGTTACAAACTCGCCCTTCGGCCACAGGCCACGTTCGTCGACAAGAATGTGCGCCCCCGCCTCTACGACTAGGCGGCTGGCCCATGGCTCCGGCAGCCAGCCACCGTCGATCTGCCCTTGCTTGAAGCTCGTAAGGGTCGACGAATTGTCCTGCGGCATGACACTGACGTCACCCCCGCCCGCGACGTCGGCCCGCAGCCAATGCTGGCGGAGGAACCAGCGCAGCGCCACGTCCTGTGTGCCTCCCAGCTGCGGGTCGGCAATTTTCTTTCCCTTGAGATCGGCCGGGGAGGTTATCGACGCCCTGACCACGAGCAAAGCGCCGCCCGACGTCGCGCCGGCGATCACCCGCACCGCCTGGCCGTGCGACTGGACGAAGGCGTTGGTCGTGGGGCTCGGCCCCATGAACGCGGCGTCGATGGATCCGGAGAGAATCGCGGTCACGGCGTCCGGCCCGGCGTTGAACGTGTGCGGCTCCACGGTCACACCGCTCCCCAAAGCCGCCGCGAAGAATCCTTTCCTGACGCCAATCAGCGCCGGCGCATGAGTCAGGTTGGGGAAGTAGCCGAGCCTTAGGGTGAGGGCGTCGGTGTCATTCGTACCCGAGGTGACAGTCTGACCGCACGCTGAGACTGCGAGCAAGAGAGCGACGGCGAGGACGGCGCGCTCCACGCGCCGGCGAACAATCTCTACTACTTCCACCATCTCCACCGATTTGATGGATGAAAGTTAGGCCCCGGCCGGCGGGTCGCCAATGGGACGGTTTGCCGACCGGCGGGACAACCAGCCTCGGGATCCCAGCCGGCGTCAGATGCCGATCAGGCTGTGGCCGACATGATCCGGATCGCCTCGGCGCGGGCAGCGGCGATGTTGGTGGCTGCGTCATGCAGCGCATTCATGGCCGAGGTGATGACCTGAGCGTCGTTGCTGCGCTGGGTGCTGGTGATCGCCACCATCGGCTCGAACTCAGAGTCGATCGGTTCGATATCGGCCGCAGCGACGGCGAGATGCGCCTTGAGATCCGCCATCAGGGACTTCAGGTTGCTGACATCGGCGCCGTTCGCCGCGGAGCCGTTGATCCGAGACTGCAGGTTCGCCACCAATCCACTCAGTGAGGCGATCGCCGAGCGGTCCGCACCGGCGGCCAGCATTATGTCCGCTTTGGGAAAAATCAAGATGAATACGCCAGGCGCTGCCAGGATCCTGGCCAGCTCGTCGACCATCGCCCGACCGTGGCCACCCTGCGCAAGGTAGTTGTAGACCTGATTGAACGCGACCAGGTCGGCGTTGATCTCGGCCAACAGGTTCTGCTTCTCAGCAGCCGTCAGATCGGGACTGCCCACAACCTCGGTCCGCAGCCGGCTCAGGTCGGTGCTCACGGTCAGGAGCCAGAGTTTCAGCTCGACCTGCGCCTTCCCCGCTCCCGCGACAGGCATCTGCGCGAGCAGCCTTTCGGCCGCGCTCAGGTGCGCCGCCGCCTCGTTCAGGATGGACTGCGCGGCGCCGATCGATGTGCTGTCAGCCGGATAGTTGGCCGCCGTGGCTCCGGTCAGGAGGGAAACCGCCTGGTTCAACTCTGAATTCGCCGCCTGCAGATCCGCCCGGACCGACGCCAGAGGCCCCGAGGTCGCAGCGGGCGGGTTCGAGCCTCCGATGATCGCCAGCTTGCTGACGTCCCCGAAGAACTTGCCGCGGTAGGCGTTCGCGACCAGGGCAAGGTGCACCTTCGCGCCCTCGAACCACACCTCTCGCTGGAGCGATAGAAAGGTTGTGAAGGCAGCGTTGAGGGCGGCCTGCGACAGCCGACCCGAAGCCTGGAAGCGCAGGGTCGAGACCGCACTGGACACCGAAGCGAGGTCTGCAAGCAGCGGCGTCCTCGCGGTAACGAGGTTGCCGAGTCCGTTGACCTGGGCCGACCACACGGCGAGCTGCCCCTTGTCGTTGTCGAGGCCGGACAGCAGGCTCGCCTGGCTGACGGCGGCCGAGGTTGGTGAGACCAGGGCCGACGACAGGATGACGAGGATCACGACGGGAATCGAGAGCCACCGCCGGCGCCAGGTCACTTCCTCACGTCCCCCACGTCGGCGGCGGCCTGGTCCAGAAGCGCCTGTGACGCCGCGAGGTCGGCGTCGACTTGAGACAGCGCTTGCGCCGCCTCGACTGACTGCGTCGCCGGCGAAGCAGGCTGCGCGCCCAGATCACCGGACGTGTTCGCCGCACCGAGAATTGCCACCGCGTGCATCGCCGTAAAGACCACGACTAATGCACCGACCAGCACGACGTATGTTCGCCACTCGAACGCTCTTCCCACTTCTTCGGTTGACGCAATCGGCCGGGCAGACACGATTGTGTCGCGACGCGTGTCTGCGCGTCGAGATGTCGTTTGGCCCACAGCAGACATGGACCTTTGCTGGGCGCCAGTCACGCCTGACTAGAGGCGCTGAGTCGCTAGCCCCAGTTGGTCCTAGATGGCGACCTCAGCCTCCTCGGGTACGAAGCGATCTGTACGCCCGCCGAATGCGACCACGTGCGGTGTTCGGCATGACAGCTCCTGGTACTCGGTCCGGTCCATGATGAATTTCTTGTATTTCCAGAAGTTGTCCGGGCTCTCGAGCAGCTCGAAAAATCGGGTATAGCGCTCGTGGTTCTCGAAAAAGTCCCCCGAAAGCATGAAGTGGCCTGCCGCCATCGCACTCTCGTGGGCCCGGTGCACCGCCGCATCTGCACCGACCTGGGCCCACGTCACAGCGTGCGGGTTGTAGAACAGACGAATCATTCGGTGCACGAAGCCATAGGCACCCGTCACCAGGCGATAGGCCTCGACCATCTTGTCCGTGACGCCTGGCGTCCGCGACGACAGCTTCTCGTCGAGCGCGTCGGTCACGAGGTAGGCCGTCTTGATCGACAGGAAGACGCCGCTCGAGAAGATCGGGTCGATGAAACCCCGGGCGTCGCCGATCATCGCGTAGTTGGTGCCATAGTGGTTCGTCACCTCGTACGAGTAGTTGCCGTTGACGAGGACGGGCAACGCTTGCTCAGCGCCGTTGAGGAGGCCGGCCACGTAGGGCGAATTTCGAAGCTCCTGGTACATCAAGTCCGTCTTCCAGTCGGTGCTGCCTTCGTTCTGCAGCTCGTGCCGTCGCTGCCTGATATACGAGTTCTGCATCACGACCCCGGCAGTGATGCGGTCTTCAGTGAGCGGGAAGACCCATATCCAGCCCTTCTTCTCCTCCCCGATGTACACGATCACCGAACAGCCCTCTTCGAGTCCGCCTGCCATCTTGACCCCGGTCCAGTGCGACCAGATCGCCGTCCGGTCGAGCTCTTCGCGGGGCTTGCGCCAGCCCATCTTGGATCCGATCAACGCATCCCGGCCGCTGGCGTCGATCAGGAACCGAGCGCGGTGCACCCGCTCCACACCGTCGCCGTCGACGCTTTCGACCGTGACCGATTCCGGGTTGGACAGATCGACGTTCTGGACCTTCACGAGCTCCCTGACGTCAGCGCCATGCCGGCGCGTGTTGTTGAGGAGGATGGTGTCGAACTCGGACCTGTTCACCTGGAACGACAGGTAGGTCTCATCCCTGATCACGTGGCTGAAGCACCATGTCGTGGAGGCATTGCCGAAGCGATCGACGAAGCGGACTCCCGGCTTGCGGACGAATGTGCGCGCCATCTCGTCGCGGACGCCGAGGTCCTCGAAGAGCTTGTAGCAGAACGGCAGCATGGATTCGCCCACGTGCTCGCGGGGAAACTTCTCCTTTTCCAGAACGAGAACGTCGTAGCCGCGGCGTGACAGGAGGGTTCCTGCAGTAGAGCCGGCGGGCCCTCCGCCCACCACGATCACGTCGTACGTTTCGCCACTACCCAAGGTCAAGTCCTCCCGTTGTGGATGCTGCTCGCAAGTATTCCCGTCGGGGTCTCACTCCCAAATAGGCGGTTGAGTAATCGGTGCGCGCCGTGCGAAACCTGTCTGGGCGCATGTCCCGCGACGTTCCGCCGGGTTGTGGCCGGCTACCGCTTGACCGCTTCGGCGTAGATCGTTTCCAGCCGGCGCCACGCCCTCTCGGGCGCCGGGAGCAGGCTAGTTTCGCCGAATGCTTTGATCTCCGGATCCTCAAAGCCCACCTCGCGGAAGAGGGTCAGAAG
Organism: Candidatus Dormiibacterota bacterium; assembly: GCA_035280365.1. GTDB lineage: Bacteria > Chloroflexota > Dormibacteria > Dormibacterales > Dormibacteraceae > 40CM-4-65-16. The sequence continues at coordinate 9,430 of DATEGB010000119.1, read as the reverse complement.
CGTCTCTTCGTCCCAGATCGAGGTGTGCTCGTAGCAGTACGCCATCTCGTACAGGGCAAGGAGTGCGGTCGGCCTGCCGGGCCGCAGCGACTCGATCAAGCTGCGCGGTCCGCAGTAGTCCCGCGCATACCGACCGAAGTCCGGGACGGCGACGCGCAAGACTCCTCCGGGTCGTAGGAGGCGGCGGCACTCATGCATGAAGGGCGCGGCGGCCCACAGCGGTATGTGCTCCAGTAAGTGCTCGTGGAATACGGCGACCGCCGAGCCATCGGGAAAAGGGATCGGTCGCCTCAAATCCCAGACCAGGTCCGGACGCGTGCTGACGTCGTAATCGACGTTCACCCAGCCCTCGAGGTGAGTGTGGCCGCAGCCGAGGTTGAGCTTGAGATCAGGGGTCGCGGCGCGGAGCGCGGCGGCCTTGCGACGCTCCCTCGGACGAAGGACCTCGGTCATCAGGCTCTTGATCCACCGTCTGAGCGCCCTCGGAATGAGCCGGGCTGGGCCGTTGCCCGTGATCTGCGGCCCCTTGAGGATGCCCGCCTCCAGATCCCTGGTGGGGAGCCAGCCCGTTTTCTCGAGGTGCTCGACGTATCGCTCGAACGTCGCTCGCGGGGCCTGATCGATCACCGTGAAGCAAGTATTGGCGCCTGCCTCGCGAGTCCCAATGGGCGCTTGAGTAGCCGCCTCACGAGAGACCCGACGCGCGTCTGGGCGCATGTCCCGGGTCAAAGAAATCATCAAGTCCCGCGCGGATGTCGCGGATCCTTGCGCCTGGGAGCGGCAGGACTCCGAACGTCCACGCACGGGACATGCTTCCCATTGCCCACGGCCCGCCGCGCCGTTTACATCTTTTGCGCCGGCCTGGACCGCCGACACATATGCAGACCAAAGTCGACTACGACGTTGGAATCGTGGGCGGCGGCCCGGCCGGCGCCAGCCTCGCGGCTTACCTCGCGAAGGCGGGAGTGAGCTGCGTCGTCTTCGAGCGCGAGCTGTTCCCGCGTCCCCATGTCGGTGAGTCCTTCGTCCCGTCATCGACAAGGGTCTTTCGCGACCTGGACTTTCTGCCCGTCATGGAGGAGAACCGGTTTCCGCACAAGTTTGGTGCTGTGTGGACCGCTTCCACGGACTCCAGAGCCGCCTACGAGCATGACTGGGAGGGTCTGGCTGCCGACTCCAAGGCCGACATCGACTTTCGGGAGCGGGACCAGCCCGGCGTCAACCAGATCTACACCTACCACGTCGACCGCGGAAAGTTCGACAACCTGCTTCTCCAGCACGCCAACGCGCTGGGCGCCGACGTCTACGAGGGCATTGCGGTCAAAGAGGTCGACTTCGGCGAGCCCGACCATGTCGACATCCGCTACTCGATCGGCCCACGGCAGACGACCACGAAGGTGCGCATGGTGGCCGACGCGAGCGGGCGCCGCACACTGCTCGCCCGGCAGCTGAACTGGCGCATCACCGATCAGGTCTTCGACCAGTACGCGGTGCACACCTGGTTTGACGGCTACGACCGCCGGGCCATGGCTTACCGCGACAACCTGACCGACTACATCTACGTCCACTTCCTGCCTATCACCAACAGCTGGATCTGGCAGATTCCCATCACAGACACGGTCACCAGCATCGGCGTGGTCACGCAGAAGAAGAACTTCGCCAAATCACGCGAGTCGCGTGAGAAGTTCTTCTGGGAGTGCATCGAGAGCCGGCCTGAGCTGGCCGAGGCGCTGCGCGCGGCGAGACAGATGAGACCGCTCAAGGAAGAGGGCGACTACAGCTACGCGAGCCGTCAGCTCGCCGGTGACCGCCTGGTCCTGGTGGGCGATGCCGGACGGTTCGTGGACCCGATCTTCTCGACGGGAGTGAGCATCGCACTGAACAGCTCACGCCTCGCCGCGCCGGACATCATCAAGGCGCTCGAGCGGGGCTCGCTCGAGCGCTCTTCGTTCGAAAACTTCGAGTCGACGCTGGGCCGCGGCACTCGTAACTGGTACCGATTCATCTCGGTCTACTACCGGCTGAACGTTCTATTTACCGCCTTCATCCGCGATCCGCGGTATCGGCTGGATGTACTGAAGCTCCTACAGGGCGACGTCTACGACGAAGACGAGCCGGAGGTGCTGACCAAGATGCGCCGCATAGTGACCGAGGTCGAGCACAACGCAAACCATGTGTGGCACAAGCTCCTCGGCGATCTGACCGCGAACGCGTTCGCCGAGACGGCCGGGGCATAAGCCAGTGCTCTCGCACCTTTTCCTTCAGATCGCCCTGCTGCTCGCGGTCTGCCAACTGATCGCGTACGCCCTGCGGCGTGTGCATCAGCCGCCTGTTATCGGCCAGATGATCGCCGGTCTCATGCTCGGTCCTTCGGTCCTGGGCCTGGCGCTCCCTGGCGTGCAGCACCTGCTGTTTCCATTCCAGTCGCTCGGCGTCATCCGCTGGCTTGGTCAGCTCGGCCTTGTTCTCTACATGTTCGTAGTCGGCGTCGAGCTCAACCACGGGCTGTTGCGCCGGCATATCAAGGGCGCCACCGCGGTGTCGCTGGCCAGCGTCGGGGTGCCGCTCGTGATCGGCGCCGCGGCTGCACTGCTCATCGCGCAGGATCGCTCTCTCTTCCCGCCGGGCGTAACACCGTTGACGGCGTGCCTGTTCTTCGCCGCGGCGATCTCCGTCACAGCGTTTCCTGTCATGGCAAGGCTGATCGTCGAACGGGACCTCGTCGGAACAACCATCGCGAACGTCGCCCTCGCCGCGGGATCGGTGAGCGATGCCGTGGCCTGGTGTCTCCTCGCCCTCGTCATCGCCAGCCTGTCGGGCACCCTGAACGGCGCCGCGATCACCTCGATCGGAGCCATCGCCTTCACGGGTCTGGTCATTTTGGCGGTACGGCCGGCGCTGCGCCGGATGTTGGACGAACGGGCAGTCGCCGGCAGCGCCACCTGGCCGCTGGCGACCCTGCTGATCACGGTTCTGGTAGCCGGCTGGACGACCGATGCTCTTGGCATCCATCCTGCATTCGGCGCCTTTCTGATCGGAGCCGTCACCCCTCGCAACGAGACGACCTCACAGGTCACCGCCAAGATCACTCCTTTAGCAGCGAATCTGCTGCTGCCCCTGTTCTTCGTCTACACCGGGCTCAACACGAGCGTTGGGCTGGTCAACAGCGAGCGGCTGCTGCTGGTGGCCGCCGCCATCATCCTCCTGGCCTGCGGGAGCAAGGGGATCGCCTGCTGGCTAGCCGCTCGACTCGCCGGTTTCGGGGTTCGCGACGCGACAGCGATCGGAGCTCTCATGAACGCTCGCGGACTTATCGAGCTGATCATCCTGACCGCTGCGCTAGAAAAGCACGTCATCACGCCGACGCTCTTCTCGATCATGGTCGTCATGGCAGTGGTGACGACCGTGATGGCCTCGCCGGTGCTGCGTCTGCTCTACGGCGCGCGGCACCCCGAGTTCGAGGCGGCCCGGCCAGTGGCGGAAGGTGCATACACCTCCCTTTCCAGCCCGGAGCCGGAGCCGGCCACCGCCTAAGCTCCTCGAGCCCTTACAACTCGGGACAAGCCGCTTCGGAGAGGGACTGGTTGCCGATGGCAAAGGCGATCGGTCGCCTCTACCCTCGCCACAGCAGCGGATGTCACGCCGAGATCGCACGCTTGACCAGACCGACCGCCGCTCGCGACGCCGGCCCGTTCGGTGCCTAGACATCGACCTCGCCGACCCGCCGGTTCCGATCGAGGGTCTCCCGGGCTACGAGAGCGTGCGAGCGATGGTCCGGCTTCACGGTCGACCGCTGGGCGAAGTCGTTCTGCCGATCACCGGCGGCCACTGCCGCGCCGTCGACGTCCGCCGGACGATCGTGCGCGAGCTCGCGTGGCCTGTCCTGCGTCATCTGACGGAGGACCGCCTCGCGGGCGGCTTGCCAGCCGAAGGATGGTCAATCAGAGAGCTCTTCGAGGTGCCCCACGCCCGACCGCCCCGTGAGCTCCCGACGGTGACGGTCGCCGTGTGCACGCGCGACCGCCCAGATAATCTCGCCTTCTGTCTTCAGTCGCTCAGCGCGCTTGATCCCCGACCCAGCGAAGTCCTTGTTATCGACAACGCCCCGTCCAGCGAGGCAGCGCAGACCCTGGTCCGCACCCGGTTTCCCTTCGTACGGTACATCCGCGAACCACGACCTGGCCTCGACTGGGCACGCAACCGGGCCGTCCTCGAGGCGCGCGGCGAGATCCTGGCGTTCACGGACGACGACTGCGTCGTCGACGCCGGCTGGGCTGGAGCGCTGGCGGCTCTGTTTGCGGCCGACCCAGAGGTCGAGGTCGCCACGGGACTTGTGGTGCCTTATGAGCTGGAGACGGAGGCCCAGGTCCTTTTCGAGCGCACCGGGGGCTTCGGTCGGGGCTACGAGCGCAAGTGGCACGCGGTGGACAGAGAGCGCGGCCTACCGTGGGAATACTGCGGCGCCGGCCAGTTCGGCACTGGCGCGAACATGGCCTTCAGGCGATCAGTCCTGAAGAAGCTCGGACCCTTCGACCCGGCGCTCGACGTCGGCACCGTCACCAACGGCGGCGGCGATCTCGACATGTTCTTCCGGTCACTCGTGGAGGGGCACACGCTGGTCTACGAGCCATCGGCAGTCGTGCGCCATCGCCACCGGCGAACGTACGCCGAGCTCCGCCGCCAGATCGCCAACAACGGATACGGCTTCTGCTCCGTGCTGGTTCGGAACGCGATGGCCTATCCCGACGAGCAGATGCGCTTCCTGTACCTGGCCAGCTGGTGGATATTTCGCTGGCTGCTGCGCCGCGTCGCGGCATCGCTGGTGCGGCCGACGCGCATTCCGACAGGCCTGCTTGCCCGCGAGTTGGGTGCCGGCCTCACGGGCGTCTTTCGCTACCAAAAAGCGCGGCGCCAGGCGAGGAAGATCGAGGCTCGCTTTGGCGCGCAAGGCTTCGAGGCAGCGCCCGGGCGGCGACTTCGGTGGATTCGCCGCCGGCGAGGGCGGGCGTGGCTCGGACCGATGGCCGTCCGCACCATCGACGTCCAGCATCCGGTTCGCGGGATCGCGGATGTGGAGGCGTACGAGCTCACCCGGCTGTTCGTCAAGCACGGCGATCGCCTGATTGGAGGCGTAACCATTCCCAATCAGCACCGTCCGTTGAGCGCGTTGCGGGTCCGTGGCGCCATTGCCGACGCCCTCGCTCTCGACCTTCTCGCCTACACGCGGGAGGGGGCCGGCGTCAACGCGTGGGCTCAATTCGAGGCGGCCGCGCTCGACTCCTTCGGCTCAGAGGAGCCGCCGGTGCTCCAGGAAAGTCTTCCACGTTCCGTAGACGTCTCCATCGTGATCGCGACGGCCGACCGGCCCGACGGCTTGCGCGACTGTCTGCTGAGCGTCTGCGACCAGGACACGAACCGGAGTATCGAGATCATCGTCGTGGACAACAAGCCAGATTCAGGACTGACCCCGGCAGTCGTCGCCGAGTTTCGTGGCGTGAAGCTCATCACCGAGCGGCGCAAGGGCCTGTCATATGCCCGGAACGCGGGAATCCGGGCTGCGAGCGGCTCCATCGTCGTGACCACCGACGACGACGTGACCATGCCGCACGACTGGCTGGAACGCCTTGTTGCGCCCTTCGTGCGCCCGGACGTGATGATCGTGACCGGCAACGTGCTTCCGGCGGAGCTCGAAACGACCGCCCAGATCCATTTCGAGACCTACGGAGGGCTGGGTAAAGGATTCAAGCGGTTCGAGGTGGACGGCGATTGGTTTGAGTCATTCCACTGGAACGCGGCTCCGACTTGGGAGTTGGGGGCAACGGCCAACGCGGCCTTTCGAGCGGAGCTGTTCGCCGACCCGGCGGTCGGCCTGTTCGACGAGACACTGGGCGCAGGCACGCCGACCGCCTGCAGTGAGGACTCGTATCTGATCTATCGCGCCCTGAAAGCGCACCACACGCTCGTTTACGAGCCCGCATCGCGTGTCTGGCACCACCATCGAAGAACCATGCGTGCGCTCCGGCGCCAGATCTACGGGTACAGCAAAGGTCACGTCGCGTACCACCTGACGACGCTGCTGGCGGACCATGACCTGCGCTCTCTCAAGCGCGTGCTCGTCGATCTTCCGGTCTGGCGGGTCCGGCAGCTCTGGAGTCGCCTGCGCGCTCGGACGACTTATCCGACCTCCCTCGTCGCGATCGAGATTGCCGGCAACCTCGTGGCGCCTCTGGCGCTGCTGAGAGCGCGGCTGCGTGTCGCGCGCTGGGGCCGCCACGAGCGGCCGGCGCGGCGTGTCTCGATCGCGGCGCCGATCGATCCGGTGTCACTATCCGAGGCCGAGAAGTCGCTGGCGGTCGGGCGATGAAGCGCACGTTCGCTACGGCGTTCGCGCGCTTCCTGATCCTTCGCGACCTGGCGATCCAGCTTGTGATCCGCGAGATCAGGCTCCGCTATAGGCGGACGGCAATCGGCGTGCTGTGGCTCTTCGTCTTTCCGCTCGTGCAGATCGTGGTCCTCAACTTCATCTTCACCGTCGTGCTGCCCACGCGGGTTGAGCGATACCCGATCTTCGTCGCCATCGGCGTGCTGGTGTGGACGTGGTTCCAGACGTCACTGACGCTGGCCGCGACGGCGATCACCGGCAACCGCGAGCTCGTCCGCCGCCCGGGCCTGCCGGTGGCCATCCTCCCGATCACATCAGTCGCGACCAACATGGTGCTCCTCGTCGCCGCCGCTCCTGCGATCGCGCTGCTCCTTTGGTACACCGGAGGCGGCATCGGATCGGACGTCCTGCTCATACCGATTGCGATCGTGATCCAGTTTGTGCTCACTGTCGGACTCGCATACATCGTGGCGGGCCTAAATGTGAGCTTCCGCGACACGCAGAACCTGGTGCCGCTTTTCCTGCTGCTCCTATTTTTCGTGAGCCCGATCTTCTACGACGTCACCAACGTGCCCGAGCGCTACCGGGCCGTGTACGACCTGAACCCATTCGTGATCCTGCTGAACGCATACCGGGCACCGTTCGTTGGCACGGGGCAGCCGGGTCTCGCTCCGCTCGGAGAACTGGCGGTGCTTGCAGTGGCGGTGGCCATGTTGGGCCATCTCATGTTCCGGCGAGCCAGCCGCCGGTTTGCGGACGAAATCTGATGGGTGCCGTGTCCGTGAAGGGAGTCGGCAAGCGTTTTCGGTATCGAAGCCACGGATGGCAGCGTGCGGCAGATGAGCACGGGCAGCGGCGACTGAGCTTTCGGCGCGACGCGTTCTGGGCGCTCCGCGAGATCACGTTCGAGGTCGGGCCTGGCACCGTCTTCGGCATCATCGGTCCGAACGGCGCTGGGAAGTCAACCTTGCTCCGCCTCGTCGGCGGAGTCGGTACGCCCACGAATGGAGCCATCCGCGTCCAAGGACGCGTCGGAGCGATGCTCGAGCTGGGCTCCGACTTCCATCCCGAGCTGACTGGACGGGAAAACGCCACCCTGAGCGGCATCATCTCGGGCCTGACGCGCCGCCAGGTCACGGCGCGCATGTCTGAAATTATCGAGTTCGCGGGCCTCAGCCAGTTCATCGACAGCCCGGTCCGGATGTACAGCGCGGGGATGCTGCTGCGCCTCGCGTTCGCGATCGCCGTCAATACCGACCCAGAGGTCCTCCTCATCGACGAGGTGCTGGCCGTGGGCGACGTGACCTTCCAGCGAAAATGCCTGGCCCAAATCGAACATCTCAGACGCCAGGGCTGCGCGATCCTCGTCAGCACACACGACACAGAGATGGCTGCACAGCTCTGCGACCAAGTGATGTGGCTGCGCAAAGGGGTGGTCGTCCAGTTGGGCAACCCGGCCGACGTCGTATCCGCGTACATGATGTCCACAGACCGCGAGACGCGCAGTCGCACGCCGGGAGACTGGCAGTCGGAGCTGACGTCATCCGGCGTCCAACTGAAGATCATGGAGAACCGCTTCGGTTCCATGGAGCTTCGGATCACCGACGTCAGGATGCTCGACACCGCCGGCTTTAGAACCCAGCGTATCTTGCGCGGGGAGCCGCTTCGGATCGAGATCGACTACTTCACCGCGCAGACGCTGCCGGCTCCGAACTTCGGCGTCCTGATCCGGAAGGCCGATGAGACCGTGCTCTTCGACGGTTACGTTTCCGGCGACGACATCGGCATTGACACGGTGTCGGGCTACGGCGGCGTGGCTTTGAACCTTCACCGCCTGGACCTGAACTCCGGCGACTACCACGTCGACATCGGCGTTTACACGCACGACTGGGCCTACGCGTACGACTACCACTGGCGCGCGTACCCGCTTACCGTATGGGCCGCAAGCGCCGCCAAAGGATTGGTTAACCCGCCCCACGCATGGGAGGCCTCTCGTCCCAGACGGGCGTCGCGTTAAGCCATCGCAGATCTGAAATGGGACGTCGCTCGCTAGCGATCGCGGGAATCGCGGCCGCCACGATCGTTGTGGTGGCGATTCTTGCGGTCATGGAGCTTCGGCCGCACCAGCATTTAGGTGCAGCGGCAGCTGCATCGCCTTCGTCGAGGGTTACAGCGCAACCCCACCACTTCACGACGTTGAGGCCGGGTGCCGCGCTCCCCTCCGACGACCGGTGCGCGCAGAGGGTGCGCAGTGCGCGAACGGTGGAGAACAAGCGCACGAACGTTCCGTTCAACCAGATCACCGGCCAGGCAGGCGGCACGTTCTTTCCACGCGCCGATGATTTCCGTGCCAACTCGACGCTGGCTCCACGAGTCGACGGCAACTTCACAGGCACGACCACCGAAATTCTTCGCTGGGTGGCGTGCAAGTGGGGCATCGACGAGGACGTCGTGTTCGCCCAGGCTGCGGTGGAGAGCTGGTGGCGGCAAACAACGCTTGGCGACTGGGATGGCAATCCGGCCGCCTGCGCCCCCGGGCACGGCGTCGGAGTGGATGGCCGCGCAGGAGTCTGCCCAGAAAGCTACGGCATCCTGCAGATCCGGTATTCGCTTTTTCGCTCCACATGGCCGGCGGCCGCGCGATCGACGGCAATGAACGCGGACATCGCGTACGCAGTTTGGCGGGTGTGTTTCGAGGGTTACGAGGTGTGGCTCAACAACGTCGACCGGGTTGGTCAATACGGCCCAGGCGACGCGTGGGGTTGCGTCGGGCGATGGTTTGCGGGGAGGTGGCACACGCACGCGGCCGACCAATATATGGCGAAGGTCAAGGACTATCTGGCTGAAAGGGTCTGGGAGCAGCCACGATTCCTGGAGCCCTGACGGCGCCTACGGCGAGAGCGTCAATTGGTGGACCCGAGGGTGTGAGAGTTGAGGATTACGGCCTCCCCGCCCGCTTCCTCAGCGACAACGCCGCCGTGTTCAGCGGCAAGTCCCGGCGGGTCGCCTCGGCTTTCAGTGAGTTCACTCCACGCTCTATCACCCCCG
>DATEGB010000118.1:0-18660 GCA_035280365.1 Candidatus Dormiibacterota bacterium | reverse complement strand
GGAGGTACGCGCGATTTCGTTCTCGGCGGACGTCAAGAACGAGATGGCGGGGCTTCTACCAGCCCGGCCCTGCTGTCAGCTGAGCGAGCTGCTCGGCATCTATTACGGCTCGCGTGGCCGCCTGCTGGGAAACCAGCGCGGCCGCTCCGCGTACTTCTCGCTGCTCCGCAACGCGGTCGCGCGCAAGGTCGTGCGTCTGGGCCGGGCCGTCGGCCGGATGGACGCGAAGTACCAGGCGGTGAAGACGCGCAAGCGCATGTCCTTCTTCATCGAGCTGGCGCTGCCGAACGAGCTGGTTTCCGCGTTCTCCCAGCCGCCGGTCCAGGCGGTCCCTGACGCGGCGTGCGACCGCAAGGCGATGCTGCGAGGGCTCTTCCTCGGCTGCGGTTCGGTCAACGCCCCCAACGCCCGGTACCACCTCGAGTTCGTCGCCCCGACGCTGTCGTGGGCGTCGGCGATCACGCGCCTCGTCGAGGCGTCGGGCGTGCGGGCGGGGATCACGCAGCGGGGCGGCCAGCCGGTGGTGTACGTGAAGGACGGCGACGGCATCGTCCGCTTGCTGTCGATGATGGGCGCGAATAGGGCGGTGATGGAGTTCGAGAGCGTCCGGGTCGTGCGCGAGGTGAGCGGCGAGGTCAACCGCCGGCTGAATTTCGAGACCGCGAACATCGACAAGACGATCGGTTCGGGCTTGCGCCAGGCCGCAGCGATCGAGTCGCTGGAGGCGGAGGGCAGGCTTGGCGCGCTGCCGCCCGCGCTGCGCGAGATGGCGAAGTGGCGGCGCGAGAACCCGGAGCTCAACCTCGGTGAGCTGGCGGGGCGGATGAAGCTGTCGAAGTCCGCGGTCAACCATCGGCTGCGCCGGATCCAACAGCTGGCGGCCCATAACGGCCACGGAGGGCCAACGAGGGACAAACTCCGCTCCGCCTAGGAGCTTATGAGAGGCAACCCAAAGGTGTCCCCGCGTCTCCGCCGCGGGGGCCCCAGCAGGTCGGGCGCTTCGCGCCGGGCCTGCTCTCCTTCCGGTATACGGTTGGGATTGTTTGAGTAGCCGCTCGGGGCGACGCTTGGAAGACCCAACACCATAGTTGCAGCCGGGACAAGCCCGGCTGCCATTGCGTTGTCTGGCAACGGTCGCCCGCCGACCGTGACGGCAAACCTCGAACGCCCAGGAGCGCTGGCTAAGATTTGCCGCATGGCACTGAAAGTCGGAATCAATGGTTTCGGGCGCATCGGCCGCAACATCTACCGGGCCGCGTGGGACCTGAAACCTGAGTTCGAGATCGTCGCCGTCAACGACATCGGCGACGCCAAGACTTTCGCCCACCTGCTGAAGCACGACACCGCGCTCGGCACGTTCGGCCCCGCCGTCAAGGCAGGCGGCGATTTCATCAACGTCGACGGCCACGCGGTCAAGTTCCTCAGCCAGAAGGACCCCGCTGAGCTGCCCTGGACGGACCTAGGCGTCGACCTCGTCGTCGAGTCGACGGGTCTCTTCACCGACGCCCACAAGGCCCGCGTCCACATCGACAAGGGCGGCGCCAAGAAGGTCATCATCTCCGCCCCCGCGACCAACCAGGACTACACGGTCGTGATGGGCGTCAACCACAAGGGCTACGACCCGGCAAAGCACGACGTCGTCTCCAACGCCAGCTGCACGACGAACTGCTTCGTGCCCCTCGCCAAGGTGCTGCACGAGTCGTTCGGCATCGAGCGCGGCATGATGACCACGATCCACGCCTACACGGCGGACCAGCGGCTGCAGGACCTGCCGCACAAGGACCTGCGCCGGGCCCGCGCCGCCGCGGACAACATCATCCCGACCTCGACCGGCGCCAACCGCGCGGTCGCGGAGGTGATCCCGGAGCTCGCGGGGAAATTCGCCGGCATCTCGTTCCGGGTGCCGATCCTGGACGTCTCGGTCGTCGACCTCACGGCGCAGCTCGGCAGGTCGACCACGGCCGAGGACATCAACGCGGCCTTCGAAGAGGCGGCGAGCGGCGACCTCCGCGGCATCCTTGCCGTGAGCCAGGAGGAGCTCGTGTCGTCAGACTTCAAGACCGACCCGCACTCGTCGATCGTCGACGCGCCGTCGACGGCCGTGCTCGGCGGCGACTGGGCGAAGGTCGTCAGCTGGTACGACAACGAGTGGGGCTTCAGCTGCCGCATGGTCGACCTGATCACCTACATGGCGGAGCGACTCTGAAAGCTTCCGTCACCGCGGTCGACGTTTCCGGCAAACGCGTCCTGGTGCGCGAGGACCTCAATGTCCCGATGAAGGGCGGCGACATCGGCGACGACTCCCGCGTCCGCGCGGCGGCGCCGACCCTCCAGCACCTGGCGCAGCGCGGAGCCCGAGTGATCGTGATGTCCCACCTGGGCCGGCCCAAAGACCGCGAACCCGACCTCTCGCTCAAGCCCGTCGCCGGCGACCTCGGCCGGCGCGTCGGCCGCGACGTGCAGTTCGCCGAGGACTGCGTCGGCGAGCAGGCCACGCACGCGGTCGAGCGGCTGCAGGCCGGCCAGCTGCTGCTGCTCGAGAACGTGCGCTACCACAAGGAGGACGAATCGAACGACCCGGGCTTCGCCCGGCGCCTCGCCTCGCTCGGCGACATCTTCGTCAACGACGCGTTCGCGGCTTCTCACCGCGCCCACGCGTCGGTCGTCGGCGTCGCCGCCTACCTCCCGGCCTACGCCGGCGAGCTGATGGTGGCGGAGCTGCAGGCGCTGCACCGGGCGCTCGACAATCCGAAGCGGCCGCTCGTCGCGGTGGTGGGCGGCGCCAAGGTCTCGACCAAGGTCGGGGTCCTGGAGAACCTGCTGCGAAAGGTCGACTCGCTGCTCATCGGGGGCGCCATGGCAAACACATTCTTCAAGTCGCGCGGGTGGCCGACGGGCGCCGGGCTGGTCGAGGACTCGGCCTTGAACGAGGCCCAGGAGGTGGCGAAAGGGGCGGCTGACAAGCTCGTGCTGCCGGTCGACCTCGTGTGCGCCCGCAAGATGGACGCGGCGCAGCCGCTGCGTGTTTTCGACGCCGACAGGGTGGAGGCCGATTGGGCGGCCTACGACATCGGGCCGCGCTCGGTCGCCCTGTTCCGCGACCGGCTGCGCGGCGCCGGCACGATCATCTGGAACGGCCCGGTGGGGGTCGCGGAGATCAGGGACTTCGCGGATGGCACGAAGGCCGTGGGCGAGGCGATCGCCTCGTCCGGGGCGTACACGCTCGTCGGCGGCGGTGACACCGTGGCCGCGGTCGAGTCGCTCGGCCTCGCCGGGCGGTTCTCGTGGGTCTCGACCGGAGGGGGCGCGACCCTCGAGTACCTCGAAGGCAAGGAGCTGCCCGGAATCGCGATCCTCAAAGACGCATGAGCGCCCGGCCGCCGGGGATGCCGCTCGTCGCGGCGAACTGGAAGATGAACCCGAACAACATCGATGACGCGCTCGACCTCGTGCGCGGCGTCATGTCTGTCGCGCGCGGTCACGCCGACCGCGTCGAGGTGGCGATCTTTCCGCCGTTCGTGTGGATCACGGCAGTTTCCGACCTGCTGATTGAGTCGGGGGTCAAGCTCGGCGCCCAGAACGTGTTCTGGGAGATGTCGGGCGCTTACACGGGTGAGATCTCGCCGGCGATGCTGAAGGCCATATGCCAGTGGGTGATAGTCGGCCACTCCGAGCGACGCCTCTATCTCGGCGAGACTGACGAGATGGTCGCCAAGAAGACGGCCACGGCGCTCTCGTGCGACCTCGGGGTGATCATGTGCGTCGGCGAGCTCCTCGACCACTACGACGAGGGCAAGTCCGACCAGATCGTGTCGGCCCAGGTGCGCGCCGGGCTGGCCAACTGTTCGGCGGACGACTCGGCGCGCCTGGTCATCGCCTACGAGCCGGTCTGGGCGATCGGCAGCGGCCGCAACGCCGACCCGGAGCACGCCTACAAGACGATGCGGCTGATCCGCAAGATCGTCGGCGAGATGATCGGCGCCGGCGCGGCGCGCAAGGTCCGGATCCTCTACGGCGGGAGCGTGAAGGCGGACAACGTGCAGTCGTACGTCGAGCTGCCGCTGTGCGACGGCGTGCTGGTCGGCGGGGCGAGCCTCGACGCCGAGGAGTTCGCCCACATCGTCAAAACGACGGCCGAGGTCTATGGCAAGCGCTAAGGCACCGGGCACGCTCGTCCTGCTGCGCCACGGCGAGAGCACGTGGAACCTGGAGAACCTCTTCACGGGCTGGACCGACGTGCCGCTCAGCGAGCGTGGGGTCAAGGAGGCGAAGGAGGCGGGGCGGTTGATGCGCGAAGCCGGCCTGCGGCCGACGGTCGTGCACGAGTCGCTCCTGCTGCGGGCCATCCAGACCACGCAGCTCGCGCTTGCCGAGATGGAGATGTCGTGGATCCCCGTGAAGCGCAGCTGGCGGCTGAACGAGCGCCACTACGGCGCGCTGCAGGGCCTGAACAAGCAGCAGACCGCGGACAGATATGGAGAGGCGAAGGTCAAGCTGTGGCGGCGGAGCTACGACGTCCGGCCGCCCGACCTCGACCTCGGCGACGCGCGCCATCCGTCCCACGACCCGCGCTACGCGGCGCTGCCGCCCGAGATCCTGCCGAGCACGGAATGCCTGAAGGACGTGGTCGAGCGGATGCTGCCGTACTGGTACGACGCGATCGTGCCCGACCTTCTGCTGCACCCGTGCGTGCTCGTCTCGGCGCACGGCAACAGCCTCCGCGCCATGGTGAAGCACCTCGACGGGCTCACCGACGCCGAGGTGGTGGAGCTCAACATCCCCACCGGCGTGCCGCGCGTCTACCAGCTCGACGCCGACCTCCGGCCCACGTCGTGGCGCTACCTCGGGGACGCCGCGGAGATCGAAAGGCGTGCCGCGGCAGTCAAAGCGCAGGCGTCAGGGACGAAATCCCGAACCACTTAGACTGGTTCTCGGTATTCAGAGCGAATTACAGAAAGGGGGATCGTGATCATGCCCTTCGAGCTTCCGCCGCTTCCCTACCCGTACGAGGCGCTCGAGCCGCACATCGACGCCCAGACGATGCAGATCCACCACGACAAGCACCACGCGGCCTACGTCGCCAACGCGAACAAAGCGCTGGAAGCGCACCCGGAGCTGGCCAGGAAGACTGTCGAAGACCTGCTGTGGGGCATCAACAACGTGCCCGAAGACATCCGCACCGTGATCCGCAACAACGCCGGCGGGCACGCCAACCACTCGATCTTCTGGACCATCATGGGTCCAGGCGGTGGAGGCAACCCGAGGGGCCGCATCGCCGACGCGATCAAGAACACCTTCGGCGGCTACGACCAGTTCAAGGAGCAGCTGACGAAGGCGGCGGTGGGCCAGTTCGGCAGCGGTTGGGCGTGGCTCGTCGCCGACCGGCAGGGCAAGCTCGCGATCAAGGGCTACCCCAACCAGGACAGCCCCTACATGGAGGAGCTGACGCCGCTCCTTGGCGTGGACGTCTGGGAGCACGCCTATTACCTCAAGTACCAGAACCGGCGCGCAGACTACGTCGCCGCCTGGTTCAACACGCTCAACTGGGACGCCATCGAGGGCCGTTTTGGCGGCGTCTGGGCCTGAGTTTCTCTAGGTAGAATCTCCGGGTTCATGTCCATGGCCAAGCTCCAGAACGCGCTCGTCATCGCGGAGGCCGTGCTCGCGGTGCTGCTCATGGCCGGCGTGCTGATCCAGACCCCCAAGGCCTCGGGCCTCGGCGGCACGATCGGCGGCGGCGACTCGGGCCTCGGCGGCGGCTACCGCACACGCCGGGGGCTCGAGCGCCAGGTCTACTGGACGACGTGGGTCCTTGTCGGTGCCTTCCTCGTCTGCTCCATCGCCAACGTCTGGGTGACGACTCATCTCAAGTAGACCCGTTCTCGCCGCCGCGTTTGCGGCGGCCCTGGCCCTCGCGGGGTGCCAGCCAGTCGCCACCGTGCCCAAGCCGGCGCGCGGCGGCACCGCGGTCGAGGCGTTGATCGGGCAGGCCACCGTCCTCAACCCGCTGTTCGAGACGAACGAGAGCACCCGCGACGTCGACCGGCTGATCTACCAGGGCCTGACCGCCGTCGACTCGCAGCAGAACGTGGTCGGCGTCCTGGCCAGCGACTGGACCGTGTCGCCCGACCACCTTTCGTGGACGTTCACGGTGCGTGACGGTGTGAAGTGGGCGGACGGCGAGCCATTCGGAGTCGACGACGTCCTGTTCACCTTCCACATCCTCCAGGACCTCGAGTACCAGCAGCCCGGCGCGGACGTGTGGCGGCAGGTCGGGGTCGCCTCGGGCGGGCCGGGGCAGGTCGTGTTCACGCTGCGCGCGCCGGACGCCTCGTTCCCGCTCTCGCTGCGGGTGGGCATCATCCCCAAGCACATCTTCGCGGGCATGGCCCCCGGCCAGATCATGACCAGCCCGTACAGCGGGGTGCGGGCGTTTGGCACCGGCCCGTTCAAGGTCGGAACGATCAACCAGCTCGCGATCACGCTCGACCGCAACTCCTACGCCGCCCCCGAGCCGTACCTGGACCACCTGGTCTTGCGCACATACCCGGCGACCGACCCCCAGGCGGCGATCCGCGCCGTGCTTTCCGGGGCCGCCGACCTGGTCGGCGGCATCCAGCCACAGGAGGTGGACACGCTCCAGGGCCGGACCGACCTGACCGTGATCGAGGCGCGGATGTTCACCGACGCGTTCGTCACCTTCAACCCGGACGGCGACGGCAAGCAGTTCTTCGCCGACCCGAAGGTCCGCCTGGCTTTGGTCCAGGGCATCGACCGCCAGAAGATCGTGTCCGACATCCTCGCGGGCCGGGCCGACGCCGACCCGAACCCGATCCCGACCGCGGACTGGGCCTATTCCGTCGCCGCCGGCAACCTGCATCCGTTCGACGCGGTCGGCGCGGCCACGGCGCTGGATGGGGCCGGCTGGGTGATCGATCGGGTATCCAAGCTGCGGACCAAGGGCGGTGTGCCATTCAAGGTCAACCTGGTCGCGGCCGACTCGTATCCGAATCAGCAGGTGGCGGGGGAGATCGCGTCCCAGCTGGGGCAGCTCGGGATCGAGGTCGAGGTCAAGCCGCTGCCGGCGTCGAAGTTGCTGCAGGACTACCTGCTGACGCACAGGTACCAGATGGCGTTGGTGTCGATCGACGTCGGGCCAGACCCCGACCAGTACACGCTGTGGCACTCGGGCATCGACCCGGCGGCGCTGAACTTCGCGTACCCGCGGGGGTGGGGCCTGATCGACAAGGACCTGGAGGACGGGCGGAACGCGGTCGAGCCGTCGTCACGCCTGGCCGCATACATCGACTTCCAGATGTTGATGGCGGACGCGGCGCCCGCGATCTTCCTCTACGCCGGGCGATACGAGTACGCGGTGTCGCAGCGGGTGCACGGGGTGCACTTCAACAAGGCGATCGAGCCTTACGACCGCTTCCAGTACGTGACGGACTGGTACGTGAACACGACGGGCTGACACCTCCCGCGATAGTCGCGACTAAGGCCGGGCGGGCAGTCCGAGAATGTGTCGATAGTCGCGACTAACGCCGGGTCGGCGGTCCGAAAAAGTGTCGATAGGCGCGACTATCCGATGATTGGGCATCGTGGACCTTGGGCTGAAGGGCCGCCGCGCGGTAGTCACCGCCGCCAGCAAGGGGCTTGGCCGCGCGTGCGCCGAGACGCTCCTCGCCGAGGGCGCGCGGGTGTTCATCTCCTCCCGGAACCCCGAGGCGACCGCGCGCGACATCGGCGCCGCCGGCTGGTCGGCGAGAGACCTTTCCAGGCCGGGTGAGCCGGAGGCCCTCGTCAACGAGGCGATCGACCGCCTCGGCGGGCTCGACATCCTGATCGCCAACGCCGGCGGCCCTCCGCCCGGCACATTCCAGAGCACCGCCCTCGAAGCATGGGAGGCGGGGTTCCATCTCACGCTGATGAGTGCGGTGCGGCTGGTGAAGGCCGCATTGCCCCGCCTGAAGGAATCCGACCAAGCCCGCGTCGTCTTCATCACCTCGATCTCGGTGCGGCAGCCCATCCCGAACATCGTGATCTCGAACGCGTTGCGCGCGGGCGTGACCGGGCTCGCCAAGACACTGGCGCGGGAGCTCGCGCCCGACCGCATCACCGTCAACTGCGTGGCACCGGACGCGATCCTCACCGACCGGCTTCGCCACCTCGCCGGCGACGAGGAGGGAGTCAGGCGGATGGCCGAGTCGGCGCCGATGGGACGGCTCGGCACGCCGGAGGAGTTCGCGGCCGCCTGCGTGTTCCTCTGCTCCCGCCAGGCGGCATACATCACCGGCCAGACGCTGGGCGTGGACGGCGGGTCGTTGCGCGGCGTTCATTAGGATTCAGTCGTGATGGCTGGCACCGCCGTCCGCTTCGCCGAGCGCATGTCGCGCCTCGGCACCGAGGGCGCGTTCGAGGTCCTCGCCCGCGCGCGCAAGCTCGAATCCGAGGGCAGGCGCATCGTCCACCTCGAGATCGGCGAGCCCGACTTCGCCACGCCCGACAACATCGTCGAGGCGGCGATCGGCGCGATGCAGAACGGCTACACGCACTACACGCCGGCAAGCGGCATCTGGGAGGCGCGCGAGGCCGTGGCCCAGTTCGTCAGCCGCATGCTCTCGACCGAGGTCGCGGCCGGCGACGTCGTGCTGGTCCCGGGCTCCAAGAACGTGCTCCTCTTCACGCTCCTCGCCTGCGTCGAGCCGGGTGACGAGGTGATCCTGCCCGACCCCGGCTACCCGGCCTACGCGTCGCAGGTCAACTTCATCGGCGGCACCCCGAAGACCGTCACATTGCGCGAGGACAAGGCTTTCCGCATGGACCTCGATGAGCTCGCGTCGCTGGTCACGCCGAAGACACGGATGCTCATCATCAACACGCCGCAGAACCCGACCGGCGGCGTGCTGACCGACGAGGACGTCGACTTCGTCTGCGACCTAGCCCACAAGCACGACCTCCTGGTCGTCTCGGACGAGATCTACAGCCAGCTCGTGTACGGCTTCGAGCATGTCTCGCCGCTCTCGCGGCCGGGCATGCGCGAACGGACAGTGCTGATGGACGGCCTCTCGAAGTCGTACGCGATGACGGGCTGGCGCCTGGGCTACGCGGTCGCGCCGCGCGCTCTGGCCGCCAAGCTCGACACGCTGATGATCAACTCCTCGTCCTGCGCCGCGGCCTTCACGCAGATCGCGGCCATCGAGGCGCTGGGCTCACCGGAGTCCGAGCACGCCGTACGCCGGATGGTCAAAGTGTTCGAGCACCGGCGCGACCTCGTGGTCGAGGGCCTTAACGATATCCCCGGCGTTCGGTGCCTCAAGCCGCAGGGTTCCTTCTACGTGTTCCCGAACATCGAGGGCACCGGGTTCGACGAGCACGAGCTCGCGAGCCGTCTCCTCAACGAGGCCGGCGTGGCCGTGCTCCCCGGCACCGCGTTCGGCCACGCTGGGAAGGGGTTCATCCGCCTCGCCTACACGCAGTCCGAGGACGAGCTCAAGCTTGGCGTCAGCCGGATCAAGGAGTTCATCGCCACCCACAGGTCATAGGATTGGTTTCCACATGGAGCGTCTGACCGAGCCTCTCGTGAGGGACGGCGGGCAACTCCGTCCCGCCTCGTGGGAGGAGGCGCTGAGCAGGGCCGCCGCCGGGTTCGACGCGGCGCGCAAGCGGGGTCCGCAGGCCTTCGGCATGTTCAGCTGCTCGAAGACAACCAACGAGATGAACTTCATGGCCCAGAAGTTCACCCGCGCGGTGATGCACAGCAACAACGTCGACAGCTGCAACCGGACTTGACACGCTCCAAGCGTCGCCGGTCTGGCGACGGTGTTCGGAGCCGGGGGAGGGACTTCGTCCTACCGCGAGACTGAGGAGACCGAGGTCATCATCCTGTGGGGCTCGAACGCCCGCGAGACCCATCCGATCTTCTTCCATCACGTCCTGCGCGGCGTGCGCAACGGCGCGCGGCTCATCGCCATCGACCCGCGGCGGACAGGCTCGGCCGAGTGGGCCGACGTGTGGCTCGGCCTCGACGTGGGCAGCGACATCGCGCTGGCCAACGCGATGGCGCGAGTGATGATCCACAACGACGTGATCGCCGGCGACTTCATCGCCCGCGCTACGTCCGGTTACGAGCAGTTTGCCGAATGCGTCGAGGCGTACACCCTCGAGCGCGCTGCGGCCGAGACCGGCGTGCCGGCCGCCGCGATCGAGGACGTCGCCCTTTCGTTCGCGCGGGCGAAGACCGGGATGATCTGCTGGACGCTCGGCATCACCGAGCACCACAACGCCACCGACAACGTGCTCGCGCTCATCAACCTCGGCCTGCTCACGGGCAAGGTGGGGCGATACGGGTGCGGTCTCAACCCGCTGCGCGGCCAGAACAACGTCCAGGGCGGTGGGGACATGGGCGCCATCCCGGCCCGGCTCCCCGGGTTCCAGGACCTGGAGAACGCGGAGCTGCACGACAAGTTCTCGCGCGCATGGGGCGGCGCCGAGTTCCCGCGCCAGAAAGGCTGGCACCTCAGCGAGATGTTCGAGGCGATGGAGCGGGGCGACCTGCTCTCGCTGTACATCGTCGGCGAGAACCCGGCGCGCAGCGAGGCGGACCAGGGCCGCGCGGTGCACCTGCTGAGCGGCCTCGACCATCTCGTGGTCCAGGACATCTTCCTCACCCACACCGCAGAGCTGGCCCACGTCGTCCTGCCCGCGGCCGCCGGTTGGGCCGAGTCGGAAGGGACTGTGACCAACAGCGAGCGCCGCGTCCAGCGCGTGCGGCGCGCGCTCGAACCACCCGCGGGCGCGCGCGACGACATCGAGATCATCTGCGAGCTGGCCCGTCGCCTCGGCTCGGACTGGGGCCGGCCGACGGCGGAGCAGGTCTGGGACGAATGCCGCCGCCTGTCGCCGATGCACGCGGGCATGAAATACTCGCGCCTCGACGATCTCGGCGGCATCCAGTGGCCGTGCCCCGACGAGTCCCACCCGGGGACGCAGTTCCTGCACGGCCGGCTGTGGAAGGACCCGGTCGAGGGCCCGCGCGCCCCGTTCCACGCCGTCGAGCACGATCCGCCGGTCGACCACCTCACGGACGAGTTCCCGATCCGGCTGACGACCGGTCGGCGCCTGGACTCGTTCAACACGGGCGTCCAGACCAACGAGTACACGTCGCCGCTGCGCACGCGCGAGTCGCTCGTCATCTCGCCCGAGGACGGCGCGCGCCTCGGCATCGAGGAGGGGGAGCGTGTGCGCGCCAGCTCGCGTCGAGGTTCGGTGGACGTGCACGTGCGCTTCGACCGGTCGATGCGCCCCGGTCTCGCCTTCATGACCCTGCACTTCCCCGACCAGGTGGCGACCAACGTGCTCACGATCGACGCGACCGACCCGAAGTCCGGCACGGCGGAGTTCAAGGCGAGCGCGATCCGGATCGACAAGATTCCGACCCCGGTCTAGCTTGGACATCAGAACCACGGGAGGCCCCGCGACCGCCGAGGAGGTGGCGGCCGTCGACGCTGTGCTCGGCGCGCCCGAGGCGGTGTCGAGCCACGTCGCCTACGGCGGCCGGGCCACCCGCTCGCAGCGCCACCTCCTGCTACCCGTGCTGCACTCGGTCCAGGACCGGCTGGGCTGGGTGAGCCGCGGGGCGCTCGAGTATGCCTGCCGGCGGCTCTCCGTGCCGCCCGCCGAGGCCTACGGCGTCGTGAGCTTCTATTCGCGGTTCGCACTCGAGCCGCGGGAACCCAAGACCGTGCACGTCTGCGACGACATCGTGTGCATGCTCGCGGGGGCGAAGCCGGGTCACGGCGCGCCCTGCCTCGGCCAATGTGACCGGGCGCCGGCCACGCTTGACGAGGGGGCCGAGGCGTATCCGCCGCCGCCGCGCGCCGTCGGCACGAAGCTGCTGAGACGGATTGGCGTCGTCGACCCCGAGAGCATCGAAAGCTACCGCCAGTCCGGCGGCTTCGCCGCGCTGCGTCGCGCGCGGGAGATGGGGCCTGAAGCGGTGATCCAGGCGGTCACCGAGTCACGCCTCCTGGGCCGCGGTGGCGCGGCGTTTCCCACGGGCAGGAAGTGGGAGTCGGTGCGGGCCGCAGCCGCGCGCCCGCACTACCTCGTCTGCAACGCGGACGAGTCCGAGACGGGCACGTTCAAGGACCGCGTCCTGATGGAGGGCGACCCGTTCGCGGTCGTCGAGGGCATGGCCATCGCGGCCCTGGCCGCGGGCTGCGAGAAGGGCTACATCTACATCCGCGACGAATACCCGCACGCGCGCCGGCGCATCGAACACGCAATCGCTGAGTTGCGGCGCCACGGCGAGCTCGACGTCGACATCGAGGTGCGGCGCGGCGCCGGCGCCTACATCTGCGGCGAGGAGACGGCGCTGTTCAACTCCATCGAGGGGAAGAGGGGCGAGCCGCGCAACAAGCCGCCGTTCCCGGTAGAGGTCGGGCTGTTCGGCAAGCCGACGCTCGTCAACAACGTGGAGACGCTGATCAACGTGCTCGACATCGTCAACGGCGATTTCGGGGACACGCGGCTGTTCTGCGTCTCGGGCCACGTGGCGCGGCCCGGCGTGTACGAGGTGCCGCTCGGCACCCCGCTGCGGGCGGTGCTCGACGTGGCCGGCGCGGGCGCCATCCAGGCGGTGCTGCTCGGCGGCGCGGCCGGATCTTTTCTGACCCCGGATCAGCTCGAGGTGCCGCTTAGCTTTGAGGGCACGCGGGCGATCGGCGCCACGATGGGCTCGGGCGCGGTGATGGTCTTCGACGAGACCGCGGACATGAAGCAGGTGCTCCTCCGCATCGCGCGCTTCTTCCGCGACGAGTCGTGCGGCCAGTGCGTGCCCTGCCGCGTCGGCACGAAGCGGCAGGAGGAGATCCTGGAGCGCATGTTCCACGCGCCGGACGGCGATGGTCGCGCCGACGTGATCCTGCTTTCTGACATCGCGCAGGCGATGCGGGACGCGTCGATCTGCGGCCTGGGCCAGACCGCGGCCAACGCCATCGCCTCTGGGCTGACGCAGCTGAAGGTCCTGAACCATGGCTGAGGTCGCCCTGACGATCGACGGCCGCGACGTGCTGTCGCCGCGTGGCGCGACCATCCTCGACGCGTGCCGGCGGCTGCGCATCGACACGCCGACGCTGTGCCAGCTCGACAACCTCACGCCGGTGAACGTGTGCCGGGTGTGCGTGGTCGAGCTCGAAGGCGCGCGGGTCCTGGTCCCGGCGTGCTCGCGCAAAGTCGAGGAGGGGATGAAGATCCAGACCGACTCGCCTCGCGTGCGCCACAGCCGGCGCCTCGTCCTCGAGCTGCTGGCGTCGTCGGTCGACATGTCGCTGACGTCGGCGCAGGTCCATGAATGGATGGACCGCTATGGCGCGACGCCGGGGCGGTTCGGCGCCTCGGCGGCGACGGTGGCGCAGCCGGTCAAGGTCGACAACGAGCTGTACGTGCGCGACTACTCGCGGTGCATCCTCTGCTACAAGTGCGTCGAGGCCTGCGGCGTCGACGCGCAGAACACGTTCGCCATCGCCGTGGCGGGTCGCGGGTTCGACGCCCACATCTCGACTGAGTTCGACGTCGGCTTGCCGGACTCGGCGTGCGTTTACTGCGGCAACTGCATCGGCGTGTGCCCGACCGGCGCGCTGATGTTCAAGAGCGAGCACGACATGCGCGCCGCGGGCACGTGGGACGAGCCGCGTCAGACCGTGACCGAGACGGTGTGCCCGTACTGCGGCGTCGGCTGCATGCTCGAGCTGCACGTGCAGGACAACTCGATCGTGAAAGTGACATCGCCCCTCGACAGCTCGGTGACCTCGGGCCACCTGTGCGTCAAGGGGCGATTCGGTTTTGAGTTCGTGCAGCGAAGGGCGCCTAAGCCCTAGTCGCCGCTGCCTCCGCCGCCTCCGCCGCTCTCGTGGTCACCCGAGCCGCTGTGCTGCTCGTTGTCGTTCTCGCCCTGGTCGTCGTTGTCGTTGTCGACCTCTGCAGCCTCGGTCGGTTCGGGCTGCTCGGTGGGCTCCTGCGTGGGCTGGGCCTCCGGCGTCTCGGTGGCTTCCGGGGACTCCTGCTCACGCGCGCCCGACGCCTCGTCGTTCGACGTGGCCGCCTGCAACCCAACGTGCGTCGCCAGGGAGATCGCTGTGTGGGCGGAGGCGCCTACCCCGGCGACCAGGAGGGCTCCCGCTGCCGCGCCGACGATGAGGACGACTGGTCTTTTCATGGCTCTAGGAACGCTCGACCTGGGCCGAGTCGGAAGGCTTAGGCGACTCGTGCGCTTCGGGGGACCCGGTCGACTCGGGGGATTCCTTCGGTTCCGGCGACTCGGAGGGCTCGGGCGACTCGTGCTGCTCCGGCTTCTCCGAGGGCTCCGGGTTCTGAGGCTGCTGCGCCGGCGTGAGCTCGGGCGAGGGGGAGGCCACGGTCGGGTGGACGATGTTGACCACGCGCTGGGTCCAGACCTCGGGGTTCGGGCTGCCCGCGTAGGCGGTCAGGCCCAGCATGGCCACGATCGTGGCCACGAGGACGGCCGGCGCGAGGCGCCACATCCTCGGGCGGCCGCGGGCCGACTGGTAGCGCGGCGCGGAGTAGCGAGGCTGCACGCCATCGAGCTCCTCGCGCAGCCGGCGTCGCAGCTCGTCGTCAGCGTCGGGCATAGGACCCTTCATGCCGGTCAGAAGGAAACGCTCGAGGCTCATCGAGTGAGAAGCTCGGTCCGAGTTGGCCGCGGAGCATCTCGCCCGCCTGCCGCAGGCGGGTGCCGATGGTGCGCTCCGAGACGCCGAGCGCGGCCGCGATCTCCCGGTTGTTGTAGCCGTGGTAGTGGCGCAGGACGATGGCGGCGGCCTGTTTCGGCGGGATGCTGCGGAGCGCGGTCAGGAGGTCGGGATTGGTCGCCTGGTCGGCTGGGTCGGCGGCGGGGGTGGGGCGGCCGAACCTCCTGAGCACCTCGCCGACGCCGCGCAGCCGGGCGCTGCGCCGGTAGGAGATGGCGCGGTTGACGGCGATGCGGTGGACCCACGCCTCGGCGGGGGCGTCGGGCTTCCAGCGGTTCCAGGCCTGGAACGCGTGGACGAAGGCGTCCTGCGTGCAGTCCTCGGCGGCGTCGGGGTCGGCGAGGATGGCGGTCAGGGTGCGGAAGACGCGCGGGTACGCGGAGCGGTAGAGCCGGTCGAAGTCCTCCCGCGAGCCGGGTTGGTAGGTCTCGGACAACCTGAGATTTATAACCCGGGTGGGTACAGGAGGGGTCGAGTCGAGGACGGTGAAGAGGGAGACAGAGTGGGTCTGGGTTGGCTGGCGCCAGCGTAAATTTACAATGATTTGCTGGATTGATCGAACTGAAGTTTGTAGAATGGTGGAGTGGAGAAGCTGCGCGCGGCCATCGAGGCGGTGGAGGCCCAGGGCGGTCTCGATCCAGCGGAGTTGAGCGCCCTGGTCGACCGTCTCCAGGCCTTGCTCTGTCGGGTCCTCGATGAGGGCCGCCAGCGCGGCGACCATATGCTGAGCGGCAACAGCCCGGCCGGATGGGCGGCCCGGGAGTGCCAGATGTCCAAGCACGCGGCCGCCGACAGGCTGTGCGTGGGAGCGCAGCTCGACAAGTTGCCTGAGGTTGCGCGAGCTCTGCGCTCGGGCGAGATCGGCTACCAGGCGGCCTCGGTTCTGTGCCACCTGCAGGAGCGTCTCGGAGACGCTGGTTACAAGCTCGACGAGCGGGAGTGGGTGACGCGTGGCCGCGAGTGGTCGCTCAAGTCGCTCTCGGCCGAAGCGGCCAAAACGTGGCATGCGGTCGACCCCGCCGGCTTCAACCTCAGGGTCGAAGAGGCGCACGAGCGGCGGCAGCTGTTCATCAACGAGTGCGGCGACATGTACCGCATCGACGGCTGGCTCGAGCTGAGCGCCGGCGCCATCGTGAAGGCGGCCGTCGACTCGCTCTCGAAGCCGCTGGGCGCGGACGACGGGCGCTCGCCCAGGCAGCGCCGCGCGGACGCGCTGACCGAGGCGGCAATCCACTCCCTGGACGTGGGCATCGCGCCAAGGCGCAACGGCGCCCGGCCGCACATCGCCGTCCACACCACGATCGAAGGTTTGAAGGGTGAGCTCGGCGCTCCGGCGTCAGAGCTTGGCGCCGGCGTCGCGATCTCGAGCAGGACGGTGCAGCGTCTCGCCTGCGATGGGCTTCTACACCGGGTGCTGAAGGCGGACTCGATGGTGATCGACGTCGGCCGTGCCAAGCGTACGGCGCAGCCCGCGCAAAGGCGAGGGCTCGAGGCGCGCTACAAGCACTGCGCCTGGCCAGGGTGCGACCGCCCCATCGACTGGACGCATTCACATCATGTCGACTTCTGGGAGCGAGGCGGGCGTACCGACCTCAAGAAGATGCTGCCCCTGTGCTACCACCATCACCGCCTTGTCCATGAGGGCGGATGGCAGGTGGTCATGGCCGGCGAGCGAGTCGAGTTCATCCCGCCCGATCCGCTCATGGTCCGACGCCGATGGGGTGCACTCGGTTGGCGAAGCGCGCGCCAGCGCGCCGTCCTTGCCGCGCCTTTAAGCGCGTAGAAACGCTTGGCGCCGTAGCGGCCTAACCTTTCAATTCGTGCCGATCGTCTGGACGCAGGATCCCGCCGCGAACGCGCTCCTCGAAAGCGATCCTCTTGCGCTGCTCATCGGCATGGTCCTCGACCAGCAGGTGAAGATGGAGAAGGCGTTCGGCGGGCCCTACGAGTTGAAGAAGCGTCTTGGCCATCTCGACGCGCGCCGCATTGCGAGCATGGACCCGCACGAACTCGACGGGGTGTTCCGTGAGCGCCCCGCGCTGCATCGCTTCCCCGGCAACATGGCGCGTCGAGTCCAGGCGATGTGCGCCGCGGTCGTGACGGACTACGGCGGCGACGCCGCGTCTGTGTGGCGCGACGCCCCAGACGGCGACGACCTGGCGAGGCGGATCTCGAAGCTGCCCGGCTTCGGGGACATGAAAACCCGGATCATGGTCTCGATCCTGGCCAAGAAGTTCGGTGTCACGCCGCCAGGCTGGGAGAAGCACGCGGCGACCTGGCACTCGGTGGCAGACGTCGACTCGGAGGAGTCGATGGCGCAGGCTCGCCAGGTCAAGCGGGATATGAAGGCAAGGGCAGCGCGGCCAGGCAAATGACTCGAACCGGGACGCGAGGACGTCTCGGCTTCCCGATGGGCCTGGTCGCCTGGGCGGCATTGACGGCCTGCGGATCGGGGTCAAGGAACGATTGCGGATACTCAGGCGATGGTCGCGGCGGCCGCCGCCGGCCAGAGGACCGACGTGCAAATCGACGCCATCGATACGTCTCCGGCATGCAGCCTGTGCTCGAAGCGCTCGACCAAATCAACCCGGCCGTTCAACACGTCTGACCGCAGGCCGGGGGCCGGCAACGCCGCCGCTTCAGGTCAAGCGGGATATGAAGGCAGCGGCTCGAAAACCACAGCGATTCGCGTCGGCGCGGCCGGCAGCCATGGCGCGCCCCACGTCCGAATGTCCACCTGCGCCCCGGGAAATGCACGCAACAGCTCCGCGCGGGCCTGGTCGACGCGCAGCGATGCGAGCCGTCGTTGCCATGGCTGAGGGTCCGGCGTCGGGACGGTAAACCCGGTCGCGGTCCCGTGGAGCCGGACGTCGCCGTCGTCGGAGAGCCGCTCGATTGTGTAGCTGACCTGCACCGGCCCGACGTGCGAGCGCAGCGCTCCCGCGATCAACGCTCGCGCCTGCCGGTCCGAGAAACCGTTCGCGTTGAGAGTCGCGGTCATCGTGACGGTGAACAACGGCGTCTCGTCGCCCACGGCGTGGTCGCTCGTGTAGGTGTAGCGCGGGCTCGTGTCCTCCTCGAAGACGAGGTCTCCTGCGTTCAGGACCATCGCGCTCTGCACCTCGGACTGGAGCCTGCCGACGAGCGCGGTCAGCACAGAATCGAAGTCGGACTGGAGGACCACGTGCGTCTGCCGGCTCGTCCCACCTGAGATGGGCTTGCCGTTGTCCACCGCCATGTAGCCCGGAGCGACGCGCGTTCTCGTGATCGCGTGCGCCGGGACGTTGCCGCTCGGACCTGCGACCTCGGCCCTCACGCGGACGGGAGGCGACGCGCTGCTCCCGTTGAACAAGACTTCCCGGAGAGTGCGATAGACGATCCCCGAATCGGTCTGGACCTGGAAGCCTGAGGGAACCCGGAGGGTCGGGCACGAACCGCCGCACCGGCTGAGCCACAGGAAAACGACCTCGCCCGTCGCGTATGTGCCGACGGTGGCGGAACTGGCGGTGGACCGCATCGTGTCCGAGACCATCACAGTCACCGGCCTGGTCGGGAAGTAGCCGGAGTCGCGGCTCCCGTCCACCGTGGTTTCGACCGAGACAGGCCGGACGGGCAGGCGCACCGTGACGGTGGCCTTCCCGGCGTAGACGACGGCGCCGGCGACCACTCCGACGAGGACAGCTACCACGGCTGACAGGCCCGCGATCCTGCCCATGGTTTTTCCAGCGCCAACTCTAACTCTGATAAGGTTTGCGCTCCGGCCTCGTCGCAGAGAACGGGGCGGACTAGAAGAGAAGGATCCAGATGAGAGGTTGCACCCCCACTCGCGACGACGCGCGGGCGCTCGCCGCGGACTACGGGCTCATCCCGGTCTACCGGGAGGTCCTGG
>DATEGB010000117.1:0-9088 GCA_035280365.1 Candidatus Dormiibacterota bacterium | reverse complement strand
TCTGGCAGTCATCGCCGACGGTCGGACGGTGAGCGAGGTGGCAAGCGAGTGGGGCGTGTGTCGGCAGACAATGCATCGCTGGCTGGCGCGCTACGAGGGCGACGGCCTGGAGGGCCTCGGCAATCGGTCCACCCGGCCCGCGCACTGCCCGCATCAAATCCCGCCCGCGGTGGAGGCCATGGTGCTCGAGATGCGGCGGTCGCATCCTTACTGGGGGGCGCGCCGAATTGCCTACGAGCTCGGCCGCAAAAGGGTCCAGCCGTCGCCTTCAGAGTCCGCTGTCTATCGCTGTCTGGTTCGGGCCGCGGTCATCGACCCCATCAGCCGACGCCGGCGTCGGGAGAGTTGGAAACGCCCCGGACGGGGCAGGGAAGCGTCCGCAAATTGCACGCCGGCGGCACGGCGCCACGGCGGAGATAGATTCAGTGGGACTGTCGCAAAGCTACCGAAGTACCTTTGTCACACAGGAACCGAAGGTCTATAGGGGCACCAGCTAGAACAGGCCGGTCAACCAGCGCCTCAACGGTTTGCGGCCGGCCGGCTCTTCGTATCGTGGCAGCAGGGTCTTGACCGCGTCCTCGCCGAGCTGGCGGACTTCGTCGACTGACGTGCCCGCGGTCGGGATCGGCTCCCCGATCCGCACGTACAGCAGCTTGCCGAGCCAGATCTCACGCATCCCGGCGAGCGCGACCGGGACGACCGGCACCCCCGCGTCGACCGCGAAGTGCGCGAAGCCCTTCTTGAACGGAAGCAACGTCCCCTCGCGCGGACCGAAGTCGCCCTCGGGAAACAGCGCCACGACGCCCCCTCTCTCCAGGCACCGCGCCACGTGCTTGAAGAGCGCCGTGTTGCCGCGCTGCGCGCGGTCGACGGGGACGATCCCGCCGGTCGCCCGCACCAGCGTCCACAGCGGCCGGTTGCGCATCATCGACGTCGGGTCGGCGAGATAGTGGATCCGCGGCTCCGGCGGGAAAAGCAAGAGAAGGCTGATCGCGTCCATCCACCCGAGGTGGTTGGCGATCAGCACGTACGCGCTGTCGGGAATGCGTTCGCGGCCCTGTACGTCGAAGCGGAACATTGCGCGAAACATCGGCAGCGCCACCAGGCGCACGACGCGGAACAGAGGGCTTGCGCGCCGGCCCACTGGGAGCATGTCGGCGCTCGGGATCGATCGCCCGCGTACGAACCGCTTGGCGTTCCAGCCGGCGTCGAGCTTGACGTCCTCCATGGCGGCAAAGCCCGCGGCGCCCAGTACGCCCATGCCGTGGTTGTGGCTGAGATCCGTGGCCCTGCCGCTGTCCGGGCTCGGATAGATCACCCAAAACTGCCCGTCAGCCTTCAGCGTCGCAAAGGCCGCCGGAAAATCGCGTTCGAGCCCGGCGCGATCCAGGGCGAACAGTTCGACAACGTCGGCGTCGTGATGGCCGTCGTGGGCCGCTGCCTCGTATTCGGGCGGTGCGTTGAAGACCGCAACGACTCCGTCCGCCGGAATCTTCAATCGCCGAGACAGCTCTGCCGCCGCCATGGCGCGAAGGTTAATCCGTCAGCTGTTGAGCGTCGTCCCAGGCACGGGCAGGTACGGCATCGGGTCCGTCACCTGCTCGAACACGCGCAGCTCGAAGTGGAGGTGCGGCCCGGTCGAGTAGCCGGTCGAACCCTCGAGGCCGATGACCTGGCCGCGCTTGACCGTCTGACCGACGGTTGCCTTCGTCTGCAGCAGGTGGCCGTACAGCGTGGCGATGCCGGCTCCGTGCGCGACGACCACGTAATTGCCGTAACCCAGGGCGCCGTGTCCCACGGCCACGACCAGGCCGTCGGCCGCGGCCAGCACCGGCGTGCCCGGGGGTGCCGACAGGTCGATGCCGGTGTGGAAGTGCTTGTACGGGCCGAGGGGCGGTTCGAGCGCGAACGAAGTCGGACCGAAGCCCTGCGTGATCTGGAAGCCGGCCATCGGCCACGAGAGCTTCAGCCCGGCGATCGTCTTGCCCGCGGGCAGGGTGCCGTTTACGAGTGCGAGCCCCGTGCCGACCTCGGCCTGCGACCACGCCGTCTGGTAGGAGCGCAGGATCAGGTCCTGCTCCTGCGACTCGAGCAGCTGGGCGAGGGTCGTGGTCACGTCGGGCGGCTGGTTGGTCAGGCGGTCCTTTGCCGTGGTGAGCTGGGTGACGAGCTCTTGCAGCTGTCCGCCCACCACGTCCTGCTCCGCCATCACCTCCTGCAGCGAGTTGAGGTTCGCCAGCAGCAGGTCGCGAGTGTTCGTCTCGCGGTCAAGGTCGGCCTGGCGTGCGGCCATCTCGGCCTGCAGCCGGGCCAGGTCCGCCTCGAGCCGGTCCTGCAAGGCGTGCGCGCGCTGGCCGGCGACGACCGCGTCGGCGGTGATGACCAGCGCCTGGTGAAGGTCGCCACTGCGAGCGATCAGCAGCCAGAAAGACTGCGGTTGCCGGTAGATCGCACGCGACATGGTCGCCAGCTCCTGCTTCTCGACCTCGATCCGCGCCTGCGTGTCCGCGATCTCTGCGTCAAGCCGCGCTATCTCCGCCTCCAGCCGCGAGATGACAGCCTCTTCCTGCGCGACCTGCGCGGTCAACGAAGCCTCGATGCCCGCGAACTGGTCGAGCGTCGCCGACAGCCGCTGCTGGGCGGACAGCGCGTTGGCGATGTCACCGCCCAGGCGCGTCTTCAGAGCGTCGTACGCGGCCTGGTTGGGATCGACCGGCGCCGTCGGGCAGGTCGTGCGCGAGCCGGAGGCGGCGGAAGGGCTTGGGCACGGCGCGGGGCTGGTCGCGGCTGCGGTCGAAATCTCGAGAGCGAGCAGCGCCGCGGCGACCGCGGCGGCGCCGAACGCCCTCCTCACGCGCGGGCCTTGCGGAAACCCAGCATCGCAGTCACCGCGCCGAGGACGAGCCCGACGGTGATCACCGCGGCCAGCACGTAGCGCACCGACGTGGGACCGACGCCGGGCAGGACCTGCACGTACACCGCGTCTTCGAAGCGCACCGCCAGCAGGTAGGCCGCTCCGACCAGCCCCGCCGCGATCGCGCCAGCGATCGCGCCGGTGGTCAGTCCTTCGACCACAAATGGTCCGCGCAACATCCAGCTCCGCGCTCCCAGCAGCCGCGCGACCGCGACCTCCTGCCGACGCGACGCCGAGATGCCCCGCATCGCGTTGGCCACCACGACGTATGCGACGAACGCGAAAAGCAGCACGATGCCTGCGGCGATGCCGCCTGCGATCAACGCGAAGTGGCGCAAGCGCGAATACGTGTCAGGGTCGTAGGACGTCGGGTACGACGCGTCGACGGCTGCGTCCCCCTTGACCGAGTCCGCGACCGCGGCGACCTGGGTGACCAGCCGCGCCCTGACGTCGAGGCTGGCAGGGAACGGGTTGGCGGAGCTGAGGCTGCTGAGCTTGTCGAGGCCCGGTCGCTGCCGCGCCTCGGCGAGCGCTTGCTCGGGCGAAACGTAGGTGACCGACGCCACCCGCGAGTCCGCGGTGAGCTTTGACTCCAGCGCGGACACCTGGTCCTGGGTCACGCCGGCCGCGAGATAGACGCGCACGAGCGAGGCCTGCCCGGCCTGGTCGGCGACCGCGCGGCCGAGCGCAAGCCCGATGAGGGCGAGCGAACCACACAGCACCAGCAGCATGGCGATGGTGCCGATCACGGGCGTGGTCTGCCTCGCGTCGCGCGCCCAGCTGCGCAGCCCGCTCACTACCACGAGCCGGTAGGCGTTGGCGAAGAACGCCACTTCGCGCCGCCACAGCGGAAGCTGTTGTGCCTTCGCGAGCTTCTTAGGGCGCTCGCGGGCGGGGATGACCAGCCGCCACCACGGTGCGGCCGCGTGCCCGTTGCCGTTGCCGTGCCCGTTCCCGCTCCCGTTGCCGTGTGCTTGGCCGTTGCCGGTCTGCGCCACGGGACGTCGCGCGCCGTTGGTCATCACGCGCGCGCTCGGGAGGCGCAGGATCCTGCTCGCCGCGAACGTGTGGTGGTGGGAGGCGACGATCACGGTCGTCCCCTTCGCGGCGGCGTCCTCGAGGAGGGCCGTGATGATGGCCGCGTTCTGCTCGTCCATCGAGTTCAGAGGCTCGTCGGCGAGGAGGACGCGCGGCCGGGTGACCAGTGCCCGCGCGACCGCGACTCGCTGCCTCTCGCCGGCGGACAGCTCGTGCGGGTAGGCGTTGCCCCGCCCCGCGAGGTGCACCGACTTGAGTGCTTCGAAGGCGCGCTGCCGGATGGTGCGATTGGGCACCTGAGGGTCGCGCAGCTGGAGGGCGAGGACGATGTTCTCGAGGGCGGTGAGCCGCGGCAGCAGCCGCTGCTCCTGGAAGACGAACGCGACGTCGCGGCGGAGGCCGCCCAGGCCGCGGCGCCACCTTCGGTGCAGCCCCTTGCCGCCGACCCACAGCTCGCCTGCGTTGGGTCGCAGCTGGCCGTGGACGAGGCGCAGCAGGGTCGTCTTACCCGACCCGCTTGGCCCCGTGACCTCGACGAGCTCGCCCTGACCCACGCTGAAGTTCAGGCCCTTCAGGACGGCGTGTCGGCCGTACGACTTGGAGACGGCGAGGAACCTGACCGCCGGCTCGGTAGCCGGCTCGGTCTTGAGCGCCCGCATCCTGGCCCGGTTGCCGTTTTGGTGCGAGCGGACGCGGCCAGTAGTCGCTGGTCGGCTTCCCACCCAGTCGTCCAGATTAGCCCAAGCCAGGATGGACAGGGACTTAATCTTCGATGGTGCAAATGTCCTAAGAATTCGCCGGGACTTCAGCCGGTGCAGCCGCTCAAACGGAGGGGCGCCGGCGAGATCCCGATCGTGAAGGCGCCGCCAGTCGGCGTGGCGAAAGCGAGCCGGCTTCCGTCGCCCTCGTTGGCGCTGACGACAAGCCTCACGGCGCCGTCGCTCGTGATGTCGCCCGACACCTCGCGCGGCACGTAGACCACTGTCGACGGGTCGCCCCCCCGGCCGCGGGCGTGGAGCGAGAACAGGCCGGACGCCGGGTCGTAGTGGAACGTCACGTTCGGATCGGCGGTCGCCCGCGGGTAGACGCGTCCCAGCAAGCGCTCGCGTGCTGTGCGCAGGCAGCCGGCCGGCGGCGGATCGAACATTCCCCAGGTGCTGCCGCTCGACTCCTTCCACGGCCAGAACGCAAAGCCGAGCCGGTGCCTTTCTTGCTCGAGCAGCTGATTCGTCAACCAGTTGCCATCCTGCCTGGGATCACTGCCAAACTCGGAGACGAAAAGCGCGGCGTCCATTGCTTTTGCTTCGCGTTCGGCGGAGGCGTAGCTCTGGTCATAGCCGCCCGGCGGGTAGTCCTTCCAGGGCGTGAGGGTGTCCAACGTGTACACGTGGGTGTAGGCATGCATCGCCAGGACGACGTTCGGATACGAGCTAACCGGTAGCCCGAGGTGAGTCGGGAAGTCAGTCACTTCCCGGAACAGGCCGGTGTCAAGGAAAAGGAGGTGGCGTGTGTCATCAACGCCCAGGTCGCGGTAGCCGCATGGCGCAGGCATGAAGAATCCCGACCAGCAGGGCAGCCCGTCGTAAGCGCCGGTGATCGCGTCGATCACGCGCCTGTAGAAAGGAAAAAGGAGCAGATCCTCGAACCCCGGCGGAAGGTTCCAGCCGAGCCATGGCTCGTTGTAGACGCCGTAGCCGACAACGACCGGATCGTCGCGGAATCGTTTGGCGATGAATGCCAGCGCGGCAATGTATTCGTCCTGTATCCCAGCGCGGTCGTACCAGAAGTTGGAATTGGCTTCGAGCACTGCCGGGTTGACTTCGCGGTTGGCGCCGAAAACACGCGAAGGGAAGCCGTCGGTGAACGTTGCCCACTGCGGTGCGCCACTGTCGTAGTCGAGGCTCACGTTGACGCCCGAGCCGACGTAATGGGAGAAGGCGTTCTGGTGCATGTCGACGATCACATACATGTGCACTGCGCGAGCCCAGTCGACGATCTGCGCTATGTGGTCGAGGTATGCCCCGTCGAACCTTCCCCTTTGGGGTTCGAGCAAGCTCCAGGACAACGGCAGCCGCATTGAGTTGAAGCCGAGGGCAGCCATTTCCGCGAGGTCGGCCTGGCACAGTGGCGGGTACCTGCTGCCGCTGACGCTGGGCGGACACTGACCTTGCGCGTAAGCGGACGAATCGAAGGAGTTCGGCGCAAACTTGCCAAACTCCAGCAGCGAAGCCGGAATGGCGCCGTGGAGGAGCACCATCCGCCCCTGCTCGTCGGCGATGTAGGGGGCGCCATCGGCGGGATGCCGCACGTGCAGCCATGACAGCTCGCCTCGCGGGCCTGTCGCAGCGGCCGGATACGGGGTGAGGCGTGTGGCCAGGGATACGAGCAACGCGCCGGGGTAGGTGACAACCGCCACGATGACGATCATCAGCACGATGACGGTGCGGCCGATCACGCGGAGGCGAGAATCCAGTACGCGACGCCGGCGGTGATGGTCGCGAGCCCGATGATGCCTGCGATGAGCCCACCGGTCGCGGCCGCCGCGCCACGAAGCTGGCCGTTCGAGGCTCGAATCCGGCGCAGGGAACGCGCCCCGCTGACGATCGCAAAGGGCGCGAAGAGGCCGAACCACAGCGCGAGCAGGCCGAGGACGAGGGCCCTGGTCGCCGCGCGGTCTCTCATCTCACCAGAGCTTGCCGCCGCCGAGAAGGATGTAGAGGATCGGGCCGATGCCCCAGAAGAAGCTGATGATGATCCACAGCACCTTCGCCACGCCGCCCATGTCCTTGCGGTTGACGATGTCGATCACCGCCAGGACGAACGCGATCGGGTGCAGGAAGATCGCGATCAGGACCTCGACGAGGAACTTGATCAAAGGGCGACCTCGACCCGCGGCCAGCCGCCACTCGGCGCGTACTCGCCGTCGTCCGCCCGCTCGTAGGGCGCCTTGATCCCACCTCGCGCGACTTCGTCCACCGCCTCGAGAAAACGATCGACCTCGGCCTCCGTGTTGTAGGGCGCAAGGCTCGCGCGGACCGCGCCCGGAAGCGCTTTGCGACGGCCGGTCGTCATCTCGTCCACGATCGTGTCCACCTCGTCTTTCGACATGTGAAGCAGATGGATGAGATAAGGATGGGCGCAGAAGCACCCGTGGCGGACGGCGATCCCCCACTCATGGCTCAGGGCCGTGGCCACGAGGCCGTGATCCACGCCGTCGATGACGAAGCTCGCCAGCGCGAGCCGGCCTGAGTCGCCCGAGCCCAGGCTTCCCAGGACGCCGACTCCGGGAATGCGGGCCAGGCCTGCGAGCAAGCGCTCGCCCAGCCTTACCTCGTCCGCCAGCATGTCCTCAAAGCCGAGCGCCAGCAGCGCGTCGATCGCGACGCCGAGGGCGACCGCCCCCATGACGTTCGGTGAGCCCGCCTCTTCGCGGTCGGGCAGGTCGGCCCAGATGGTGTCGTCCCACGTCACGATCTGGATCGCGCCACCGCCCATCACCTCGGGCGCGCCGGTGAAGAAGTCGCGCGGCGCGACCAGCACGCCTGCGCCGTACGGCGCATACATCTTGTGTCCCGACAGCGAGACGAAATCGAGATGTCCCGGATCGCCCGCGGGTCGCACTTCGATCCGGTGGTGCGGCGCCAGCTGCGCCGCGTCGACCGAGATGCGTGCGCCGTGTCGATGCGCCAGCTCCGCGACGTCGTGGATGGGCGACACGAAACCGGTGACGTTGGACGCGCCGCATACCGCGACCAGCCCGATCGGCACCTCCGAGGTTCTCAGCGCGTGCTCGATCGCGTCGACGTCGATCTCCCCCGCCTCCGTCAAACCCACCATCACGTGGCCGCTGCGATGACGCCACGGCAGCAGGTCTGCGTGATGCTCCATCTCGGTGACCAGGACGCGCCGGCCGTCGAGGCGCGCCTGCTCGGCCGCGATCCGATTGAGGGCGTCCGTCGTGCCCTTGACGAAGATGACCACCTGTTCCTTCTCGTCGATGCGCAGGAACCGGGCCACCTGTTCGCGCGCACGCTCGTAGGCGTCCGTGGAGACGCGTGACTTGTAGCCGGTGCCGCGGTGGACGCTCGAGTAGACGTCGGCGAAGGCGTTGACCGCGGTCCGAACGCGCTTCAACGGCGGCGTGCTGGCGGCGTTGTCGAAGTTGATGCCGGTGACGGTGCCGCCTCCGTACACCGGTACCGGAAGGTCGATACCGGCGAAGTGCTCGCGCCAGCGACTGGTCTGGAACGCATGGTTGGGACTTGTCTTGTCCACGTCGGGCCTAAATCTACCTCCACGCCTGATACCGGTCGAGTCTGTATCAGTCACACTACGTAGCGCGTAATCCATGGTGTGGTTGACACAGTGAAGAGCAAGGTGCCCGACTCCAGCCTGGCCGCCCGCGAGCTCAGCTTCCTGGTCCGCCTTGCGCAGGCCGCGGCGTCGACCCAACGGCCCGACGAGCTGCTCGAGCTGATCATCCGGGAGACGACGTCCGCGATCGGCACGGACGTCTGCTCCCTCTACCTGCTCACGCCGTCGGGTGAAGAGCTGCTGCTCACGGCGACCAACGGCCTGAACGAGAAGATGGTGGGCAGGGTCCGCATGCAGGTCGGTGAGGGCATCACGGGCTGGGTCGCCGACATGCGCCGTCCCGCCGTGGTGCCGGACGTGAGCCGGGAGCCGCACTGGAAGTGGGTGCCTGGGCTCGACGAGGACCGCTTCCACTCCATGGCCTCGGTGCCGATCGAGTCAGGGCCGCGCCTCGTCGGCGTGCTGAACGTGCAGAGCACCGAGCGCCGCGAGTTCACGCCGAGCGACGTCGACTTCCTGCGCGCCATCGCGGCCCAGGTCGCGGGCATCCTGGAGCGCAGCGAGCTGCAGCGGCGGACCGAGGTCCAGCTCGCCGAAATCCGGCTCTCTCACGAGACCCACGAGCGGCTCACCAGGCTCTCCCTCGATGGCGCCGGCATTCCCTCGATCCTCGAGGTCATCGGCTCGCTCGCCGGCGGCCGGGCGGCGCTGTACTCAGTCGACGGCTATCGGGTTCGGGGAGCCGGTGAGTCGACCGACGGTACGCCGGCGCGGATCCAGGTGCCCACCATCGGCGGCGCGGCGCGCGAGGTGAGGGTTCAG
>DATEGB010000116.1:0-2718 GCA_035280365.1 Candidatus Dormiibacterota bacterium | reverse complement strand
GCGAGCCCGCTGCCCATGCCGTACCAGCCGGGCAGGTTGAGGCGCATCTGCGACCAGGCGAACACCCACGGGATCGCGCGGAGGTCCTCGAGACGCGACCCGCCCGCGCGCCGCTGCGGACGCGACGCGATGCGCAGGCGGCCGAGCTCCTCGATCGGGCTGACGTCAAGGAACCATCGCTCGAAGCCAGGCGATTCGACGAGCCCCCGGTACGCCGCGCGGGAAGGGCCGTCGATCATCGCCACGAGCTTGCGAAACGCGCGCACGGGGTCTGACCGCAACGCGCCGGGCGCGGACGCCTCCAGGACCGCGGACGTCACCTGCTCGACGTGGCGCCGCGCGATCGCGCGGTTGCCATAGCGCGCGAAGATGACCTCGCCCTGCTCCGTGACCTTGAACCGCCCGGCCACCGAGCCTGGAGCCTGCGCCCGCACGGCGCGGTTGGCGGGGCCGCCACCGCGGCCGAGGGCGCCGCCGCGGCCGTGAAACAACGTCAATTTGACGTCATTTCGTTTCGCCCACGCCGTCAACGCCGCCTGTGCGTCGTGCAGCGCGAGCGTCGCCGACAGCGGGCCGATCTCCTTGGCCGAGTCGGAGTAGCCGAGCATCACCTCGACCGAGCGGCCGTTGGCGGCGAGTCGCTCACGCACCGCCCGCAGCGCGATGACCTCGTCCATCACAGAGGTCGCGCGGCGCAGGTCGTCCAGCGACTCGAACAGCGGCACTACGTCGAGCACCGGTGTGTGCCTCGCGTGGCGCGCAAGCTCGTAGACCCTGGCAACGTCGGCCGCGCCGCGCGTGAAGCTCACGACGTAACGCCGGCAGCTCGCCTGGCCGAACTTCGCCTGCAGGCCGGCGATCACGTCCATGGTGTCGAGCAGCTCTTGCGTCGGATGTTCGTGCACGCTCGAGTGCTGACGGACCTCGAGCTCCGCCAGGTGGAACCCGAACGTCCTGACCTGCCAGATCAGGCCCTGGACCTCGCCGCGCGCAAGGCGCGGCGCGCCGGCCGCCGCCAGGGAGTCCTGCAGAACGCGCAGATCCTCGAGGAGCTCGGAAGCCTCGCGGTAAGCGCGCGCATGAAGGCGGGCCGCCACGTCGAGGAGGAACTGGCGATGTGGTTCCGTGGTCGGCGCTTTCAACCGGCGCGCGAGCGCTCGCGACGGCGGCGTCGTCTCTGAATCCAGGGTCAGCGATCGGCCGACGCGGTTCGCGACCGCCTCGAGCGCGAGCATCGCGTGCTCAGCGTGGACCTCCATCGTCGCGCGCGTGACCTCCGCGGTCACCGCCGGGTTGCCGTCGCGGTCGCCGCCGATCCAGCTGCCGAACCGTAGAAATGGCGGCGCCGGCTCGCCCAGCGCCGCCTCCAGCGAACGCAGGACTTCCGGGACCATCCGGAAGAGCGTCTCGTCGAACACGGCCATGAACGAGCGCACCTCATCGAGTGGGGTGACCTGGTGCGTTCGCATCTGGGCTGTGCGCCAGAGCGCGTCGACCTCCTCGCCCAGCCTGCGCCGCGCGTCCGTGTCTTCAGTCGCGGAGATGCGAGGGTCGTCCAGGCGCTCGAGTTGCTCGCCGATCCTTCGGATCGCGGTCACGACCGCGCGCCGCCGAGCTTCGGTGGGGTGGGCGGTGAACACCGGGTGGACCTCGACGCCGGCGATCATCTCGCGAAGACGCTTGCGTCCGAGCCGCGATCGGAGCTTGCCGACGGCCGCGGCGAGGGACTCAGGCACCGGTTCGGAGCCGCGGTCACGCTCCCGAATGACGCGCGAGCGATGGTGCTCCTCGGCGAGGTTGGCGAGGTGGAAGTAGCACGTGAACGCGCGGGCGACGAGCTCGGCGCGCTCGAGCGGCCACGACGCGACCAAGCGCTCGGCGTCGCGCTCGTACCGGTCGTCGTCCCGCGCCCGGATGGCCAGGCCACGCAGCCGCTCGACGTCGCGCAGCAGCTCTGCGCCGCCGTAGTCCGCGATGACCTTGCCGAGCACGTCGCCGAGCAGGCGTACATCGCGCCGCAGCTCGGGCGGGATCTCCTGCCGCGCGGTCTCTCTTTGCTTACTCGGCGAGGACCGCGTACTCCAGCGAGTCGAGGAGGGCGAGCATCGAGGCCTCGATGATGTTCGCGGAGCAGCCGACCGTCGTCCAGCGCGTCGTGCCCTTGCCCGACTCGATCAGCACTCGCGTCGTCGCCGCCGTGCCGGCGTCGCCGTTGAGGATGCGCACCTTGTAATCGTGGAGGCTGACGGCGTCGAGCGCCGGGAAGCGCGGGCTCAGCGCCTTCCGGAGCGCCGCGTCGAGCGCGTTGACGGGACCGTTGCCGGACGCGGCGGTGTGATACACCGCGTCGCCGACCTCGACCCTCACCGTGGCCTCGGCGTGGACCGCGCCGCCGTTCTGGCGCACCTGTGCCGTGAAGTCCACGACATTCCACGGCGCGACGTATCCGGGCCGCAGGCGGCGGATCAGCATCTCGAACGAGGCGTCCGCCGCCTCGTACGCGTAGCCCCGGTGCTCGAGCTCCTTCAGATGGTTGACGAGCCACCGCGTCTGAGGGTCGTCCTTGTCCAGCTCGAGGCCGAACTCGCGCGCCTTGGCCAGCACGTTGCCGCGACCGGAAAGCTCGGAGACGAGCACGCGCGCCTCGTTGCCGACGCGCGCCGGGTCGATGTGCTGATACGCGTCCTTGTGCTTCAGCACGGCGGCGACGTGCTGGCC
>DATEGB010000115.1:0-18467 GCA_035280365.1 Candidatus Dormiibacterota bacterium | reverse complement strand
GCGACCGCCGCGACCCGGCCCTCGAGCACGCGGCCGGCCGCCGCCTGGTTGGCCGCGAAGGCGGGACAGAGCCCGACGACCTGCTGGGCGCCGCTCGACACGCCCCGTCGGTCCAGTTCGGCCATCACGTCCGCGGGTGTTGTCTCGTCGAGTCGAAACAAGTTCATGGAGAGCTGGACGCGCTCGCCGGACAGCTGGAACGCAAGCGCCTGCACGCCGCGCAGCCCCGCATTGGATTCGCGGACCGACCGGGCCAGGGCGCGCGCGGCGACCAGGTCGTACCCGTAAAGGATCACGTTGAACGCGACCAGGAACGGCCGGGCCCCCACCGACACCGCGCCCGCGGTGGGGTGGAGGGAAGGACCGCCGACATCAGGTGTCGCGCGTCCCGCCCGGATGTCGGCGAGGCGGCGCCCCTCGCCTTGCCCGTAGTAGAAGACAGGCAGCTTCAGCTCCTCCCACACACGCTGGCCGAGCTCGTGGGCGATCTCGCGGGCGCTTTCCAGGGTCGATGAGCCCAGGGGGACGATCGGCACCACGTCCGCCGCGCCCATGCGCGGATGCACCCCTGAGTGCTTGCGAAGGTCGATCTTCTCGACCGCGGTGGCGACGCAAGCGAGCAGCGCCTCGACCAGCTTCTCGCGCGTCCCCGTGAGCGTGAGCACGTAACGGTTGTGGTCGGCGTCGGAGTCGCCGTCGAGGTAGTGCGCGCGCCGGCCGGCGTCGACCAGGTCGGCGATCACATCCTCGCGCCGGCCCTCGGCGAAGTTCGGGACGGACTCGAACAGCTCCACCATGCGAACAGCTAGCGTAAGTTGCCGTGTCCGGCCCGGTCGCGCTCGTCTACGGCGACGCGCTCATGAAGCACCACCTTTCAGACGAGCACCCGCTGCAGCCGGTCCGGGTCCAGCTCGCGGTCGACCTGATCCGCGAGACCGGCCTGATCGAGCACTGCCACCTGGTGCCGCCACGCCCCGCGACCGACCAGGAGCTCGAGCTTGTGCATTCCCGGAGGTACGTAGAGCTCGTCAAGACGCTCAGCGACTCGGCGCGCCGGCGGACAGTCTCGGCGCACGACGTCGACGCCGCCGGTTTCGCCTCCGCGGACAACCCGATCTCCGACAATCTTCACGAGGGCACGTCCCTGGTCGTCGGCGCGTCGATGGTCGGGGCGGAGGCGATCCAGAGCGGCGCGGCGCTGCACGTCTTCAGTCCCGCGGGTGGCCTTCACCACGCTCACCGGGACCGAGCGTCCGGCTTCTGCACCTACAACGACGCCGCGATCGCCTGCCAGTGGCTCAAACAGCATGGCCACCGCGTCGCCTACGTCGACGTCGACGTCCACCACGGCGATGGCGTCGAGGGCGTCTTCCAGAGCGACCCCGACGTGATGACGATCAGCCTGCACGAGAGCGGCCACTGGCTGTTCCCGGGCACCGGCTTCCCCCAGGACGCGGGCGTCGGAGCCGGCAGAGGCCACGCCGCCAACCTTCCGTTCGTGCCGTACACGTGGGACGAGCCGTGGCTGGCGGGGTTCGAGAGGGTGGTGCCGGCACTGCTCCGGCGCTTCCAGCCGACGGTGCTCGTGACCCAGGACGGCTGCGACTCACATCACCTGGATCCGCTGGCGCACCTGGCCAACACCACACGAATCTGGCCGCAGGTCGGTCGCATGTTTCACAACCTCGCGCACAAGCTGTGCGAGGGCCGGTGGCTCGCCCTCGGAGGCGGCGGCTACGCCATCCGCGAGGTCGTCCCGCGGGCGTGGACGCTGCTCTTCGCCGAGATGGTCGAGCATCCGGAGCTGGCGGACGGCGTCAACGACCCGACCGAGGTGGTACCCGGCCCCGAGGCGCAGGAGAGAGTGTGGCGGGCGCTGCGCAAGGACCTCGACCATCTGGGCGAGGTCCACGGGATCGACTTCTAGCCGGCCGCCTGGCACCGCTGACGCAAGTGACCCCAGCGAACCCGTCCGGCTTGCGCCTTTCGAATCCACCGGGGCCACCACGATCATCTCACTGCCGGCTCGGGCGTCAACCAGCGAATTGTGGCCAGGCTACTAGGGATGTCCTGACAGGTGCTGGGCAGGGCCGAGGGAGCAGGGGGCGTGTTTTGGGAGCGTGGCCTCGGCACGCTCAAATCATTCTGGCGCCGACTCGACTAGGCCGAGTACGTCCGCAGGCAGCGAGTACAGACGCGCGCGCGAAACGTCTTGCCCGCCACCGTCACGCGGCCCATCTGGAGGTTGGGCAGGAACCTCCGGTTGACCCGGTTCTTGGCGTGGCTGACGTGATGTCCGTATTGCGGCGTCTTGCCACAAATCGCGCACTGCTTGGCCATGAGTTACCTTCCGGCTGGAGTTGAGAGGCGCGCCCTCGCACAGCCTCGAGCGAGGCGCTTGGGCGCGGACGCGAATTGTACCATGGGGCCTCTGATGGCCTCCAAGACCACCACCGCCCTCATCCAGTCTCGCCAGTGGGGCCGCATCGAGGTGTTCCCCTCCGCGGTGGCGGCGATCGCCGGCCACGCAGCCATGCGCTGCTACGGGGTCAGCGGCATGGCGGCGCGCGGGCTGCGCGACGGCTTCGCCGAGCTCCTGCGCCGGGAGAACGTGGACAAAGGCGTCGACGTCGTCCAGGTCGACGAGGGGTTGGTGATCGACGTCTACGTCATCGTCCGGTACGGGATACGCATCTCCGAGGTGGCGCACAACCTCCAGGAGACCGTGAAGTTCGAGGTCGAGCGGTCCGTCAACGTGGCCATCGTCAGGGTCAACGTCAACGTCCAGGGCGTGCGCGAAGAGAGCCGGTGAGCGTGGCCGCCACAAGGGTGACCGGGGTCGACGGTCCGCTCTTCAAGCGCGCGCTGCTCGGCAGCCTCACGTGGCTCGCCGCCAACCACGAGGAGGTCAACCGCCTCAACGTTTTCCCGGTGCCCGACGGCGACACCGGCACCAACATGCTGCTGACGCTGCAGTCCGCGGTCGAGGACGTGAAGGAGTCGGGCGCCGCCGAGGTCAGCAAGATCGCCAAGCTCGCGTCGCACGGCAGCCTGATGGGCGCGCGCGGCAACTCGGGCGTCATTCTGTCCCAGATCTTCCGCGGCTTCGCCCGCGCGGTCGAGGGCAAGAGCTCGCTCACCCCGCCCGAGCTCGCGGCCGCATTCGAGGAGGCGGCCAACGCGGCGTACCGGGCGGTGAACAAGCCGACCGAGGGCACGATCCTGACCGTGGCGCGCGAGGCGGGCCGCGCAGCCGCCACCGCCGCGAGCGCGCCTGACGCCTCGGTGCCGCGCGTCATCGCCGCCGCCGCGGCGGGCGCACGCTCCGCCGTGCAGAAGACTCCGAGCCAGCTCCAGATCCTCCGCGAGGCGGGCGTCGTCGACGCCGGCGGGTTCGGGCTGCAGCTGATCCTCGAGGGCATGCTCAAAACGGTCGAGGAGTCGGATTCCGCATTTGCCGCGCTGGCCGACGCGAAGAGGACCGCGATCCCGGCCGCCCAGGTCGCGCTCGACCTCCCCGAGGGCGGATGGGGCTACTGCACCGAGTTCCTGATCGAGGGCAGCAACCTCGACACCGAGCTGATCCGCGGCCGGATCGAGTCGCTGGGCAACTCCGTGCTTGTCGTCGGCGAGCGTGAACTGGTCAAGGTGCACGTGCACACCGACGACCCGACCGGCGTCATCAACCTCGCCGGCGGCTACGGCAAGCTGCTGAAGCTCAGCGTCGGCGACATGTCGACGCAGCACCGGCGGATCCTCGAGAACGAAGGCACCTCGTCCGACGCCGCGCCGGCGCGGCCCAACGGCGTGGGCCTCGTCGCCGTGGTGGCCGGCCGGGGCCTGGTCGACATCTTCCGCGGCCTCGGCGTCGACGCGATCATCGAGGGCGGCCAGACGATGAACCCGAGCACGCAGGACATGCTCACGGCGATCGAGGCGCTGCCCTACGACGAGGTCATCCTGCTGCCGAACAACGGTAACGTCATCGCCGCCGCGAAACAGGTCTTAGGGCTGACGAAGAAAAAGGTGCACCTGGTCGAGACCCACAGCGTGCCCCAGGGCGTGTCGGCGGTCGTCGCCTTCCGACCCGACCGCTCCGGCGCCGAGAACCTTCGCGCCATGAAGGCGGAGGCCGAGCGGGTGCAGACGATCGAGGTCACGCACGCGGTGCGCGACACGCGGTCCAACGGAGTGAAGGTGAAGAAGGGCGACGTCATCGGCCTGATCAACGACAGGCTCGAGTTCGCCGGTGAAGACTACGCCGAGGTGGTGAAGATGGCGCTCGGCAGGCTCGGCCCGGCCGGCTACGAGCTGGTGACGGTGTACCGCGGCGCCCAGGCCAGCGACGCCGAGATGGCGAACCTCGAGTCGGAGATCCGCACGCAGTACCCCGGCCTCGAGGTCGAGGTGCAGCAGGGCGGGCAGCAGCACTACCCGTTCATCCTCTCCGTCGAATAAGCGCGCTTGAGCCGGCGTAGCTTCGCGGTCGTCACCGACTCGACCGCCGACCTGCCCGACGAGTGGCGCACCCGTTACGGCATCGAGGTCGTGCCCCTGAAGGTCCTCTTCGGCCAGGAGACTTTCCGCGACCGTGTGGACATGACGGACGAGCAATTCTTCGCGAGGCTCGCCGCGTCGACGTCGCTGCCCACCACCTCGGCGCCGTCGCCCGGCGAGTTCGCCGAGGTCTACAAACGCCTGGCGGAAAACCATGACGGCTGCATCTCCATCCACATCGGCGAGCAGCTGTCCGCGACCGCCGAGGCGGCCCGCGTCGGCGCGGCGGCGGTCGAAGGATTCCCGGTCCACGTCGTCGACAGCGAGACGGTGTCGATGCCGATCGCCTTTCTGTGCCGGATCGCGGCCGAATGCTCGACGCTGGATGAAGCCACCGAGTCGGTGCGGAGCCGCGTGCCCCACACGCGGGTCCTGGCCCTGCTCGACACCCTGCGCTACGTCGAGATGGGCGGCCGGGTTAGCC
Organism: Candidatus Dormiibacterota bacterium; assembly: GCA_035280365.1. Lineage (GTDB taxonomy): Bacteria > Chloroflexota > Dormibacteria > Dormibacterales > Dormibacteraceae > 40CM-4-65-16. Next base: position 13,486 of record DATEGB010000115.1, on the reverse strand, counting down.
GCGCGCAGGCGATGATCGGCACCATGCTCGATCTCAAGCCGCTGCTGATCGTCGCCAACAAGGAGATCAAGTCGGTCGACCGAGTGCGCACTCGCTCGCGCGCGATGGGGCGCATGGTCGAGTACCTCCGCGGCGAGATGCCGGTGGAAGCGCTGGCGGTGATGCACGCCCAGGCGCCCGACGAGGCGGAGCAGATCGCGGCGCACCTCCGCAAGGACCTGCCCGACATGGAGATCGCCGTCGGCCAGATCGGCTGCGTCCTCGGCACCCACACCGGCCCGAAAGCGCTCGGTCTCGTCTATATCAAGCGGTAAGCGAAAAGTCCGGCGCGAGCCTGACGTTGCGGCCGGGCAGGGGCCACACACGGAGCACGGGAGGCGTGACCGCGACGAGCTTCGGGACGGCGATCGCGAAGAGCCTGAAGACCTGCTCCTGCCGCCTCCCCCACGGCAAGCGATATTGCAGTCGGAGCGGGGCGGGAAGCAGCCCGGTCGTGATCATCTCCCACGGCACGAAGACATGGCCCGGAAGGCTCAGCAGCCTCGGCCGCACGACCAGCTTCGCGAGTTCCCTCGCCGTCGGCCCGACGGCGACCTCGCCGACCATCGAGGCCACGTAGCGGTCGAAGTCGTCCACCGTCGCGGGAAAACGGTCGCGCGGGATCCCCAGCAGTTCCCCCAGCAGCTTCATCTCCTGGTGGAACTCTTCGCGCTCGTCGGAGTGCAGACGCTTGACGAAGGTCTCGTAGGTCACCAACGCCGTGTCGACGAGCGTCGCGTGGACCCAGAGCAACAGCTCGGGGTCCAGCGCGCGATAGCTTTTGCCGCGCACCCTCGCGTGGGTGTTGTTGACGGCGCGGGCAGCGGCGAGCGCGGTCTCGCGGTCGCCGAAGACGATGGCCATCGTGAGCCGGATCGTGCGCCGCAGCCGGTATAACGGCCGGCGCCTGAAATCCGAGTGCTCGTCCACGCCCGCCGCGACCTTCGGATGCGCGAGCTGCATGAGAAGCGCGCGACCGCCACCCAGGAACAGCACGTTCTCGCGGTTGATGCGACGCGTGATCGAACCCTCGGGATATAGCGGTTCGGCCATCAGTCCATTATTTCTCTCCACCCGTGGGTCAGCAGCTCTTTATCTTCGGCGCGGCGTTTCTGGGTTCGGCCGTCGAGTCGACCGAGGCGCTCACCATCGTGCTTGCGGTCGGCCTGACCCGCGGCTGGCGCGCGCCGCTCCTCGGCGCGGGGGCCGCGGTCGTGATCCTCGCCGTCCTCGTCCTCGCGTTCGGGCAGCTGATCGTGACCACGATTCCAGACTCCGCCCTCAAGCTCGTGGTAGGCACGCTGCTGCTCCTGTTCGGGCTGCGCTGGCTGCACAAGGCGGTGCTGCGTTCCGCCGGCGCCGAGGCGCTGCACGACGAAGAGCACGCCTACAAGCAGACCGTAACGCAGCTCTCGGGCGCGGCGGGTACCGACTGGGTCGGCTTCGTGCTCGCCCTGAAGGGAGTCTTCCTCGAAGGCCTCGAGGTCGTCTTCATCGTCATCGGAGTCGGCGGGACGGGCCACGGCTTCCCGGCCGCGATCGCGGGCGGAGTCGTCGCTGCGCTCGTTGTCGCCGCGGCGGGGTTCGCCGTGCGCCGGCCGCTTGCCCGCGTGCCCGAGAACACGCTCAAGTACGCGGTCGGCGTCATCCTGACGAGCCTCGGCACCTTCTGGGCGGCGGAAGGGATGGGCGTCGAGTGGCCGCTGGACTTCGTCTCGATCGCCGGCTTGGCCGTGACCTACTTCGTGGCGTCGCGCCTGGCCGTCGGTCTCATCCGGCGCCGGCCGCGCGGGCAAGCGGTCGCGGCATGAGCTTCCTGAGCGCCGCGGTGAGGCAGGTGGTGGGCCTGTTCGTCCGCGACTGGCTGCAGAGCGCGGTCGTGCTCGTGATCCTCGGCGCGGGTTGGTTCGCCGTCGCGAGGGTGGGCGCGCCCGCGGTGGCCGTCATGGTCCTGCTGCTGGCGGGCCAGCTGGTCTGGTTCGCGAGCGTTGAAGGCCGGAGCTCGGCCGGCGAGGCTAATCCTTCCGGTTAGCCGCCAGGTTCCAGGCGAAGTCGACGGTCGCCCCGAGCGACCCGTCCGCCTTCTGCTCCTTGTACTCGACATTGATCTTGGCGAAGGCGAAGCTGACCTGTTCGAGGGGGACGTTGTTCGTGTCGCCGGCGTCCTGGACGGACGTGATGACGACCGTGTCGAACTTGATGAAGAGGAACTCGAACTGGTTCTCCGACTGGGTCTTGCGCAGGGTGACGACTCCCGTCTTGATGTGCTGGCCGGTCGCGCACGCCATCATCAGCTTGGGCGAGGCCTTGCTGACGCGGGCCGTGAAGTGGAAGTCCTGCATCGAGACCTTGCCCGCGCCGGCGCCTCCGGTGGCGGCGTGCGCGCCCGTGTTCGACTCGCCCCAGCTGAACGATTCGAGGACGATCTCGTCCTTGTGCTTGTGGTCGAGCGACTCGCCAAGGATGCCGTCGAACTTGATAAAGATGTCAACAGCGGCCATGGCTCATCTCCCTTTGCTGAAGGTCAGGTTGAATTCGGCGGTGCCGTCGCCACCCGTCTCGAGCGGGCTCTGCCGGGCGGTGTAGCTGCCGGTGACGCCGAGGAACCGGCCGGTCCCTCCGACGATCGAGAACACCTCCTCGCCATCCCCGGTCGCCGTGCCGATGCCGACTAGCGTGCCTTCGGCCAGCTGGAACGTATGCGTCTCGAGCCGGGCGGTCGCGTAAGGCCCGTGCCCGGTGGGAGCGTCGAGGTGCACCACGGAGGAGAAGAACTTCCCGACCTCCTCGTTGCCCGTGGCAAGTCGCAAGACTCCAGAGACGGACACCTGGTCGCCCCGTCTGGGTAGGTCGCCCCGCCTCAGGCCTGGGGCCGTCAGGTGCCAGTCAGAGCCTGAGAGCCGCAGCGTCGCGGCCGGCTCCTGGGCGGGCAGCCGGCCGGCGCCCTCACGCGCTCTCTCGGCGAGACCGGCAAGTCCGGCGATGCCCGCAAGCGCGCCGAGACCCATCAGGCCGTGACGCAGCACGGAACGTCTGGTGGTCCTGACTCCTTCCTCCACGTTGACCCTCCTGGCGATCCGCAGACGCTGGTGTGCGCAAAGGATAATCCGGCCAGTGCAGGATTCAAGACCCGAACCTAAGAAAGTTGAGTCCCTCGGCCCGCTCGGCGTCGTCATGGACAGTCAGGACCTGGCGAGGGTGCGGCGGGCGCTGAGCGCGGCAGGCTACACACGGGACAACGTGCGCCGGGCGCTTCGGACGGAGCGCAGCCTGACCGCGTCCCCGGGCGAGGTGGTCGTGTTCGAGCACCGGGTGGCCGGCCCCACGCCGCTCGAGGCGCTGATTCGCCTGTTCCTGATCGGCTCCACGGTGGCGGAGTCCGAGGTGGACGCGAGCCTGCCGGCGCTCGGGACGGAGGGCCTCGAAAGCATCGGCCTGGTCGAACGCGTCGACGGAGGAGTGCGTTCCAGGGTCCGGATCGCGCCCCACGGGGACATCCTCGTCGCCTGCGACCGCGCCTACTACGGCGACCGGCCGCGAGACGCCTCCGACGTCGTCACCGGCGTGACCAGCCCCGCCATCCTGCTGGCGGACTTCACCATCCGCAAGCGCGTCCGCAGGGCCCTCGACCTGGGAACGGGAGGCGGCATCCAGGCGCTGCTCCTGGCCAACCACTGCGACGAGGTGGTGGCGGTGGACGTGAATCCGAGGGCGCTCGAGTTTGCCGCCCTCAACAGCGCCCTGAACGGCGTGGACAACGTCGAGCTTCGCCTGGGCAGCTGGTTCGAGCCGGTCGAGGGGGAGCAGTTCGACATCATCACGGCCAATCCGCCGTACGTGATGTCGCCCGAATCGACGTTTCTGTATCGCGACAGCGGGATGCGCGCCGACAGCCTGTGTCGCGAGCTGGTCGGCGCCTTACCGCGCTTTCTCGCCGAAGGCGGTTTCGGGCACATCCTGATCAGCTGGGCGCTGAGAGAAGGCCAGGAATGGTCGGAGCCGCTGCGGGCCTGGATCGAAGGCGCGACGTGCGACGCGTGGCTCCTGCACTACCTGACCGAGGACCCTCTTTCGCAGTCGGCCAAGTGGAACCTGCCCCTCATCGCGGAAGGCCTGGCGACCTACGACGCGGCGCTGGGGCGCTGGACGGACTATTACCGCCGCGAGGAAATCGACCAGGTCGCCTTCGGAGCGGTCATCGTGCGGAAACGGTCCGACGGTCCGAGCTGGGTTCGGGCCGATTCGTTTCGGGCGGGCCACGGCTCGTCGGCCGGACTGGTGTCCCGCGTGTTCGAAGCCGAGGACTTTCTCCGCGGGATCGGCGACAGCAAGGCGTTGCTGCAGGAGCGATTCGCGCTGGTGCCCGAGCACCGGCTCGAGCAGCGGATGCGGTCGGCGGGCGGGCAGTGGCAGCTCGAGGACGCGACCCTGACCCTGACCCAGGGCATCGAGTTCCACGGCACCCTCGACATCAACTCGGCCCAGGTCCTGCGCCACCTCGACGGTCGCAACACGCTGAGCCAGGCGGTCGGCAAGGCGCGTCGCGACCTGGGCCTGCCCACGAGTGACACCGGACCACTGGCCGAGACCGCCGTCGCGATGGCCACGCGTCTTTTCCAGCTGGGTTTCCTGGTCCGCGGCACCGCGACACAGAAGATGGAGTGACGCCGGTCGTCGCCCTACCGCACACCCTCGACGCTCCGGTCACCGCGCTGCCGAAGGTTTACGCGCCCGACGGAAAGCGGCTGGCGAGGCTCGGCGTCAAGAGGATTCGCGACCTGCTGCTCAACCTTCCCTTCGACTGGGAGACCTACGGCGCGCCGGCGGCGGTGGCGGGGCTTGTCGACGGCCGCCAGGCCACGGTCGTCGGCACTGTCTCAGCGATCAGCGCCAAGCAGTCGCTGCGCCGGCGGATCAGGCTGACTGAGGCGACCATCCGCGACGACGACGGCGCGCCGCTGCGCCTGGTCTGGTTCAACCAGCCCTACGTGGCAAAGCAGCTGCACAAAGGCGACCGCATCGCCGTCGCCGGCACGGTGAAATCGGCGAGGTACGGCGGCGCGCTCCAGATGCAGAACCCGCACTACGAGCGCCTCGAGGACCGCGACGACGTCAAGCCGGTGCGCGTCGGCGGACTGATGCCCAAGTACCACCTCGTGGAGGGGCTCAGCTCGCGCAAGATCGCGCGCTGGGTCGAGTCGGCGCTGCCGCTCGCGGACATGGTCGAGGACGTCATCCCGGACGAGGTGCGGGAGCGACACCGCCTGATCGCGGTCGCGGACGCCATCCGCCTCGGGCACCGGCCGGAGACCGACCAGGACTTCGCCGACGCGAAGCGGCGCATGGCCTTCGCCGAGCTCTTCGAGCTGCAGGCGGCGTTCGCGATGATGCGCCGGAGCATCGCCGCCGAGCCCGCGGCGCCGATCCCGTACCGTCAGGACGTCATCGACGCGTTCAAGGCCGGGCTCGGGTTCGAGCTGACGAACGCGCAGCGCCGCGCGATCTGGGACGTCTTCAAGGACCTGGCGCTGACGGTGCCGATGAACCGCCTGCTCAACGGTGACGTCGGCTCGGGGAAGACCGCGGTCGCGGCCGCCGCGACGGCGATGGCGCACGCGTCGGGGATGCAGTCGGTGGTGATGGCCCCGACGGAGATCCTCGCCCGCCAGCACCTGAACCGGTTCCGGGCCTATCTCGAGGAGAGCTTCCCGGGTTTGACGGTCGAGCTCCTGGTCAGCGGACAGCCCGCGGCCGAGCGCAGGCGCGTCCGTGCTGCGGCGGCCTCCGGGCACTGCGCCCTGGTGGTCGGCACCCATGCCCTGATCGAGGACGACGTCGAGTTCGCCGACCTCGGCCTGGCGGTCGTCGACGAGCAGCACCGGTTCGGCACGCGCCAGCGCGAGCTGCTGCGCTCCAAGGGGCGCGGCCGTCCGCACTTCCTGGCGATGACGGCGACGCCGATCCCGCGCACGCTCGCGCTCGCCGTGTACGGCGAGATGTCGGTCTCGGTCTTGAACGAGATGCCGCCGGGCCGGAGGCCGGTGGCGACCGAGGCGATCGACCCCGACGAGCGGTCGCGCGCCTACGACCTCGTTCGCCGCGAGGTGAGCGCGGGCCGTCAGGCCTTCGTCATCTGTCCGCTCGTCGAGGAGTCCGAGGCCCTCGCCGCCCGCTCCGCCGTCGCCGAGGCGGAGCGCCTGCGCAAGGAGGTCTTCCCGGAGTTCCGGCTCGACCTCGTCTACGGCCGCCTCAAGGAGAAGGACGACGTGATGCGGCGCTTCGTCGCCGGCGAGGTCCAGGTCCTGGTCGCGACGGCGGTCGTCGAGGTGGGCGTCGACGTGCCGAACGCGACTGTGATGATGATCGAAGGCGCCGACCGCTTCGGCCTCGCGCAGCTCCACCAGTTCCGCGGACGCGTCGGCCGCGGCGCGGCGAAGAGCTACTGCCTGCTGCTGGCCGACGACCCGTCCGAGACGGCCCTGCAGCGCCTCGAACTCGTGGCCAGGATTCACGACGGCTTCACCCTGGCCCGCGAGGACATGGAGCGGCGCGGCATCGGGGAGCTCATGGGCCCGCGCCAGCACGGCCTCACCGACGCCGCCATGGAGTCGCTGCGCGACCCGGCGCTGCTCGACGAGGCGAGGGACGAGGTCGCGCGCCTGGTCGCGGAGGACCCGGGTCTCGACCGGTTCCCGGCATTGAAAGCGGCGGCGGCGCGCCGGCTGGAGCTGACCTCGATCAGCTAAGGCCCCAGCAGTTCGCGATAGTCGCGACTAACACACCATTCGCGGTCCGCAACCCCGCGATAGTCGCGACTAACACACCTTTCGCGGCCCGCAACCCCGCGATAGTCGCGACTAACCCACCTTTCGCGGCCCGCAACCCCGCGATAGTCGCGACTAACACACCTTTCGCGGTCCGCAACCCCGCGATAGTCGCGACTATCGCGGTTCGTAGGCCGCGGTCAGCATCCCGAAGTAGGTCGGCGCCTCGTAGCTGATCAGAGTTCCGTTCCAGCCCCGCGTGGCGCCGTGCAGCATCAGCATCTGCCACCAGCTGTCGGCCTTGGCGTCGTCGACAAGCTCGCGCCGAATCGGAACCAGCCGCTCCAGCTGGTTCGTCCCGACGATGTCGGTGACCAGCGCGTCGAACTCGGCCGCGGCCGGGTGATAGCCGAAGGGGCCGTCCTTGACGTGGGCGTGCCCGTGGTCGGCGCTCGCGATGAAAGCGACCCGGCGCTCCGACGCCTCCGCGGTCGCCGCGATCGCGGCTCCGGCGATGACGTGGTCGGACGCCGGCAGCTCCCGCGCCGGGGTCACGACAACGATCGGTGCCGGCGGTTCCTTGCGGCCGCCCATGAACCACAGGGGGATGAGCACGCCCCAGTCCATCGGTGCGACGGCCAGCGCGGGGTCGTTGGAGCCGAAGCTGACCGCGACCGCGGAAAGACCTGCCTCGCCCAGCGACTCCAGCACCCGCCACGCCAGGCTCATGTCGCATGAAAGGTCCAGGTGGATCGGTGGCGAGGTGTCTTCGAGCCGCCCGGCGACGCGCCCCGCGACGATCACGCCAAGGGCGTTCTTGATGTGCACGTTGTGCGGCGTGGCCACCACGGTCACGTCGGGCCGCGCGGCGTCGAAGCGACGGCCCAGCTCCTCCATCCCCGCGCGCGTCTTGACGGCGACGTCACGCTCCTCCGGCGAGCACGCCTCGGCGATGGCGATGCCGCCGTGCGGCGCGATCGCTGCGAACACCAGAGGCACTAGGGTGCCCCGCCCACGCCGCGAATCTGCTCGGATCCACCGGAGCCTGTCACGCCCCCGATACTAACCAGCACATGACGGACGTTTCCCCGCTGCGGTTGACGGAGTACAGCCACGGGGCCGGTTGAGCCTGCAAGCTCAGCCCGGCGGAGCTAGGGCAGGTACTCGGGGCGCTGCCCCCGATCGTCGACCCGAACGTGCTGCAGAGCGCGGCCGCGCGCGACGACGCCGCGGTCTATCGCATCGCGCGCAATCGCGCCCTGGTGGCGACGATCGACTTCTTCACGCCCATCGTCGACGACCCCTACGCGTACGGCGCCATCGCCGCCGCGAACGCCCTCAGCGACGTCTACGCGGTCGGCGCGCGGCCGCTCTTCGCGCTTGGCATCACGGCGTTCCCGCGCGCGAAGCTGAGCGCCGGTTTGCTGGAGAAGATCGTCGCCGGCGGGGCGGCCAAGATGGGCGAGGCCGGCGTGGCCGTGGTCGGCGGGCACTCGGTCGACGACGCGGAGCCCAAGTTCGGTTACGCGGTCATCGGCGAGGTCAACCCGGACCGCGCGATCGGCCACGAGGGATCGGCCGGCGGGGACGTCCTGTTCCTCACGAAGCCGCTCGGCTCCGGGCTCGTGGCGACCGCCATCAAGCGCGGGCTCTGTCCGCCGGAGCTCGAGGCCGAGGCGATCGAAGTGATGATGATGCTCAACCGCGCCGCGTCGGAGCAGATGGTCAGGGCCGGCGCGACCGCCGCCACCGACGTCACCGGCTACGGGCTGATCGGCCACCTGGCCAACCTGCGCGGGGGCGCGGACATCGACTTTCCGTCGATCCCATTCATGAAGGGGGTAGGCAATCTCGCGGAGCGCGACCTGTTCCCCGACGGCAGCCGCCGCAACCACGCTGCCTACCGCGACCGGGTCGAATGGGGCGGCCTCGGCGAGACCGAGCAGCTGATGGTCTGCGACGCCCAGACCAGCGGTGGGCTGCTGGTCGCGGTCCCGGCCGCGAAGGCGCGCAGGTTCAAGGCGGGGGAGAGGATCGGCGTCATGCGCGAAGACGGCCGCATCCGCCTGCTGACGTGAGCGGATTCCTGAAAAGGCTGCGCGTGAGCGGCGGGGAGGCCCGCGGCCGGCGCCTCAAGGCGCCGAAGAACATCCGGCCTACCCAGGGCATGGTCAAGCAGGCGCTCTTCAACATGGTCGGGCCGCGCATCGAGGGCGCGCGCGTCCTCGACCTATTCGCCGGCTCGGGCGCGATCGGCATCGAAGCCCTGTCCCGGGGCGCGGCGAGCGTCACGTTCGTGGACCAGCAGCCGCGCGGTCTTGCTATCCTGCGCCAGAACTTGGACGCCCTCGGCTTCAAGGACAGATCGCACGTCGTACGCGGCGACGTCGTCCGCTGGCTCGAGGCGTCGCATGACTCGGTCCGTGCGGCGGACTTCATCTTCCTCGACCCGCCGTACGAGGACGTCGTCCTGGACCGGGCGTTGAAGGCGCTTGACGGCGGAATCGGGCGGGCCACCGTGCTTGCCGAGCACTCGCGCCGGCAGTCGCTGCCGGAGCTGCGGCGCCTGCGCGTGGATCGCCAGCGGCGCTACGGCGACACGCTGGTCACTGTCTTCACAACGTGATGGCGCGCAACCACAACCAGGTCCCGAACTCCAAGATCGCGGTCTACCCGGGAAGCTTCGACCCGTTCACCAACGGCCACCTCGACGTCGTCAATCGCGCGCTGGGCATCTTCGACAAGCTCATCGTCGCGGTGGCGGCCAATCCCGAGAAGCGGCAGCCTCTGTTCACGGTGGAGGAGAGGCTGCAGCTGGTCCGCGCCTCACTCGAGGGCCAGGAGCGAGTCGAGGTCGCGAGCTTCAAGGGCCTGACGGTCGAGTTCGCCCGCGCGCGTGGCGCGAGCACACTCGTGAAAGGTCTGCGCGCCTACTCCGACTTCGACGCCGAGCTGCAGCAGGCGTTGATGAACCGCAAGCTCGCGCCCGACATCCACACCGTCTTCCTCATGTCGAGCTTCGCGCACATCTTCGTCTCCTCAAGTATCTTGAAGGACATCGCCGGCTACGGCGGCAAGGTCTCGGACCTCGTCCCGCCGCCCGTCGCGAGAGCGTTGAAGGAGAAGTTCCGATAAAGGTCCACGAGCTGCTGGAACGAATGCAGTACCTGATCGAGAACGCGCGTCACGTGCCGCTCTCGACCCAGGTGATGGTCAACGAGGACGAGATGATGGAGCTGATCGACCAGATCAGCTTCAACCTTCCCGACGAGATCAAGCAGGCGAACTGGACTGTTTCGGAGCAGCAGCGCATCATCACCGAGGCGCATGCGGAGGCGGCGAGGACCATGTCGCGCGCCAACGAGAGGGCGGAGCAGAGCGCCTCCGAGCACGAGGTGCTGCGCCGCGCGGAGCGGCACGCCGCGCAGATCGTCAAGGACGCGCAGGGAAAGTCGGACCAGATCATCCGCGACGCGGAGGCCTACGCGCTCGAGCAGCTGAAGCAGCTGGAGACGCACCTGACGCGGACGTTGACCACGGTGCGGCGTGGAGTCGAGGCGCTGCAGGCCAACGAGCCGGTCGAGTCGGAGCAGGACCAAGCGCCCGTTTCGTAGCTTCCCGTAAAATCCCCGGAGCCATGGCTCTACCGAAGGTCAAGCTCTCCAAGTCCAAGAAGGGTCGCCGGCGCTCGCACCTCGCGCTCGCGCTGGTCCAGATCCAGCCGTGCCCCAACTGCAAGCACCCGCGCCGGCCGCACTCCGTGTGCCCGAACTGCGGGCAGTACGCCGGCCGCGAAGTCGTCAAAGCGAAGGAGTAGGAAGCGGCCCGGGTCGCCTTCCTTTTCCCCGGCCAGGGTTCTCAGACGCCTGGCATGGGGACGGAGCTTCTCGACGACGAGGAGATCTCCGCGCTGTGCGACCGCTGCGCCTCCGCCGTCGACGTCGACCTTCGACGCCTGCTGACCACCGCCGACGACGACGAGCTCCGCCTGACCCAGAACGCCCAGCCTGCTCTGTGCTTCACCGGAGTGGCGTTGACGGTCCTCCTTCGCCGTCGGGGCATCGAGCCGGTCGCCGCCGCGGGGCACTCGGTCGGCGAATACGCGGCCCTCGCGGCCGCCGGCTCCGTCGACGCGACGCACGTGATCAAGGCGGTCGTGGAGCGCGGCCGCGCCATGGCCGACGCGGCGGCAGCGGGCACGAGCTCCATGGCCGCCGTGCTCGGCCTCGAGTCGGCCGCGATCGAGGGCGCACTAGCCGGGATGGACGGCGCGTGGCCGGCCAACTACAACACCCCCACCCAGACGGTGATCGCGGGCACGACCGAGGGTCTCGCCGAGGCCACCGGCCGGCTGCAGGCCGCGGGCGCCAAGCGCGTGATCCCGCTGAACGTGAGCGCCGCGTTCCACACCCCCCTGATGGCGCCGGCGGCCGAGCGACTGCGCGCGGCGCTCGACCGGATCGAGTGGCGCGCGCCGCGCATCCCGGTGATGGCCAACCTCACCGGCCGCCCACACCAGGGCGGTGACCGCATCCCGCACGTCATGGAGATGCAGCTCCGTTCGCCGGTCCGATGGGCCGCTTGCGTGACGGAGCTGGTCGAGATGGGCTGCGACACGTTCCTCGAGGTCGGGCCGAAGCGTGCGCTGACCGGGATGATGCGCGAGCTCGCCCCGGGACAAACCGCCGTGGCCGTCGGGGCTCCGAAGGCCGTCGAGGAGCTGGCCGTAGAGGCGTAGGCAACGAGTTGTTGCCTGGCGGGGTTCTGCGCCTTGACGCGTGCCTTCCATTGCGCGCAGACCATCGGTATGAGGGGCAGGTCGCCGCCTCGCCGCTGGAGACCATGCAGTCCGGGGTTCTCAGGGAGGTGAGAGATGAACGCAGGCGTGGTCAGGTCCAGGTACAAGACGGCAGACCTGGACGACGTCATCAAGGACTACAAGGAGAAGGCGCTGCCCGCGATCGCGACGCACGAGGGCGGCCGCTCCGGAATGTTGCTCGTCAACCGCGAGACGGGCGAAGCCATCTCGCTCGGCTTCTACGAGAACGAGTCCGCCGCGAAGGCATTCGCGCCCAAGGCGGAGAAGCTGATCGGGACTTTCGAGAGGTACCTGGCCGGCGGCCCAAAGCCGACCCGTGAGGTCTATGAGATCGCAGCGTCGACGCAGCATGAGGCCAGGGCCACCGTCGAGCGCCTCTTGAAGGCCTTCAATGCACACGACCTGGAAGCCGCGGCGCGCGAGTCGGCGCCCGACTCGGTGCTGACGGCCCCGGGGGACGCGACCGTCAAGGGACCGCAGGCGATCAAGGAGTTCAACACGAACTGGATAACCGCGTTCCCTGACGCAGAGATCGAGACGAAGACGATCTTCGCCATGGGCAACCAGGTCGCCATCGACGCCGTCTTCAGCGGCACGCACGACGGAACGCTGAAGACCCCGATGGGAGACGTGCCCGCGACAGGCCGCAAGGTGAAGGGCGAGTTCCTTGAGGTGTTCGAGGTCGACCGCGGCCTGATCAAGAACGCGCACCTGATGTTCGACCAGGTGCAGCTGATGACGCAGCTGGGAATGGCGCCGGCGCCGCCCCAGCAGGCGGTGAAAACCGCTCGTTAGCCGTTGCGATGGGTCGGGGCGGGGCCGCGGGGAGCCCTGCCCCTGGCCTCGTGTACAGTAGTCCGCGTATGGAAACTCAAAAGCTGAGCTTCGAGGACTTCAAGAACATCATCGTCGAGCGACTCGGCTGCGAGCCCGAGCAGGTCACGATGGACGCGTCGTTCCAGGAGGACCTGAACGCCGACTCCCTCGACCTCGTCGAGCTGATCTACGCGTTCGAGGAGAACACCGGCCTCGAGATCCCCGACGAGGACGCGGAGAAGATCACCACCGTCGGCCAGGCGTGGGAGTACATCCAGGAGAAGGCCGGCTCATAGCACAGGCTCAGACCGCTCCCCTCGCCCAGTCGCTCCAGCTGCTCCAACAGAAGATAGGGATCCACTTTCGCGACCCTGGGCTCCTCCTCGAGGCCGTCACCCACAGCTCGTTCGCCAATGAGAACCCCTCGGTCTCACCGCGCGACAACGAGAGGCTCGAGTACCTCGGCGACGCCGTGCTGCAGCTGATCGCGGCCGAGTACCTGTACAAGCATCACCCGGGCGCGACCGAGGGCGAGCTGACGCAGACACGGTCGGCGATGGTCAACACCAATACGCTTGCGCAGCTCGCGGAGGAGCTCGACCTGGGTTCGTATCTCTACCTGGGAAAGGGCATCGCCAAAGGCGGCGGCCGCAACCTCAAGTCGCTGCTGGCCAACGCATTCGAGGCGGTGCTGGGCGCGGTGTTCCTCGACGCGGGCTACGACGCCGCCTATCACTACTACCTGAACCGCTACCGCGCGCTGCCGTCGCCGGTTCGGGACGAGAACTTCAAGGGCCGGCTGCAGCAGGTGGCGCAGGAGCGATTCGGCGCGACGCCCGTCTACGACAGCGAGGGCGCGCGGGTGGGCAACCGCCGCGAGTACACGTCGGTCGTGTTCGCGGGCTCGGAACCTCTTGGGACGGGCCACGGGCCGACGAAGCAGGAGGCGGAGCAGGACGCCGCCCGGGCGGCGCTGCAGACCCTGACAGGCTCCGCCGCGGCGCCGAAGCCCGCCCGGCAGACGCGCCAGCGCCGGGCGCCGCGCAAG
>DATEGB010000114.1:0-13701 GCA_035280365.1 Candidatus Dormiibacterota bacterium | reverse complement strand
CGGGCGCGGCGCGGCGCGGCGAGGTCCGCGGCGTCTGTGTCGCGCCACAGGCCCGCGGTCTCCACCGCGTGCGCCACCGCCTGGAGGAGCGCGTCATCGCCCCGGCCCCGCGGCTTCTTGCCGGCGCCCCGGCCCTCGAGGTTGAGCTTCTCCTGCACCTCGTAGCCTTTCGTGAACGCGACGTCGTAGCCGAGGTCGCGGAGCTGGGCCAGGTCGCGGCGGAGCGTTCGCTCGGAGATGCCCGCGCGGTCGGCGAGCTCGATCGGGGTCAGGCCGGGCTCGGCGATGATGGCGGCGAGGACGCGCAGCAGGCGGGCGAGCCGCTCGGCGCGGTTCACGAGATAGGGGTGGCTAGCTGATCTCTTCCCAGGAGGTCGTGTTGCCCTCGAACGGGTCGGGTTCCGGCTCCTCCTGGTTGCCCACCTTCTGGTGGAAGCGGCTGGCGATCATCTGGTAGGCCATCGCCTTGGGGATGCCGAGCTTGGTGAGGGACTTCACCTCGTCGGCCATGACCTTGTCGCGCGCGGCCTCGATCGCCGCGAGCACCTCTTCGATCGTCGCCGTCTTCCTCACCATGGGAGATGCCATTCTACCGGGTCGGTTTTGAGCACACCTTAGACTTGAAAACGTATTCCAGCTAGCCGTTCCTCGTGGGGGTATGGATGGCCACCGACTACGCTCCTGACAAGATCCGCAACGTGGTCCTTTTGGGCCACTCGCACGACGGGAAGACGATGCTCGCCGAGGCCATGCTCTTCGCCTCCGGCGCGGTCGCCCGGCTGGGGTCGCCAGACCAGGCGACGGCGACCACCGACTTCGAGCCCGAGGAGCAGAAGCGGAAGATCTCGATCAACCTCGGCGTCGCGTTCGCCGAGCACAACGGGCACAAGGTCAACATCCTCGACGCCCCCGGCTTCTTCGACTTCTCCGGTCAGGTGGCCAGCGGCCTTCGCGCCGCCGAGGGCGCCGTGGTGGTCGTCGGGCCCTCCGCGCAGCTGGCCGTCGGTACCGAGATCGCGTGGGAGCACTGCAACCGGACGAGCAAGCCGCGGATCGTGGTCGTCAACAAGCTGGACAAGGAGAACTCCGACTTCTATGGCGCGGTCGGGGCCATGCGCGAGGCGCTGTCTCCTCGTCCGTTCCCTCTGCACCTGCCCATCGGCGCCGAGCAGGACTTCAAGGGCATCGTCGACCTGCTCCACCTCAAGGCCTACGTGACCGCGCCCGACGGCAAGGGCAGCGAGGTGCCGATCCCGGACGACATGAAGCAGCGCGTCGAGGAGCACCGCGGCCAGCTCATCGAGGCGGCCGCCGAGAGCGACGACTCGCTGCTCGAGAAGTACCTCGACGCCGGCACGCTTGACGACGACGAGATCCAGCGAGGGCTGCGCCAGGGCATCCTCGACGGCAAGGTCGCGCCTGTCGTGTGCTGCTCGGCGACGAAGCTGCTCGGGGTGCGGACCCTGCTCTCGACCATCGTCGAGCTGATGCCACCGCCGGCAGCCGAGCCAGACAAGCCGGTCAAGGCGTTCGTCTTCAGCACCGGCGGCGACCAGTTCGGCCGGGTCAGCTACTTCAAGGTCGTGGCCGGAACGGTGAAGGCCGACGCCCACCTGCCGAACCTCTCGCGCGGCGGTGAGGAGCGGCTTGCCCAGATCTTCTTCCCGCGGGGCAAGGAGCACGTGGCGGCGACCGAGGTGCACTCCGGCGACATCGGTGCTGTGACCAAGCTGACGCACACGCTGACCAGCGACACACTCGGCATGAAGGACGGCGGGCCGCTGCCGCCGCTGGACCTGCCGGGGCCGGCGTACAGCCTCGCCATCACTCCCAAGGCTCGCGGCGACGAGGAGAAGATCTCGAGCGGCCTGGCGCGGCTGAGCGAAGAGGACCCGACGCTGCATGTCGAGCGCAACGAGGAGACCAAGCAGCTGGTGATCGCGGGCCAGGGCGACGTCCACCTCGACGTCACGCTGGAGAAGCTGCGGCGCAAGTACGGCGTCGAAGCCACGACCGCTGTGCCGCGGGTGCCCTACCGGGAGACCGTCCAGGGCTCGGCCCGCGCCGAGGGGCGCCACGTCAAGCAGTCGGGCGGCCACGGGCAGTACGGCATCTGCGTCATCGAAGTGGCGCCGACCCCGCGCGGCGAGGGCTTCGTCTGGGAGGACAAGATCTTCGGCGGCTCCATCCCGCAGAACTTCCGGCCATCGGTGCAGAAGGGCATCGTCGACACGATGTCGAAGGGCGTCGTCGCCGGCTATCCGATGGTCGACGTCAAGGTCACGCTGCTCGACGGCAAATACCACACGGTCGACTCCAATGACATGGCGTTCCAGATCGCCGGCTCGCTCGCCATCCGCAAGGGCGCGCTCGACGCTGGACCGGTCCTGCTCGAGCCGATCGTCGAGGCGACGATCCACGTCCCGGAGAAGAACCTCGGCGACATCATGTCCGACATCAACGGGCGCCGTGGCAAGATCCTCGGCACCGAGCCCACCGACGGATACCAGGACGTGAAGGCGATGGTGCCGGCGTCAGAGATGCTGCGTTTTGCGCTCGACCTGCGGTCGATCACGCAGGGCAGGGGCAGCTTCGCCCAGAAGTTCGACCACTACGAAGAGATGCCGGCGCATCTCGCGAAGTCGATCATCGACCAGTTCCAGAAGGAGCACGAAGCCGCGAGCTGATCCGCTGCCGGACGTCATCGGTGGCGAGGCCGCGCACCGCGAGCGTGGTCCGCCGGCGGACGACATCCTCCACTGTGCTGGCCCATTCCTGTTCGACGCCGTGGTAGACCTGCGCCCAGACCACCGGGGCTTCGGGATGAACACGCTCGAAGGCGTCGGCGTGGGAGTCGCGGTACGCCATCAGCCTTGAGGTCTCGCTGCCGTAGTGGCGGACGAGGTTGTCCCAGACGTCGGCGTCGACGTCGGGCGGACGGTCGGGCAATCGACCCGCACCCGGGAGCGGTGAGTCGCCCAGACGATGGCGCCGCGCGCGCTCATCGCCCAGGCGATGAAGCACGTCCATCGCGATCCGACGGTGAGTCGTCAGCTTTCCACCGGCGACCGAAACCATGCCGAGCGGGCCTTCGGTGATGACGTGCTCGCGTGGAGTCTCCGCCGTGCTGGCGCCGCCCAGCTCGAGCACTCTGAGCCCAGCGAAGGCGTAGAGCATGCGATCGCGATTCACGACGTCCCCGGGCAGCGACAACCTCGCCTCGGCGAAGACCTGGTCGAGATCCCGTTCGCTGACGGAAAGCTTGTCTGGATCGCCGTCGTAGGACGAGTCGGTGGTTCCGATCAGCAGCGTGTCCTCCCACGGCAACGCAAAAGCGACGCGGCTTCCCCCCACCTGGCGAGCGATCGCGGCACGCCAACCGGTGGGCAGCGGCAGGGTCACGTGGACGCCCTTCGAGAGACGAGAACCGGGCCGCGACGAGGGATCCTCGAGACGCCGCACCTCATCGACCCATGGTCCGGCCGCGTTCACGACCTCGCGGCAACGCACCGTTTGCTCGCCCGATGTGGAGACGACGTGGACCGCGCCCTTCTCGACGCCCACTACGCGCGTGTAGTTGCTGACCGCGACGCCGTGGCGGGCGGCCGCCGTGACCGTGGCGAGGACGAGACGGCTGTCGTTGGTCTGCGCGTCTTGCATCACGCCGCAGGCGGTGAGCCGGTCCGTTCTGAGCTGCGGAACCAGCTCCAGCGCGCGTTTCTTGCCGATGAGCCCGTTGCGGCTGTGACGGAATCCGGACAGCCCCGAGTACACCAGCAGTCCGGCCCACAGCTCCGCCGCGGCGAACATTCCACCGTAGACGGGGACCAGGAAGTCGAGCGGCCAGACCAGGTTGCGGGCGACGTGATCGAGGAGGGCGCGGCGCTCGAGGTGGTTCTCGCGCACGAGCCGGACGTCGCCCATCGGCAGGTAGCGCAGCCCGCCGTGGATGAGCTTGGACGACGCCTGAGACGTGCCGGACCCGAAGTCCGAGGCATCGAAAAGCGCGACCTTGAGCCCGGCGTAGGCCGCCTCGAGCGCGACCCGGCTGCCGATGATGCCGGCGCCGATTACGACGAGGTCGAAGTCTTGATCGCCGTCGAGCACCGAACGATCATCTCAATTCGTCGTCTTGGTCGGGCTCGCGTCCTCTTATATGCGGTGGGTCCGATCCGCGCGCCGGCCGGAGCGTGACGTCCGAAGGGATCTGGCGTCGTTTCAGCGGGCGCTGAGGCCGCGGACCAAGCCGCCAGGCCGCCGTCCCGACCTTGATCACCCGGGCATCGTAGAGGCTGGGGACTTGTCAGTTATCCACATTCTGTATACAGTCTGGGGAGATCACACAACATCTAGCGTCAATCGTCAAGGTCTGGCTTCGCCGGCGCTGGCGCGGCTTTGCCGCGTGGATGGACGAGCACGTCTGGCGGCACCTCCTGGAAGACGAGCCCGTACCCGTGCCTGCACCGGCCACGTGCGAGATGCAGTTCATGAAATTGCACGCCGAAGGCAGGTTCGAGGAGATGTGGGAGATGCTGGCCGAGGACGCGCAGCGCGCCTGGGGCGGGATCCAGACCTTCGTCCGCGAGATGCCGCGTCTCGACGAGTGGCTCGAGATCCTCGACATGCAGGTCGCGAGCGTCACGCTTCTCGACAGCTGGACCGACCATCTGCACGACCAGACCTACAACAACGTCGCGCGTCTGGTCATGCGTTATCGCGTCCGCCAACAGTGGCGCGAGTGGACATTCGACCGGCAGGTGCACCTCGTCCCGGGGGACGATGGATGGCGCACCCTGTGCTATCCCACAAGGGCCGGCGCCGCGGCAACGCGCTGATATAGTGGGTTGCGGTCCATGCTTCAGCAGACGATCGAGGAGCAGGAGCGTTTCCAGCGCTGGCATCGCCACAGTCGACGCGCCGTGACGCCGCGACGATTGCTCCAGGAGTCTGACCAGTTGCTGTTCTGGGTCGAGGAGTGCCTTGTCCAGCGGGTGCGCATCGTGCCCGGCTGGTTGATCCCTCGCCTGATGACCGTGCTGCGCCATGCGCACCCACAGCTGCCGGCGCGTCTGGGTCGCGAGCGCAGACCCGAGCAGGTGATGGAGATCATCTACGACGCGCAAGCGGCCTTGATGGAGCAGGCGTGCCTCAGCCGCAGGCCCGCTCACGTGATCCCTCTATTCGGCGGCAGCACGCGGCGGCGAGCGCTGAAAGAAGCCGCCTCCGTCTGAATCGACGCGCATGCTTCGCGTCGACCTTCATCTTCATTCGCACTACTCGCACGATGGCCAGAGCTCACTCCAGGAGCTGATCGACCGGGCCCACGTTTGTGGGCTCGACCGCCTCGCGTTGACCGACCACAACACCGTCGAAGGCGCGCTCGAGCTCGAGCGCCTCGCTCCTGAGCTCGCGATTGCCGGCGAAGAGGCAAAGACGCTCGAAGGCGAAGTGATCGGCCTTTTCATCACGAAGCGTGTGCCGCCCTGGCTCACGCCAGAGCAGGCGATGAACCTGATTCACGACATGGGCGGCCTGGTCTACGTCCCCCATCCGCTCGACCGCCACCGGTCGCACTTCAGCCCCCACCGCATCGCGGCGCTGGCGGACCGCATCGACATCGTCGAGACGTACAACCCGTGGTGCGACGCCGACGCGAACGAGGCGGCGGCGCGACTCGCGCGGGAGCTCGGCAAGGTCGTGGCGACCGGCTCCGACGCCCATTCCGCCGAGGAGCTCGGACGCAGCTGGATGGAGATGGAGGAGTACGACGGCGTGGAGGACTTCCTGCAGAAGCTCCGCTACGCTCGGCACGTCGTGACCGCGAGCAGCGGCACAGGGCGCCGTGCCTGACGCGTTCGACCTTCTCGTCGTCGGGTCGATCGCGCTCGACACGCGGGAAGGGCCGTTCGGCAAGGTGGAGGAGGAGCTCGGCGGCTCGGCGATCTACTTCGCGCTCGCGGCGAGCCTGCTGGTGCCGGTCAAGGTGTCGGCGCCGGTCGGCCACGACGCGGTCGACAAGGTCGTCAAGGCCTTTGACGGTCGTCCCATCGACACCAGCCTGGTCCACGTGTTCGAGATGCCGACGTATCGCTGGACCGCGCGCCAGGAGCACGGCCGCAACACCGACCTCGGGAGCTCAGACCGCATCTATGACAGCTGGCATCCGCACTCGCCCCGCGACTTCGCGGGGTGGGCGTTCGTCGGGTCGATGCGTCCGGATCGGCAGGCCCAGGCGATGAAAGCGGTCCACGGCGCCAAGCTCGTGGCGGCGGACGCGATGCTGTCGTACCTCAAGGAGCAGACGGCGCATGCGAAGGATGTTCTCCGTCGAGCGAACTGGTACTTCTGCAACGAGGAGGAGTTCGCGTCCCTCGGCGGCACGGACCCTGAGGAATTTCGCCGCCAGTGGTGGCTGGAAGGCCTCGTCGTCAAGGCTGGGAGCGAGGGCGTCACCGCCTACACGTCGGACGGAAGCCTGCACGTGCCGGCGCTGCTCAAGTATCCGGCGTTCGACACCACGGGCGCCGGCGACGCGGTCGCGGGCGGAATGATGGCCAGGTGGCTCGTCACGGGCGGGCAGCGAGCGGGTTTGCAGGACGCGCTGGTATGCGGCGTAGCCTGTGCATCACTGACCATCGAGTCGATCGGCACGCGCGGCATCGTGACCGCCACGCGTGAGCTCCTGGACGAGCGGATGCGCGAGGTGTGGGCATGTCTGAAGCAAGAGTCGTGATCATCAGCGGCGACCTCGTCGAGCAGGAGGTCGACGCGATCGTCAACGCGGCCAACAACGACCTGATGCTCGGCGGTGGAGTCGCGGGAGCGATTCGCCGCGCGGGCGGACCGTCCATCCAGGACGAATGTGACCGGCATGGACCGGTGCGCGTGGGCGAGGCGGCGATCACCGGCGCCGGCGATCTTCGCGCGCGATACGTGCTGCACGCGGCGAGCATGACGCTCGGTGGACGCACCACGCGTGAGTCGTTGCGGTCGTCGATGGACGGTGTATTTCGGCTTGCGCGTCGCCATGCGATCGAGACGATGGCAATCCCCGCAGTCGGCACAGGCATCGCTGGATTTCCCATCGACGAGTGCGGCCGCGTGATGGCGGAGTCCTTGCGTCACGCGTTAAGTGAAGGTTGGCAGGCAACCGAAGTCAGGTTTGTTCTTTTCGGAGAGGACGCAAAAACGCCTTTCGAAGCCGCTTTCTGGCATGTTTTTTCGCAGGTTCGGGGGTCGGTTGGCTGAATTCGGTTTGAATTGGGGTTGTATTGGGCAAATACGCCCCCCTAGAATGGGCGAGTCCGCCTCCCATAGCGAAATTCCAAAGAAGGATGGTGACTTAGTGGAAGGCTACTGCTTGAAGGACAAAAGAAAGGTTGAGATGAAAGACCCTCAGCCGATCACGATGAAGAACGGCAAGCCTGCGACGGTTGGTACATGCCCTTACTGCGGCACGAAGATCTACAAGATCGGCAAGGCTACATAAGAGCACCTGGATAAAGGACCGCTCCATGCGAGCGGTCCTTTTTGTTTTCAGGTCGTGATCGGAGGCTCGAGCGCGGCGAGCAGCACCTCGGTTGCGGACACGGCCTCGTCGACGCCGAGCATCTTGAAGATCTCCACGTTGGTCGGATTGTTGACCCGGGCGATCGTCTTCTTCACGTGGAAGTGTCGCTTGGCAACCTGGAGCGCGATCAGGTTGTCCTCGTCGTCCGCGGTGACGGCGATGATGGCGTCGGCGCGCTCGATGCCGGTCTGCGCCATGAAGCGCACCTCGCAGCCGTCGCCGCGCATGATGATGCTGCCGAGCTGCGACTCGAGCCAATCGGCGCGACGTCCGTCCTTCTCGATGAGCGTCACCTCGTGGCCGCGCTCGACCAGGTCGCGCGAAAGGTAATACCCGACCGTGCCTCCACCGACGACGATGACGTACATCCGGCGCTAGCTGCGCTCCATCAGGACGCGCTCGATGTGCTTGGCGCCTTCGATGGTCGGGCAGATGGTGTGCACGCCGAGCTTCTCGTAGGTCTCGGCGCGCTCAGGGTCGTAGATGCGGGTGACGACATGCGGAACTTTGAAAACGTGCTTGGCGATCTGCGAGGCCATGATGTTGCGGTTGTCGCCTTCCGTGACGGCGACGAAGCCATCGGCCTTCTCGATACCAGCGCGCCGAAGGACGTCGACATCAGTGCCGTTGCCGACGACCTGTTCGCCGCGGAACTCGCGGGTGAGGACGCCCCTGGTTGATGCGCGGTTGAATGCGTTGGGGTCGCGGTCGACGATCACGACCTCGTGTCCGGCGCGGTCCATGTTGGCCGCGATCTGCGAGCCGACGCGCCCACACCCCACGATCAGCAGCTTCAAGACCGGTTGATTATAGGGAGGGTCTGGAAGGGGTTCGGGCGAGCTTTGCCGAGGTTGCTAGCATGTGGGCGCGTGCGTTTCCCGTTCACGTTCATGGGCGTAATCGCGCTCGCGATGGGGGTCTGGGTGATCGTGTATCTCGCCGCTCACCAGGCGCTCGACCAGGTCTCGCGGCAGCTGGCTCTGGGCACCGCGGTGGTCTGTTTCGCGTTCGCCCTCTATGTGCTGATCCGGCGCGTGCGGCGCGGCCCGCAGCACTGATCGTCGTGGTCATTGCTGGCTGATGGCGGACCGAGACCGGCACACGCACCCGACGACGTCGCGCAAGGTGTTGGTCGCGGTGGGCGGGCAGGACATCGACGAGGAGACGGTCCGGCTGGCGTGCCGGATGACCGACCCGCAGGGTGGACGGCTCTACGGCGTGCACATCATCGAGGTGAACCGGTCGCTGCCGCTGGGCGCGGTGCTGGACGATGTCGTGGAGCGCGGGGAGAAGATCCTGGACGAGGTCGAGAAGCTCGCCGCCGCGGCGCAGCTGCCGGTGGAGACGGAGCTGGTGCAGGCGCGGGACACAGGGCCGGCGCTGGTGGACGAGGCGGTGGAGTGGGGAGCGGACCTGATTGTGATGGGGCTGCCGTACAAGAGGCGGTTCGGGGAGTTCAACCTCGGCAAGACGGTGCCGTACGTGCTGAAGAACGCGAATTGCAGGGTGATGTTGTTCCGGGAGCACCGGGAGCACCGGGAGGACACGACCTAGGGCTCCGCGCCGCCGCCGCGAGGCACACCCCTTGCGGGGCCCTCCCTCTCCCAGCGGCGCCCTCCCCCAGCCTGCCGAGCCTGACACGCGAGCCTACGCACCGCCAAGGTCCTTGGCAACCCAGGTTGTTAAGGTCACGGACAATGTCCGTCGCCCGCGCCCGGCCGCACTATCTCCGCCGCCTGTGGCGCGAGCTCGGCAAGATGGGCGGCGAGCACGACGCCTTCATCAAGGTCATCATCGTCGAGCGAATCGTCAAGGCGGTCGTCCTCATCGCCCTCGGCATCGGCCTGCTCGTGGTCGGTCACAACGGTTGGCTCGACTACTGGGCGGATTGGGCCGAGAGTCAGCTCAACCTCAATGTCGGCCACAGCATCATCCTCCGGCTCCTGCTGCGCGTCCTGGTCTACGCGGGCAACTTCAACCACCTCACCCTGCTCGCCGTCAGCGCGATCCTGTACGCCGCTCTCGAAGCCACCGAAGGCGTGGGGCTCGCCATGCGCCGCCGCTGGGCCGAATACCTGACGGTGATCGCGACCGGCGTCCTGATCCCCTACGAGGCTTACGAAGTTTTCACGCGCCCGACCCTCTTCAAGGTCGGCGCGCTGCTCCTAAACCTGGCCGTGGTGGGCTACCTGGCCTACAGGAAGCGCCTTTTTGTCGACGTCTGACACCGGGGTCAGCCACGCGCATCGGAAGCCCGCGCGGTGGAGGACGTACCTCGCCAGCGCCGCGAGGGTCTTCAGGCCGTAGACCGTCGAGGTCCGGAAGCTGACCGAGCTCGCGTCGGCGTGGTAGCGGCCGATCGCCGGCACCTCGCCGATCTTGAATCCAAACGTCGCCGCCTGGACCAGCACCTGCGTGTCGAAGACGAAGTCGTTGCTGTTCTCCAGGAAGGGAATCGCCTCCAGGAAACGCCGCGAGTAGGCGCGATAGCCGGTGTGGTACTCGGACAGCTTGAGGCCGAGGACGCGGTTCTCGGAGGCGGTCAGGAAGCGGTTGCCGAGCCGTTTCCACCAGGGCATCCCGGCCTTTGCGGGATCAAGGCCCAACCACCGCGACCCAAGCACGATGTCCGCTTCGCCGCTCTCGATCACGCGGCACAGGTTGGGGATGATCGCGGGGTCGTACTGGCCATCAGGGTGGAGCATCACGACCACGTCCGCGCCCATCGCGAGCGCCTGCAGGTAACACGTCTTCTGGTTGCCGCCGTAGCCAAGGTTTCGTTGATGACGGATCACGTCAAGCCGCAACGCGGTCGCGACGCTGACGGTCGCGTCGGCGCTCGCGTCGTCGACGAGCAGGATGCGATCGGCGTGGCCCTGGGGGATGTCACCGACCACCTCGACCAGCGTCTTGGCTGCGCGATAGGCGGGAAGGACGATGACGCGATGCGGCCGCGGCCCGCTCCAGTGCAATTCCCCCAGAGGGATGGGGTCAGGTCGCACTGCGAGGCGCTCCACCGCCAGATAGGTGGCCACCGCGAGCGCGCCGACCGCCGCTGCCCAGAAATTGATGGTCAGAGTGAGGTCGATGGCGGCGTAAGCAAAGAACAGCACCGCGACGGCAATGTGCGGCCAACGCAACTGTCCGTCCAGCGCGAGGTCGGCCAGCGCGAATCCCGGAATGACAAGCAGCGCGAGGTCGTGCACGTTCTGATGCGGGCTGAGCACCAGTGACGCGGCGATCGCGAGCGCGAAATCGAGCCGCGGTTTGTCCGGCCGCCAGCTGAGAGACAGGGCGACAAAGGCGAGAAGGACCACGAGGATGACGAAAGCTACGACCTTGCCGCCGCCCGGCACCGCTTCGAGGATGTTGCGCAGCGAGTAGACGGCCGGGTCGGTATACACGAGCTGGTCCGTGTTGGGCAGGCGGCCCGTGATCGCCCATGTGCCGACCGAGCCGAGATATGTGAGCACGGCTCCCAGTCCAAAGGTGACCACCGACAGCAGCCCAAGGCCGGCGAGAACGCCGGCAAAGGCCGCAAGCGCGCGCCAGGCGCGCCGGGTGATGAAGAGCACGGGGATGAGCAGAAGCAGCTGCGGCTTTGCCAGGGCGAGCGCGCTCAACGCACCTGCGGTGCCGTACTTGCCACGCGCCCAGGCTGCGTAGGCGCCGGCAAGCGGAACGAGGACGACGAGGTCCGATTGCCCCTGCAGCACGGTCACGAAAACCGGAAAGAACCCAGCGATCATCGCCGCGGCGATGAGCCAGCCGCGGCCGTGGACACCCAGACTGCCGCGAACGAGGATGGCGATCAACGCGGCCGTGAGCACCACGTTGATCGCGGCCATCGCGTAGTAGGCGTGGCGGTAATCGAGGTACGCGAGCGGAGCGATCAGCAACGTGTAGTAGGGCGGATGGAAGTAAGGGAGGACGATGAAGCGCGCAGGGTCCTGGCCCGTGATCTGCAGCTCCACCTGGCGCTGCATCGCGATGTTGTAGACCGCTCCACCGCCGTCGGCGACGTACAGCTTTGCCGCGGCGTAGAAGTTGAAGAAGTCAGGGCCGCGAAGATTGCCGCGGACGAACGTGAACCAGTAGACCGTCCAGAACAGAAACGAGCCGATCCCCGCCCCGGCCGCGGCCGCATAGCCGAGCCTGACCAGGCGCATTGCCGGGCTCTGGTTCATCGCCCGCTTTCGAGACGAAGTGCGAAGCGCTCCGGAAGCCTAGCTTTCCTGATCGCGCGCTGGGCGCCTTTGATGTCGTAGCGCACGCGCCGGAACTCGAACGAATTCTTGTCCACGTCCCAGATGCCGTAGCTGGCGGTGGGAAGGCCGTCCCTGGGCTGACCGACACTGCCGGGATTCACGAGGGCCGGACCGGCGAGCGGAAATGCGTCGACACGGTATTCATGGGTCACGGTTCCGTTGGCCATTCCGAAAATGCCCGGAACGTGCGTGTGGCCGTGAAAACAGATGCCCCCGTCGAGGAGCTCGAGGTTGGCGTGGGCGACGGCGGTGTCGAGCACGTACTCATAGATGTGATCCCGAGGGCTGGCGTGGACGAGCAGCACGTCGTGCTCGACCTGGCTGTCTGGCAACCCCCGCAACCATCCCAGCCGCTCCGCTCCTATCACCTCAATTGTCCACCGAACCACCGAGGCGGCGTCGTCGTTGAACCACTCGAGGATCTCCGGGTCAGTGCACGCCCGGTCGTGGTTGCCGACAAGGGTGGGCCAGTTGCGATGCGTGACCTCGTCGACGCATCGTTTAGGATCGCCGCCGTAGCCGACGACATCTCCCAGGCAGAGCGTTTCGTCGACCGTTGGGCAATCGCGCAGCACCGCCTCCAGCGCCTGCCAGTTGGCATGGATGTCAGAGAGGATCGCGATCCTCAAGCCGGCTTCTCGTAGAGGCGCGGGTAGATGTGGTCGAAGAGGATGCGCAGCGTCGCCGCGACCGGCACGGCGACGAACATGCCGAGAATGCCACCCCAGCTGAACCCGGCGATCAGGGCGACGATGACCAGGATCGGCGGCAGCTTCACCGCGTCGCCCATGAGCTTCGGATAGACGAGGTTGAGGATGACGTTCGAGATCAGCAAGTAAAGCAGGCCGATGACGAGCGCGCTCTGGGGTGACAGCGACAGGCCGACGAGGATGGCGGGGATCGCGCCCAGGAATGGGCCGAAGTACGGGATGAGCGCGGTCACCCCGGCGATCAGGCCGAGCGCGACCGGGTCGGGGAGGCCGATGGCGAAGCACGCGATGCCGGAGGCGATTCCGATCAGGCCGGCGGTGATCAGCTGACCGCGAACGTACGCGTACAGCATCTTGCGGACCTGGCGCCAAATCTGATCGAAGTCCTTGCGGTAGTCGTTGGGGACGAGGCGGCGAAGGTCGCGGCGTACCGCCGGCGCTTCGAGCGCGAGGAGGAACGCGACGATGAACATCAACAGCAGCTGAAGCGCCGTTGTCAGGGCCGTCAGGCCGAGGGTGACGGCGTTGCCGAACTGGCCGAGCAGGTACTCGCGCAGGTGAGAGCTGACCGACTCGGTGACGCCTTTGAGGTTGACATCGATGCCGAACACGCGGACCGGCTGGAGACTGTTGAAGCGGTCCTGCGCCGAGGCTGCGAGCGACGGAAGCTGGACCTGTAGGTGGCTGACCTCGTTGACGCCGAGAGGGACGATGAGGAGCACGAGCCCGGCGAAGGCGACGATGATCGCGATGAAGATGACGATGATCCCCAGCACGCGCGGCACGCCGGCGGCGTGGAGGCGGATGACCGCGGGCTGGATGAGAAACGCGATGGCCGAGCCGAGCACGAAGGCGCCGAGGAAGTCACGGAGCAGGAAGAGGACGCCGATGGCGACAAAGAGCGCGGCGACGCCGAAGGCGATCTGCAGGTAGCGACGCCGCCGGCGGGGATCGAGCGCCCAGGTGGAGGCGGTGACCCCGCTGATCGGGGGTGGACTCTCGAGTTCATTCTCGCGGGGCGCTCCCGGGTGCGGGGTGGGACGCACGTTATGCAATCAAGCGCAGTATGACGAGGGAGACGCGGAGCCGAGCCGGCTTAGGTCTTGGCCTGAAGCGCAGCCTCTTCGTACGCGGCGCCGTGGAGGGGGTTGAT
>DATEGB010000113.1:0-26656 GCA_035280365.1 Candidatus Dormiibacterota bacterium | reverse complement strand
ACGCCGTCGATCGCACCCGTCGAGCGCCGGGCGGTGCCCCGAGAGGGCACGACCGCGACCGCGCCACCCGCGGAGACGCCGGCAGCCACCACCGAAGCCCTTGGCGTTCTGAGCCCTGGGCTGGCGGCAGCGAAGGCCGAGATCCACGCCGACCTCCTGCGCCGGCACGCGGCGGCGATCGACATCAGCAACCGCGCCGGCATACGCCGCCTGCTGACGCAGCTGACCGAGGACCACTTCCGGAACAAGCCGCCCGCCGCCCTGGTCACCGCGGCCGACCGCGAGCGGCTGGTCGAGATCCTCTTCGACGAGGTCATCGGCCTCGGCCCCCTGGAGGCGCCGCTTCGCGACCCTGAGATCACCGAGATCATGGTCAACCGCCCGGAGCAGATCTTCGTCGAGCGCAAGGGTCGCATCGAGCTCACCAACCTCGCGTTCGAGGACGAGGCGAGCCTGCGCCGCGTCATCGACCGCATCGTCTCCACGATCGGCCGGCGCGTCGACGAGTCGGAGCCGATGTGCGACGCGCGGCTCAAGGACGGCTCGCGCGTCAACGTGGTCATCCCGCCGGTCGCAATCTACGGACCGTGCCTCACGATCCGCAAGTTCGGCCGCGAGGTGCTCACACCCGAGCGCATCGTCAGCACCGGCGGCTCGAGCGAGGCGATCCTCGAGTACCTCGACGCGGCGGTGAAGACGCGGCTCAACATCATCGTGTCGGGCGGCACCGGCTCCGGCAAGACCACGCTGCTCAACGTGCTGTCCGGGTTCATCCCGGCGAGCGAGCGCATCGTCACCTGCGAGGACGCCGCCGAGCTGCGGTTGCGGCAGGTCCACGTCATAAGCCTCGAGTCCAAGCCCGCCAACGTCGAGGGACACGGCCAGATCACCATCCGCGACCTGGTACGCAACGCGCTGCGCATGCGACCCGACCGCATCATCGTCGGCGAGGTGCGCGGCGGGGAGGCGCTCGACATGCTGCAGGCGATGAACACCGGCCACGACGGCTCGATGAGCACCGTGCACGCGAACAACCCGCGCGACGTCATCAATCGCTTGGAAACTCTGGTGTTGCTCGCGGGCACAGAGCTTCCCTCGCGCGCCATCCGCGGGCAGATCGCCTCGGCGATCAACGTCATCGTGCAGACCGAGCGACTTCGCGGCGGCGCGCGCAAGATCGTCGGCGTCGCCGAGGTTTTCGGTCTGAGGGAGGGCGAGATCGGGCTGAACGAGGTGTTCGCATTCCGCCAGGTCGCCGTCACACCCGACGGCAGGGCGGTCGGCTACCACACCGCGACAGGCACCGGGACGACGTTCGCCGACCATTTCAAGTCCAACGGCATGGAGTTGCCCGAGTCGATGTTCGAGCCGACGGCCCAGCCACCCATGGAGCACCTCTATTAGATGGTTCACCTCCCCGGACAGCCGCTGGAAATGCATCGGCCTCGACGGCCGGGCGCTTTCAGCGGTGAAGCCTGCGTCGACGCCTGCGCGCTCTCGGTCACGCATCTACGGGATGCGCTCCCTCGCGTGCTCGGCATCTCCTTGGCTCCGGCCGCCGATGCCGCGCCTTTCTCAGCGGACGCCGGAGGAGGCGAACCATAGATGGACGAGTTCCAGGAGATCACGCCGCGCGAGGGCGAGGAGCGGGTCGACGGGCATCGGAGGACCATCGAGGTCGACTCCGAGCTGTGGGCTGACGTCGGCCACCAACTGCGGAACCAGCTGAACGCGGTCGTCGGAGCGGCCGGCCTTCTTTCCACCGGCGCCGAAAGCAGTGAGGAGCGCGAGCTCGCGGCGATCGTGGAGACCGGCGCCGAGCAGGTGGCGCGCATCGTCGACGAAGTCCTCGACGCGGTGACGATCGAGAGCGGAGAGTTCGAGCTGGCGCTACACCCGTTCGACGTGCGCTCGACGGTCGAGAGCTGCCTCGCACTCGTGGTGGACGCCGCCGGCGCGAAGGGCCTGGACCTTTCGTTCCACGCCGCGCCCGACGTGCCCAACATCGCCATCGGCGATTCGCGCCGCATCGAGCAGATCCTGCTCACGCTTTTGCACGGCGCGGTCGACCGGACCTACCGGGGCGGGATCGGCGTCGAGCTGCGCTCCGAGGACCGCGGCGGGCTCGTCGCCCTGAGCTTCACCATCCGCGACACCGGCCGCGGCGTGCCGGCCCGCATCCTGCGCGGGGGGCTCGAGGGGGTCACCGGACCGTACGACCGGCTCGAGCCGGGCGACCGCCTGGCCGTGCTGAGCCTGCACACGACCAAGCACCTGGTCGAGATGATGGACGGCGAGCTCCGCGTCGAGCAGGGCGGCGTGGAGGCCGGGCCCGACGCCGGCACGACGTTCGGCTTCACGATCCTGGCCGAGGCGCTGCCCGGGGGCATCGGCACCACCCTGCTCACGCTCGAGGGCATGCGCGTACTGGTTGTCGCGGCCGACCCGACCGAGAAGCGGGTGCTGGCGCTGCAGGTCGAGCAGTGGGGCGCCAACGCGACCGCGGGGACCCCGGAGGAGGCGCAGGCGGCGGTCCAGATCGGCCGCCCCTTCGACATCGCGCTCATCGAGCATCGCGCGCCGTCGATCGACGGGCTGGAGATCTCGCGCAACCTGCGCACCGCGAAGCGACCTGACCAGATGCCGATCGTGATCATCGCCTCGTCGACCCCCGGCGCTGACGAAGCCGCCGCCGCCGACAGCGGCGTCATCCAGGCCATGCTGACCAAGCCGGTGCCGCCGCGCACCCTGCACGACGTGATGCTCCAGGTCGGCGGCCGCGGCGCCGAGCCGGGCCTCCCCACGCCTTCGGCGCGGGCACCCCAGGAGGTGGTGCCCGGGTCGCTGCGCGTGCTGATCGCCGACGACAACGCCCTCAACCAGAACCTTCTGAAGCGCCTGGTGACGAAGCTCGGGCACACGGTCGACGTGGTTTCCAACGGGCGCGAGGCGGTCGCGGCCGTCGCCCAGACGCCGTACGACGCGGTCCTGATGGACGTGCTGATGCCGGAGATGGACGGGCTGGCCGCGGCCGAGGCGATCTGTCGGCGGTGGCCGCGGGGCAACCGGCCGCGGCTGATCGCATTGACGGCGATGGCCGGGCCGGGCGACCAGGAGCGCTGCCTGCGCGCGGGCTACGACGACTACATGAGCAAGCCGATCCGGACCGACGACCTGGCGGACGCGCTCAGGGCGGCGGTCGGTTACCGCACGAACACGGAGCGAGCCGGGCTCTGAGCGTCAGCCCCGGAGGCGGTTGTCCAGACGGTCCTCGTGCGTGGCGCGGCGCCCGGCACGAGCCTCGAGGTAGACGACGACGATCACGATCATCCCGCCCAGCACCATCAGCCCGCCGAGCGCCTCGGCCTCGTAGCCCGTCGGCTGGGTGATGATCTGGACCATCGCCGCGCCGAACACGAGGATGTAGCTCAGCCCGAGCAGGCGCACGCGCGGGGCCACCTCGACTCGCTCGGTGCTGCGCCACGGGCGCTTGCCGACGATCAGCAGCCACGCGCCCATGACCAGGGCCAGCGAGGCGAGCACTAGCGATATCAGCTGGACGTACGCGGTCGTCATGCGAGTGTCGGCCGGTGAGTTTACCCGGCGGTTCTTACAATCGATCCCTCAATGCCCCGCTTCGAGCCGATTCGTTCCGTCCGCGGCGTCCGCGACATCCTTCCCGCCGACTTTGCGCTCTGGCGCGCGGCCAAGAAGGCGGGACGGACGGTCGCCCGCAGCTTCGGCTACGAGGAGATCGAGACGCCGATCATCGAGCCCTCGGAGCTGATCGAACGGGTCGGTGAGGACACCGACGCGGTGGCCAAGGAGCTGTACCGGTTCGAGGACCGCGGCGGGCGCAGCGTCGCCCTGCGGCCCGAAGCGACGGCCGGCGTCGTGCGCGCCTACTTCGAGGGCCGGCTCAACCAAGGCCCGCAGCCCTCGCGTCTTTATCTCTTCGGCCCCATGTTCCGGTACGACCGGCCGCAGAAGGGCCGCTATCGCCAGTTCTTCCAGTTCGACGTGGAGGCGGTCGGGAGCGCCGCGAGCGGCGTCGACGCCGAGGTCATCGAGATCGCGGCCCGGTGGCTGGAACAGGTCGGGCTCGACGACCCGCGCCTCGAGCTCAACACGATCGGCGACCGTAAGTGCCGCCCTGGGTACCTCGAGAAGCTCAAGGAGTACTACCGGCCGCTCAAGTCCCAGCTGCACGGCGACTGCCAGCTGCGCCTGGAGCGCAACCCGCTCCGCCTCCTCGATTGCAAGGTGCCGCAGTGCCAGCCGTTCAAGGAGGGCGCGCCGAAGATCACGGACAACCTCTGTGAGGAGTGCGCGAAGCACTGGAGCGAGGTCCGAGGGCTGCTCGACGCGGCGGGGCTCGAATACATCCTCAACCCGCACCTGGTGCGGGGCCTCGACTACTACACCCGGACCGTGTTCGAGTTCTATCCGAGCGGCGCCACGGGGCAGCAGGACGCCCTGGCGTCTGGCGGCCGCTACGACGACCTGGCCGAGGACATGAACTGGCCGCCCACGCCGGCCGTCGGATTCGCCGGTGGCCTCGACCGCGTCACCGAGCTCATGGCCTCCCCGGGAGACGAGACGCCGCTGACGCCGCCCGCGGACGTGCTGGTGCTTCCCGACGGTGACCTCGGGGTCGAGGCTGCGACCGTGGCCCGGATCTGCCGTGCCGTCCGGTCGACCGCCGTCGACTACGAGCCGAAGAGCCTGCGCGCCAAGATGCGCTCGGCGAACAAGCTCGGCGCGCGCTGGGTCGTGCTGCTGAGCGCCGAGGACGCCGCCCGCCGCGTCGCCCAGCTCAAGGAGATGTCGAGCGGCGACCAGGCCGAGCTGGGGTGGCACGAGCTGCCCGCGCGCCTGAGGTGAGCGGTTACTCCGCGCCGCACTGCGGCTCGCTGCGCGCGTCCGACGACGGCCGAGAGGTCGAGCTCTACGGCTGGGTGGCGCGGCGGCGTGACATGGGCGGCGTCGTCTTCGTCGACCTTCGCGACCGCTGGGGAAAGGTGCAGGTCGTGCTGAAGCTCGCGGCCATGCCCGAGCTTCGCCTGGAGTACGTCGTCCGCGTGCGCGGCACCGTGCGCCGCCGTCCGGCCGGCTCCGAAAACCCGAAGATGGAGACCGGCGAGGTCGAGGTCGTCGCCGAAGAGATCGAGATCCTGACCCGTTCAGAGCCGCCGCCGTTCCCGATCGAAGACGCGGAGGAGCCCGACGAGAAGACGCGTCTCGAGTACCGCTACCTCGACCTGCGGCGTCCGGCCATGACACGGATGCTCGAGCTCCGCAGCAAGGTCAACCGCATCATCCGCGACTTCATGGAGGAGCGCGAGTTCGTCGAGGTCGAGACGCCGATCCTGACCCGCAGCTCGCCGTCCGGCGCGCGCGATTTTCTCGTCCCCTCGCGGCTGCACCCGAACGAGTTCTACGCGCTGCCGCAGGCGCCGCAGATGCTCAAGCAGCTGCTGATGGTCTCCGGCGTCCAGCGCTACTACCAGATCGCGCGCTGCTTCCGGGACGAGAACCTGCGCGCCGACCGCCAGCCCGAGTTCACGCAGCTGGACCTCGAGATGTCGTTCTGCGACGAGGAGGACGTGTTCGGCCTGGTCGAGGCCTTGTTCGCCAGGCTCTGGAAGGACGCCATCGGCGCCACCATCGAGATGCCCTTCCCGCGGCTCGACATCAAGGAGTCGTTCCTTCGCTACGGCACCGACAAGCCGGACCTGCGTTACGAGCTGGAGATCGCGGACCTCGGCGATGCGCTGGGCGATACGCGAGCCGAGGTCTTCCGACGCGTGCTCGCCGCGGGCGGCGTGGTGCGCGGGCTCGCGGTGCCGGGCGGCCGGGACATGTCACGCCGTGAGCTCGACGAGCTGGTCACGGTGGCCAGGGGCGCCGGCGGCCAGGGCCTCGCCTGGGTGCCTGGAGGCGCGCTCGACAAGCACCTTGCGAGCGATGAGATCGACGCCATCAAGCACCTGACCGGCGCTGGTCCTGACGACCTGGTGCTGATCGCCGCCGACCGCCGCCGCAAGGCGGAGACGGTGATCGGTTTGATCCGGCAGGAGATCGCGCGCCGGCGAAAGCTGATCCGCGAAGGCGAATGGAGGTTTCTCTGGATCAACCCGACCTACCTCTTCGAGGAGGACGACCAGGGCCACATCACCTACGCGCACCACCCCTTCACACGTCCTTTCGAAGAGGACATGTCGTTCGTCGAGGAGCGGCCCTACGACGTGCGGGCGCACGCGTACGACATCGTCTGCAACGGCTACGAGCTGGGCGGCGGCAGCCTGCGGATCTACGACCCTCGCATGCAGGAGCGCGTGTTTCAGCTCCTCGGGATGCCGCTGGATGTGATCCGGGAAAGGTTCGGCACGCTGCTCGAGGCCTTCACTTACGGAGTGCCGCCTCACGGTGGGATCGCGCCGGGGATCGACCGCATCGTGATGATGCTCGGCGGCACCGACAACATCCGCGACGTGATTGCCTTCCCGAAGACGCAGTCGATGTCCGACCTGATGCTCGGCGCGCCATCGGAGGTCGACCAGGCGCAGCTCGACGAGCTGGGGATCAAGGCGGTCGCCACCAAGAAGCCGGCCTCGTAGCCTTGAGGCGCTCCCGACTGGCCGCGGGCACATGCGCGTTTCCCTCAGCCGATCGCCGGCGATCGCACCAAACCAGAGGCCGGATTTCGACCTTTCGCCGGCGATCGTGATGGGTTGGATCGCGCCCGGCCTGATCGTCGCCGTCCTGCTCATCCTCATCGTCTCCCAGCTCTGCTTCGCCTTCCTCCCGTACCGCCGCCGCGCCTACGTGCCAGTCCTGGTCATGACCGCCCTCGGCTTCGGACTCGGCCAGCTCTGGGACTTCATCGGCCTGCCCTCGGCCCGACTCGGCCAGGCCAACCTGCTGCCGGCGCTGGTCTTCGCGCTGCTCCTCCAGCCCCTGGCGCGGTTCGTGCCGCGCCCCAGCCGAGAACCGAAGGAGCCCGCGCAAGACCACTCGAACGGACGCACTTAAGATTGCGGGTGTGTTTGTGGCGGGGGCGGAGGGGGTATTCAGTCGTTGAGCAGCCAGGGCTTCATGTGGATCGCCTTTGGCGTGTCGGCGCTCATCGTGGCGCTGGCGCTGGGGGCGGTTCTCTTCCGGTTGCGCGGGACGCTGGGAGCGGTCGAGGAGCTCCTGGACACGACCAATGAAGAGATGAAAGAGACGCTGCCCGAGGTGCGACAGACGATCGAGAACGTGAACGACATCACCTCCGGTGTGAACGTCGGGCTGCGCAC
Organism: Candidatus Dormiibacterota bacterium; assembly: GCA_035280365.1. GTDB lineage: Bacteria > Chloroflexota > Dormibacteria > Dormibacterales > Dormibacteraceae > 40CM-4-65-16. The sequence goes on along the minus strand of DATEGB010000113.1, from coordinate 19,355 downwards.
CGGCGGGCATGGTCTGGCCGCGTTCGGTCGCGGGGTCCAGGCAGCCGCGCACGGCGTGGGGGTGGCTGGCCAGAGTCTGGTTCGGACGGTTAGAGGAGGATTCGGCGATGGCTGACGACAGGAACGGCGGCGGCGGCGGTTTCGGTTGGTTCATCCTCGGCGGGCTCGTCGGCCTGGCTGTGGGCGCGTACATCGCGACCGGTCCTGGCCGGGAGCAGATCGAAAGCCTGCGCACCAAGACGATCGAGCTCAGCGGCAGTGAGCCGGTGCAGCGGGCGCGCGAGGCGGCGCAGCGGGCGCGGACGGCGGTGTCGGACCCCGAGCACCCGGTGGGCAAGGCGATCCAGGACGGCGTCGCCGCGGCGAAGCGCAAGCGGGAAGAGCTGGAGGCGGCGGCCGCCCGCAGGATGCAGCGGGCGAGCACCGACCTGGAGTCGTAGCCGAAACGACATGGCGAAGCGCAACCTCGCCGAGCTGAAGATCCCGGCCTCGCCGGAGTTCATCCCGGTCGCCAAGCGAGTCGCGACCGCGCTCGGCGGACAGCTGGGCCTGAGCCTGATGGACCTGGACGAGCTCGCGATCGCACTCACGCAGGCGTGCGACAGCGCGATCGGGGCGGCGGAGGAACTCGGCACGCCGGCCGACCTCAAGCTCACGTACTTCGCCACCAACCGGGCGCTCGTCGTCGACGTCGACCTGCTGCCGACCGGCTCCGCGCTGCCGATGTCTGTGCACGAGCACGCGACCCACGTCGACCCCGAACTGCAGCGGCTCGCCTACGAGATGATCCGCTGCTTCGTCGATGACTTCCGACCGGTCATCGAGCCGCGCACCGGGCACGTGAGCTTCCGGATGGTCAAGCACCTGGCGGGCTGAACTTCCGCCAGCGGCTTAACTAATAGGTAGTGGCGAGTCAGCCAAGTCCGGGGCGGTTGCCGCGCGAGGAGCTGCGTGAGCTCCACCGTCGCTACAAGGAGAGCGAGGACCCTGCTGAGCGCGACCGCATCCGCGCCCAGCTCGTCGACTCCTACCACGACTTCGTCTACTTCCTTGCGCGCAAGTTTCAGAACCGGGGCGAGCCGCTCGACGACATCGTCCAGGTCGGCTACCTCGGCCTGATCAAGGCCATCGAGCGCTTCGACCCCGACCTCGGCTACGAGTTCACGACGTTCGCCACGCTGACCGTGGCCGGCGAGATCAAGCGCTACTTCCGCGACAAGGGCACGGCGATTCGCTTTCCGCGCCGGCTGCAGGAGCTCCATCAGTCAGTTCTGCGCGTCAACGAGCAGATGAAGAACGAGCTCGGCAGGGAGCCGACGGTGGGCGAGCTCGCCGAACGGCTGGGCGTCTCGCCGGACGACGTGACAGAGGCGATGGAGATCGGCCCGGCCTATGTGCCGGTCTCGCTCGACCAGCCCGTGGCGACCGGCGACGGGCAGGACAGCCGCTCGGTCGCCGAGCAGATCGGCGGCGCGGACCCCGAGCTCGACCGCGTCGAGATGCGCGACGTGCTCGAGCGGGCGATGGAGCACCTCACCCCACGTGAGCGCGCGATCATGGCCATGCGGTTCTACGAGCAGATGTCGCAGTCCGAGATCGCCAAGCGCCTGGGCATCAGCCAGATGCACGTGTCGCGCCTCCAGCGTGCGGCTCTCGAGCAGCTGCGCAAGTACGTGCCGCAAGAGTCGGCGCGTTAGTCGAATGCCCTTGATCGCGAGCGACCTGCCTCGCGACCCGTACGTCCTCTTCGAGCGCTGGTTTCGCGAGGCGCAGGATGCCGGAGCGCCGCAGCCCGACGCGATGACGCTCGCGACCGCGGGCGAAGCCGGCCCGCAGGCGCGGATGGTCCTCTTCAAAGGGCTCGACGACGGCGCGTTCCTCTTCTACTCCAACTACGGCAGCCGCAAAGGCCTCGACATCGGCTACGACCGCCGCGCCGCTCTCGTCTTCTACTGGGCCGCGACGCACCACCAGGTGCGCGCGTTTGGCTCGGTCCGCAAGACGTCGCGGGCGACGTCCGAGCGCTACTGGGCGACGCGGCCGCGCGGGGCGCAGCTCTCGGCCCTGGCCTCGCGGCAGAGCTCGGTGGTCCGTTCGCGGGAGGCGCTGGAGCGCAAGGTCCTGGAGCTGGCCGCGCGTCATCCCGAGGAAGTGCCCCTGCCCCGTGATTGGGGCGGATACATGCTCCGCCCGCGCTGGATCGAGTTCTGGGAGAGTCGCGAGGACCGGCTCCACGATCGGATGCGCTACACGGTGAAGACGACGGGGGCTTGGCGGGTCGAACGGCTCGCCCCCTAAACCAAGTGTCGGGCGCCAGCGCACGCTTGCCGCTGCATCGTCCCCGGCGCCCGGGCGCCTTCGGCGCTGAAGCCGGCGTCAGGGGGCCCGGCCCGTCGTCGTCACGCAGCGACGGCTGTGCTCCTCCTCGGGCCACCCCTTCCTTGGCCCCGGCCGCCGAGGCCGCGGATCGGCTGCGCGGCGCAGTCGCCCTACACTAGGCCAACCCCCGTGACCGGGAACGAGATCCGCCGGCGCTTTCTAGAGCATTTCGCGAGCCGGGAGCATCTGGTCCTGCCCAGCGCGCCTTTGGTGCCGCACGGCGACCCCAGCACGCTCTTCATCTCGGCCGGAATGCAACCGCTCCAGCCCTACTACCTGGGCTTGAGCCAGCCGCCCGCGCCCCGGCTGGCGAGCGCGCAGAAGTGCCTGCGCACCGGCGACATCGACGAGGTCGGGAGGACCGACCGGCACAACACCTTCTTCGAGATGCTCGGCAACTTCGCGCCCACCGGCGACTACTTCAAGGAGACCGCGATCCCGCTCGCGTGGGAGCTGGTGACCAACGGTTTCGGCATGCCGGTCGACCGCCTTCGCGTCACGGTTCACCCGTCCGACGACCGGTCTTTCGAGATCTGGACGTCGAAGACCGCCATACCCGCCGGGCACGTGACGCGCCTGGGCGACAACTGGTGGGGGCTCGGCCGCGGGCCGTGCGGCCCCGACACCGAGATCTGGTGGGACCGCGGCCGCGAGGCGGGCTGCGGGCAACCGGACTGCTATCCCGACCACTGCGCTCGCTTCACCGAGTTCTGGAACCTTGTGCTTCCCGAGTACGACCAACGTGCGGACCTCGGCGCGCCGCCGACCACGGCCGATGCCATCAGGCAGGGAGTCGCCGACGGCGCGCTTGTGAGGCTGGCAAAGCCGGCGATCGACACGGGCATGGGCCTGGAGCGGATCAGCTTCATCATCCAGGGCAAGAGCAACGTGTTCGAGTCCGACGTGCTGGCGCCGTTGGTCGATCTGGTGCGCGAGCACAGCAAGAAGCCGACCCAGTTGTCCGAACGCATCATCGCCGACCACGTCCGGGCCATCACGTTCGCGATCTCCGACGGCGTGGTCCCCTCGAACGAGGGCCGCGGTTATGTCCTGCGGCGGCTCATCCGGCGCGCGGGGCTCCACGCCCGCAACATCGCCATGACAGCGAAGCTGTCGGCCGGCGCGCAGAAGACCGTGGCGATGTTCAAGGCCCACTACCCGGAGCTGAAGGACCGCGAGCGGTTCATCGCCGAGACGATCGACACCGAGGCCGGCCGCTTCGCGCGCACGCTGGACCAGGGCATGGACCAGTTCGAGAAGGTTGCTTCCCGCGGCGCAATCTCCGGTCCCGACGCTTTTCGGCTCCACGACACCTTCGGGTTTCCGCTCGAGCTCACGCGCGAGCTCGCGACCGAGCGCGGCCTGCGCATCGACGAGGAAGGCTTCAGCGCCGAGATGGCGCTGCAGCGCGAGCGCTCGCGGCGCGCCATCCCGCACCGCTGGGAGCTCGCCAAGGACATCCCGAAGTCAGAGTTCACCGGCTACCGGGAGCTCCAGACCGAGACGAAGGTCATCGCGGTCCGCCGCGACGGCGCCGACGTCGACATCGCCCGCGAGGGCGACGAGGTGGAGGTCTTCCTCGAGCGCACGCCGTTCTACGCCGAGTCCGGCGGCCAGGTCGGCGACACCGGTCTGATCACCGCGCCGAGCGGCCGCGTGCGGGTCGAGGACACGCAGAAGCCGGCGGAGGGCGCGATCGCGCATCTCGGGACGGTGGTCACGGGCGAGGTCCTTCCCGGCGAGAAGGCGACGGCCGCGGTCGACGCGCCCCGACGGCGCCAGATCATGCGCCACCACTCCGCGACGCACCTTCTCCACAAGGCCCTGCGCGAGACGCTTGGCGAGAACGTCGTCCAGAAGGGCTCGTGGGTGGGCCCCGACCACACGACCTTCGACATCCCGCTCAACCGTGCGATCCGCAAAGACGAGATCCAGCGCATCAATCGCCGCGTGGAGGAGAAGATCCGCGCCGGGCTCGCCTTCCACGAGAGTCACAAGCCGTACAAGGAGGCGGTCGCGCAGGGCGCCATGCACCTCTTCGAAGAGAAGTACGGCGACGTCGTGCGCGTCGTGTGCTTCGGCGATTGGACGTGCGAGCTCTGCGGCGGCACGCACGTCAAGAACACCGCGGACATCGGGCCCGCCGTGATCGTCTCCGAGTCGAGCATCGGCTCCGGCCTTCGCCGCCTCGACATGGTCGTGGGCGAAGCGGCCGACGAGCTGATCCGCCGCGACCGCGAACTGCTCGCCGAGGTGGCCCGCACGTTCAACGCGAGCCCCGAGCAGCTGCCCGAGCGGGTCCAGGCGCTGCGCAACCAGCTCAAGGACGCGCAGCGTGAGATCGAGAGGCTGCGCCGGGAGCGCATCGGCGGCGGTGATGGGACGGTCAAGCACGGCAAGGTCGACTACGTGGCCGAGACGGTGGACGCCTCCAACGAGGCGGAGCTGAAGTCCTACGCCGACCGCTACCTCGAAAAGGTAAGGTCGGGAGTCGTAACCGTTGTGGCCGGCAACAAGTTTGTGATCAAGGTGTCAAGCGATCTCGTGCCGCAGTTCGATGCCACGCGCCTGAAAGACCTCTTCGGCACCGGTGGGGGGCGGCCGCAGCTCGTCTCCGGCAAGCTCACCGTCCCGGTCGAGGAAGCTTTCCAGCGCCTCGACGCCGAGCTCGCGAACCAGTGACCAAGTTCAAGTTCCTCCGCAAGCGGAGCGACTACTACCGGCACTTCACCGTGCTCGACATCGGCACCGACCTGATCAAGGTCCTTGTCGTCCGCCGCGAGGGCCCCGACGGCGAGGTGCTCGGCGTGGGGCGCGAGCCCCAGGCGCCTGCAGCGATGTCCGGTGGCGCCATAGCCGACCTCGACTCCGTGATCAGGGCGTGCAACCGCGCCCTCGAAGCCGCCGAGGACATGGCGCGCACCGTGCCCGGCCAGGTCGTGGTCGGGATCGCCGGCGAGCTGATCAAGGGCTTCTCCTCGACCATCGCCTACCCGCGTGAGAACTCGAAGTCGCGCGTGCGCTCGGGCGAGATGTCGACCATGCTCCAGATGGTCCAGCGGCGCGCGCTCCGCGAGGCGCAGCACCTGCTGGAGATGGAGCGCAGCTACGGCCAGCTCGAGGCGCGTCTGGTCCACTCCGCGATCACCAACGTCCGCGTCGACGGCTATCCAGTGACGAACCCGGTCGGTTTCACGGGCAAGAACCTCGAGGTCACGGTCTTCAACACCTTCGCGCCGATGACGCACATCGACGCCATCGAGACCGTCGTGCGCGAGCTCGACCTCGAGCTGGCGGCCGCGGTCGCCCAGCCCTACGCGCTGGCGCGAGCGTGCGCGAACGAGGAGATCTGGGCGGAAGGCGGCATCTTCGTCGACGTCGGCGGGGGCACGACCGACGTGGCTTTGATCCGCGACGGCGGGGTGGAGGGCACGCGCATGTTCAACCTCGGCGGCCGCGCGTTCACGCGCCGCCTGGCGCTGGCGTTCGGCCTGAGCTACGAGGAGGCCGAGGCCCGCAAGTTGCGGCACTCGGAGGGGCTTCTCTCGCCGGAGCAGCACCGCCAGGTGTCCGAGCTGCTGAGCGCCGACGCCGAGGTGCTTCTCCAGGGCCTGGCGCTGAGCGTCAAGGAGCTTTCCCGGGGCGAGCGTCTGCCGGCGAGCATCTACCTGGCCGGAGGCGGGAGCCTCCTGCCCGAGCTGACCCTCGAGTTGGTCAAGAACAACTGGGCCGCCGGCCTTCCGTTCCCGCGTGAGCCGCGCGTGAGGCACCTCGTGCCGGCCGACGTGCGCAACCTGACCGACTCGACCGCCCAGCTCACGAGCCCCCAGGACATCGCCCCGATGGGGCTCGCCAACCACGCCTTGCGAACTGAAGCGGAGGAGCGCGACACCGTCAACACCGTCATGAGACGGGTCCTAAGCGCTATAAAGGTTTGACCAGACTCACAGGAGACCTGACCACGCCATGGCAATGAACCAGATCTACGTCGAAAGCGAGGAGGAGATCCCGGAGCTCGTCGAGCGGCTCCGCCGCTACCACGGCGAGGACACCATGCTCGTCCTGCCGATGCGCTCGCGTATCGGCCAGAGCCGGTTCAACTTCCAACTGCTGCGCAACTACGCCGCCCGCCTGGGCAAGCGCGTCACTGTGGTCTGCGACGACCCGGCCGTCCAGAAGATGGCTTCGGAATCGGGCTTCCCGGTCTTCGGCGCGGTTGGGCCCGAGGGCGAGGGCATCCCCTCGGAGGCCGAGGCGGCCCCGCCCGTCCGCAGGTGGTGGCAGCGCAAGAAGGCCACGCCCACGACGCACGTCGGGGTCGGCGCGCCGCGCAAGCTCATCACCAAGACGGCCACCGAGCTGCGCCCGGGCCGGTTCCTCCTCTACGTCACCGCCGTGAGCCTGATCCTGGTGGGCATTTTCGCCGCGGCGGTCTTCGTGCCCTCGGCGTCGGTGACGCTCGTCGCCCAGGCACAGCCGTTCGCCCAGAAGGACGTCGAGATCCAGGCGCAGCCGGGCAAGCCGCCGATCAAGGTGCGCACCGTGTCGGTCTCCAGGTCCAACTCCCAGGGGTTCAAGGTCACGGGCTCGGTCAACGTGCAGCTCATGCCTGCGACCGGGCAAGTCGTCTATACGAACGACTTCCCGGCGCCAAGGCCGGGGCAGTTCGGATACGGCTCACCCGGGATTCTGATTCGCTACGGCCAGCGCCTTATGAACACCAACCAGCTCGAGTTCGCGCAGACGTCGAAGGACCTGGTCGTGCCGTGGAAAGGAACCGCGCAGGCGAACGTGATCGCCGTTCAGCCCGGCTCGGCCGGCAACGTCGGCGACCACACCATCACGACGATCGAAGGGAGCCAGTTCGACCAGCGGCTGAGCGTCACCAACCCGCAGGCCACCGGTGGGGGCACCGACCCGTCGTCCACGCCGCAGATGACCGAGGCGGACTTCGACGCCGCGCGCGCCCAGCTCGAGCAGGAGCTGCACCAGGCGATCGCGCAGCAGCTGGCGGCGGGCGTGCAGCAGGGCGAGAAGCTGAGCGAGACCGTGATCTTCGGCGCTCCCCAGTTCAGCACCGACCACCAGCCGAACGACAAGGTGCCGAGCTTCACGGGGACCATGACCATCAGCGGTGAGGGCGACTACTACGCCGACTCCGACGTCGTGGCCGCGTACAAGGCAAACCTCGCCCGCATGGTCCCGAACAACATGCAGCTCCTGACGGAGAGCCCGATCGTGGTCCAGTACAGGCTCCTGAGCGCGGCGAAGGGCGGTTACCTCGTCTTCGTCGGCAGCGCCTCCGCGTACGTCGCGCCCAAGCTCGACGAGGCGAAGATCCGCGCCCAGATCGTCGGCCGGCCGGTGCAGCAGGCGCGCTTCTACCTCGGCACGCTGCCGATCCGCTCGGTGGCGATCAAGGAACAGCCGATGGCGCTGCCCCTGATGCCGCTGCTCGACCGGCGCATCGAGCTCCATTACGTCGTCGAGTCGAACGCGCCCTCGGCGGAGGCCGCTTCTCAGGGCCAGGCGAGCCCGTCGCCGTCGCCGTCGCACTAGCCGGGCGCCGGCTCGTGAGGGTGCTGGCGGTCGACCCTGGCGCGAAGAGGGTGGGGCTCGCCGTCAGCGACCCGACCGGCACGATCGCACAACCCCTGACCACGATCCGCGCCGAACCGGCGGAGACGCTCGCCGAGCGCCTCGCCGCGGTGGCGAGGCATGAGGACGCGGAGCGGATCGTGGTCGGCCTGCCGCGGCGTCTCGACGGATCGCTCGGCCCGGAGGCGAAGGCGGCACGCGAGCTCGCGACCGAGCTGCGTCGAGCGTCGGGGTTGCCGGTCGAGCTGGTCGACGAGCGTCTGACGACGGCCGCCGCGGAGAAGTCTTTGCTCGAGACCGGGATGCGCCGGGAAAAGCGACGCGCCAACATAGACCGCGTGGCGGCGGCGATCCTCCTCCAATCACACCTGGACCGCAAGCGTGACTGAGCGCGAACAGGTGACCCTGGTCGACGAGTCGGGCGTCGAGCGCCGGTTCTCGCTCCACGACGCGTTCGACCTCGATGGTGACTCTTACTACCTGGTCGAGGACGTGGACAACCCGGAGCGCGTGATGCTGCTGCGCGAGTCGGAGGCAGGCCTTGAGACGGTCGACGGGGCGGAGTTCAGCCGCGTGATGCAGGCGCTCGAAGAGGAACGCGTTGAGTAACTCATGAGGCGTCTGATCTCGATCATCGTCGTCCTCGCGCTGCTCGGCTTCGCCACGACGCGGGCCATCGACTGGTGGAACTTCAACGTCAACACGCCCGTCTCGACGACGAGCCACCCCCTGACCTTCCACATCGACCAGGGCGAGACGCCATCGCAGATCGGCAGCGACCTGTACGACTTGAGGCTCATACGGAGCACGATCGCATTCGACCTTTACACCCGGCTGACCAACGCCGGGCCGAAGTTCCAGGCCGGCGCCTTCGTGCTCAACCAGAACATGTCGCTGAGCCAGATCGTGAACGCCCTGCAGCACGGCCGGCCCGAGGAGAAGACGATCACGTTCCCGGAGGGATTCCCGCTCTGGTACCAGGCCAAGCTCGTCGACGACAAGAAGCTGAGCCCCATCACCGGCGCCGCCTATCTCACGGCCGCGAAGGACGCCGGTCTCAAGCCGAAGTTCCCGTTCCTGCCCGACCAGGGCGCGAGCGCGGACTTCCCGTACGAGGGCTACCTGTTCCCGGACACGTACCTGGTCGACCCGGCCAAGGGAGCCGCCGGACTGGTGCAGGCGCAGCTCGACCAGTTCAACGCCGTCTTCTCGCCCGACTGGCGCTCCCAGATCACCCAGGCGACGCCGGGACGCCCGGCCGAGGACATGCGCACGATCGTGATCCTGGCCTCGATGGTCGATCGCGAGGCGAACAACAAGACCGCGACGGACCGCGGCAACGTCTGCAGCGTGTACTACAACCGGCTCCGGCAAAATATCCCGTTGGGCGTCGACGCCACGTTGCTGTATGCGCTCGGGCGTCTCACCCCCGAACCGACGGCCGACGAGCTGAAGCTCAACTCCCCTTACAACACGCGCACACGTGCGGGGCTGCCGCCGGGGCCGATCAGCAACCCCGGCAAGGACGCCCTCCTCGCATGCGTCAACCCGCCGGCGACCAGCTACCTCTTCTATTTCACGGACAAGCAGGGGACGACGCACTTCGAGACCAACCAGGCCGACTTCGAGAACGACAAGAAGAAGTACGGCGTGAGCGGCAGCTGAACGTAGTTTTTCTGCTCGGGCACGAGATCTCCTACTCGAGCAGCCCCGCGATGCAGAACGCGGCCTTTGGCGCGCTCGGCATGGATTGGAGCTATGAGCTGCTCGACGTGGCGCCGGCCGCGCTCGCCGAAGCGGTCGGGCGGCTCAGGGAGGACGGCGTCCGTGGCGCCAACGTGACGATCCCGCACAAACAGGCGGTGATGGAGCACCTCGACGCCATCGACGACGCGGCGCTTCGCGCCCGCGCCGTGAACACGATCGTCCACGACGGCGGCCGGCTCGAAGGCCACAACACCGACATCGAGGCCATCCGGCGCACCGCCGAGCGACTCGGCGTGGCCGCCCGCGGCGCGCAGGCGGTGATCCTTGGCGCCGGTGGAGCGGCGCGCGCGACCGCGCAGGCGCTCGAGGGCTCGCACCTGACTTTCGTCACGCGTCACCCGTCGAACGCGAACGTGCCCGGGAGGACGATCGGATGGAACGACCCGGGCGTCGTCGCCCTGACGCGCGCGGCGGACGTGCTCGTCAACGCGACCCCACTCGGGCGCCGCGAGGAGATGCCTCTGCGCCCGGCTGCGCTGCCGAAGCAAGGTGCCGTGATCGACCTCGTCTATGTCACCGGCGGCACGGCGCTCGTGCGCAAGGCGCGCTCGGTCGGCCTGCGCGTCGCGGACGGCTGGGAGATCCTGCTCGAGCAGGGCGCCGCAGCTTTCGAGCTGTGGACCGGAAAGAGCGCTCCTCGGGACGCGATGCGCGAAACTCTCCGTCCGTGAATCTCTACCTGGTCGCGGTCCTGTGGGCGATCGTCGGCGCCGGCGGCGGCTGGCTCGCGCGCTGGGCATCGGTCAGGCTCGCGCGCCTCGAAGGTCTCGGGCCGGGCTTCAAGCCCTGGCAGGTATACGGCCCGCCCATCGTCTCCGCGGTGCTGTTCGCGATCTTCGCGCTCGTGATCCCGTCCTTTCCGTTGCTCGTCGTGCGCAGCGTCTTCGTCCTGGTTCTCGTGCAGATCATCTTCTTCGACTTCGAGCACCGCCTCATCCTTGACCGCGTCATCTTCCCGGCGATGGCGCTGGCGCTGCTCGTCAGCCTTTCCCCCCTCGTTGGCAGCCGTCTCGCCTTGTGGCAGCAGCCGTGGTGGGCCGGCCCCGCCATGGCGGCGGCGGCGGGCGTGATCTTCCTTCTCCTCGCGCTCGCCGGCTCGACGCTCTTCAAGGCGGAGGCCCTCGGCTTCGGCGACGTCAAGCTCGCCTTCTTCATGGGCCTGCTGCTGGGTTGGCCCTACACGTTCACCGCGCTGTTCTACGGCGCGTTCGTGGCGGTGATCGGCGTGATCGCCTTCGCGGTCCGGAATCGCTCCCTGAAGGGGACGATGGCCTACGGGCCGTACCTCGCGGCGGGGGCGTTGATCATGCTGCTGGATCCATTGAAGTGAGGGACAATACGCGGCCATGAGCAAGCTCCTCCCCGGTGAGAACCTCGTCCTCAGGGACCACCCGCACTGGATCACGCTCGTCAAGAGCCTGGTCGCACCGGTGGTCCTGTTCGCCGTCGTCCTCGTCGCCGACTACACCGTCCTGAACCCGGACAACTTCTACGTGCCGAAGCTCAGGACGTTCCTCACTCTCGGCGTGGTGGCGCTTGCGATCCTGTGGTTCATCGTCGTCTGGATCCGCTGGCGCTCGATCACGTACACGCTGACGGACCAGCGGATCACGATCGAGGCCGGCGTCTTCGGCCGCCAGGAGAAGATCATCCCGATCGACCGCGTGCAGGACTGCACCACGCGACAGTCGATCTTCGGCCGCATGATCGGGTACGGACGTGTGGAGGTCGACGCCGCGGGCGCGCAGGGCGCCGAGGTGCTCGACCACCTGCCGAGCCCGGGCCAGTTCCGCGACCAGGTCTTCGTCCAGTCGGAGAGGCGTCGCGGCGGCGCGATCGCTCCGGCGGCGCCCTTGCCGGCGAACCCCAGCGGCGTCTGATACCTCGCGCCGGCCGCTCGCCCTGCTCGGCTTCATGGGGTCGGGCAAGACGCTGGTCGGCGCCCTCGTGGCGGAACGAGCGCGCGCGGGCTTCGCCGACCTCGACCTGATGGTCGAGGACAGGGCGGGAATTCCGATCGCGGACATCTTCGCCACCCACAGCGAGGCGCGGTTCCGGGCGCTGGAGAAGGAGCTGCTGCCAGGCGCGCTGCGTGCGGACACCGTGGTCGCCCTCGGCGGCGGGGTGGTGATCGACGACGATAACTGGGCCTTGATCAAGGACCAGTCGACCACCGTGTACCTCGAAGCGCCCTTCGAGACGCTGTGGCGGAGGGTCGGTCACGTGCCCGGCCGCCCACTGATCGCTCACCGCTCGAAGGACGAGGTCGAGGCGCTTTACGAGCGCCGCCGGCTGCGCTACGAGGAGGCGGACCACCGCGTCGACGCCGGCCGCGAACCGGCCGCCGTGGCGGCGGACGTGCTGAAGATTTGGTCCGGCTGATCCTCGATTCGTCGACCGGCGGCTACCCGGTCGTGATCGGCAGGAACGTGCAGCGCGAGCTGCGCAACGTGATCACGCGGTTGGACCCGACCGGGGCGGCGATCGTCACCGACAGCAACGTGCGCCCCTGGGCGGCGCGTGTCGCCAAGGCCATCAAGCGCGCCGGCCTGAGGACGGCGATCCACGCCGTGCCGGCGGGCGAGCGCGCCAAGTCGATCGCCCACCTGCAGGAGGTGCTTTCGTTTCTCGAGCGGCAGCAGATCGACCGCGGCGGCGTCGTCATCGCGGTCGGCGGGGGCACCGTCGGCGACCTGGCCGGCCTGGCGGCGGCGATCTGGCAACGCGGGGTGCGCCTGGTGGCCGTGCCCACGACGCTCGTGGCGATGGTCGACTCCAGCATCGGCGGCAAGACCGGCATCAACGGCCGCCGGTCGAAGAACGCGATCGGCGCCTTCTGGCAGCCCTCGGCCGTCATCTCCGACCTGGCCGCCATCGAGACGCTGCCCGCGCCCAGCTACCGGGACGCGTTCGCCGAGGTTGTAAAGTACGCCGTCGCCATGGACCGCGGCCTTTTCGACCTCCTGCAGCGGAACACGCCCCGGCTGGCCGACCGCGATCCGGTGATGCTGCAGCGCGTCGTCTTCCGCTGCGTCGCCGCCAAGGCGCTGGTCGTGGCCAAGGACGAGCGCGACCGCGGACCGCGGGCGATCCTCAACTACGGCCACACCGCCGGCCACGCGCTGGAGGCGGCGACCGGCTTTCGCGTCAGCCACGGCCGAGCGGTCGCGTTCGGCATGCGCGTGGCGGCGGAGATCGCGCTCGCGATGGACCTGTGCAGCAAGCGCGTGGTCGAGTCTCAGGACCAGCTGCTCGAGGCGCTCGGGCTTCCCCGGCGCGCGCCTCACGCCGAGCCGAAGCGCGTCCTGGCCGCGATCGCGCTGGACAAGAAGGCCCGCCGCGGCAAGGTCGCGTGGGTCATGCCGCGGCGCATAGGGCACGCCGAGATCGGCCACGCGGTGCCGGGCGCGCTCGTGCGGCGCGTGGTGACGAGGTCGCTGGCGTGACCAGGCGCGTCGTCGTCGTCAATGGGCCCAACCTGAACCTCCTCGGCAAGCGCGAGCCGGAGATCTACGGCACGCGCACGCTCGACGACCTCAACAGGACGATCGAGGCGAAGGCCAGGGCGCTGGGCCTCGAGGTCACCTGCTTTCAGAGCAACAGCGAAGGCGCGATCATCGATTTCCTGCAGCAGCACGCACCCGGCTCGGCGGGCATCGTCATCAACCCCGCCGCGCTGTCGCACTACTCGCTCGCCCTCTACGATTGCCTGCAGGCGCTCGCGCTACCCGTTGTGGAGGTTCACATCTCGAACATCCACGCGCGCGAGGAGTTCCGCTCCCGCAGCGTGACCGCGCGCGCCGCGAAGGGCATGATCACCGGCCTCGGGTTCACGGGATACGAGCTCGCACTGGAGTTTCTGGCGGCAGAGAAATGATTTCCAGCAACGACTTTCGCAACGGCACGATGTTCGAGATGGACGGTCAATTGGTCTCGATCGTCACCGTGGAGCACATCAAGCTGGCGAGACAGCCGGCCGTCATCAAGACCAAGCTGCGCAACGTGCTGACCGGCTCGATCTTCGAGCAGAGCTTCAAGAGCGGCGAAAAGTTCCGGCCCGTGCGCATCGACAGCGCCGAGGCGAGCTACAGCTACCACGACGGCACGCACTACTACTTCATGGACGCGAAGACCTACGACCAGGTACCCATCGACGAGGACATGCTGGAGGGCGTCCTCCCGCTGCTCAAGGAGGGCAGCACCGTCTTCCTGCAGCGGTACCAGGACCGGCTGATCGGCGTCGAGCTTCCGATCAACGTCGACCTCAAGGTCGTGTCCACAGACCCCGGGTTCAAGGGCGACACAGTGTCGGGGGCGACCAAGCCGGCGAAGCTGGAGACCGGCGCCACGATCCAGGTGCCGCTGTTCATCCAATCGGGGGATTTGATCCGGGTCGACACGCGCGACCTGAGCTACGTGGAACGGGCCTGACCCCCGGATAGTCGCGACTATCAGGGGATCCCGGTCTCCCGGCATATCGGATAGGCGCGACTATCAGGGGATCCCGGGCTTCCCGCATATCGGTTAGGCGCGACTATCAGAGCCGGCGAGGGAGCGCCAGGCGGGCCCGGCGGACCTGGGACGCGACTGCGCCGGTCATCTGAACGTCGGCGACCGTGAAGCGCAGCACGTGGTAGCCGGCGTTGACGAGCGCATTCTGCCGGCGAGCGTCCTGTATGAGCCTTTCCCTGTGGTTCTGGCCGTCGAACTCGATCACCAGGCGAGCGTCGGGGTAATAAAGGTCGGCCCGCGCGATAAACCGGCCCGACTCGTCCTCGAGATTGACCTGGACTTCGGGCCTGGGGAGGCGCGCGAAGATTAGCTGCAGCCTCAGACGTGTCTCCATCGGAGACTCCGATCGCGGCTCCGCGAGGCCAACTGCCCGGCGCAGCCTCTTGATGCCTTTGGCGCCTGGATTGCCGTCGATATGGCGCCGCAGCGCTTTTAGATCCGTGATGCCTGCGTGAAGCGCCATGTCGATGGCCACCGTTGATTGAACGAGGTCAGAACGACTCCCGAGGTCGCACGCGGTCCGCAGAGGAGTCGTCACTCGAAAGCCTCTGCGGGTTGTCCAGTCGCCGCGGTCCAGGCATGCGCGCCTGAGCCTCACGCCGGCGCGTGTTCTGACCGGAAGATCTCGCGCGATGGTCGCCTCGATCGGTTCGCACGGCTCGAAGTCCAGGCCGTGCAGCCACCCAGCGGTATGTCCGGAAAACGCGGATTGCTCGGGCAACCTCGCCTGTACTGCCCGGAGCTTGAGTTCAACATCGTGTCGCAGGCCGGTCCACGCGTACTGGCCGCGGCTGAGGCGCCGCCACGCTTTTGTCTGAAGCATGTCCCACTTCAATCCAGCGTCACGTGCCTCCTGGACGAGAAATGGATCGGCCTTCAGCTCCCCGGGAATCCACAACCGCATCACCGCATCAGACTCGCGATGCGGCGGACGCCTGACAACCCAGCCTGTTAAGGCGTAGTCCGACCTCGGATAGGCGCGACTATCGGTAGCTGTCGCCCGTCGAAACGCCGGTTAGGCGCGACTATCGGTTGCGGGCGCCCGTGGAAAGGCCGGTTTGGCGCGACTATCCGGGGTTCGCGTTCAGGACCTGTGGTCGAAAGCGTAAGGTAGGTAGGTTATGAGCGAGAACGGCTCGTTGGGGGCGGTCCGTGTGGCCAACGAGGTGATCGCCAGCATCGCCGCGCTGGCCGCGTGCGAGGTCGAAGGCGTCGACGGAATGGACGAGGCCGCCGCGCGCCACTTCGGCGACTTTGTGCGCCGCCAGGGCGCGCACCGGGGCGTGCGGGTGCACATCGAGGCCGACCGGTCGATCCACCTCGAGGTCTTCATCACCGTGAGCTCGGAGGCGAAGCTCGCCGACGTCGCCGCCGCGGTGCAGGCCAACGTCGTCGAGGCGACCGAGCGCATGCTCGGCCTGGAGGTCGGCGAGGTGAACGTCTTCGTCTCGAGCGTTGCCTTCGCTTCGTAAAGCGGTTGCCCGGTAAACGACACCAGGCCAGGGAACTGGCGCTCAAGGTCCTCTTCCAGCTCGAGGGCACGGACGACGACGCCGAGGAGACGCTGAGCTACCACGCGTCCGAGAACGCGGCGCCCGAAGACGTCGCCGACTTCGCGCGCCAGCTCGTCCAGGGCGTGCTCGCGAATCGCGAGAGGCTGGACGCGATCCTCAGCGAGACTTCCGAGCACTGGCGGCTCGAGCAGATGGCGAAGGTCGACCGCGTCATCCTGCGCATCGCGATCTACGAGATCGCGATCGACCGTAAGGTGCCGACCAAGGCCGCGATCAACGAGTCGATCGAGCTGGCGAAGACATTCTCCGGCGACGAGGCCGGGCGCTTCGTCAACGGCGTCCTCGGGCGAGTGGCCGCCACCGCCACGTGACCGAGCAGCGGTTCGACGACCTGCTGGCCGACCTCGAGAAGACGATCGCGGTCCTGGCTGACGGCAGCGCACCGCTCGAGGAGCTGGTCGCCGCCCACCAGAAGGCCTTGCGCCTGCTCGCCGACTCGCAGTCCCGATTGTCCGAGCTGCGGGCCCGGGCGGACGAAACCGCACAATTGCTGTCCGAGTGATTTTTCTTCTGGCTCCGATCGTTGCCTGGGCCATCGCGCAGGTGGCGAAGGTGACGCTGACCTCTGTCCGCCAGCGCAGCCTCAACCTCCGGGTCCTGGCCGAGACCGGCGGCATGCCCAGCAGCCACAGCGCGATCGTCATGGGCCTGACCACGGCGGTCGGTAAACATGCGGGAATCACTTCCGCGGCGTTCGCGATCGCCCTTATCTTCACATTCGTGGTTATGTACGACGCCGCCGGCCTGCGCCGCGCCGCGGGCCGCCAGGCCGCGGTCCTGAACCGCCTGGTCGAGGACCTCGTGCACATGCGCGGCGTCCAGGAGGCACGGCTGCGCGAGCTGCTTGGGCACACGCCGATGGAGGTCCTGGTCGGCGCGGTTATCGGCCTGGCCGTGGGACTCATCCTCTGAGGCTGGACGTGCTGGTGGCGAAGAGCGGTCTCGCCGAGTCGCGCGAACGGGCACAGGCCCTGATTCTGGCGGGCAAGGTTCGCGTTGGAGGGGAGACGGTGCGGCGACCCGACCGCGCGGTCGGCGAGGACGCCAAGATCGCCGTCGACGCCGAACCCGGATTTGCCAGCCGCGGCGCGCTGAAGCTCGCCCCTGCGCTGGACCGCTTCGCCGTCGACCCGGCCGGACACGTCTGCGCCGACATCGGCGCCTCGACCGGCGGCTTCACCGACGTCCTGCTGCGGCGCGGGGCAGCCAGGGTCTACGCCGTCGACGTCGGCCGCGGCCTGCTCCACTGGAGGCTGCGCCAGGACCCTCGCGTGGTCGTGATCGAGCGCGTCAACGCGCGCGACCTCGACTCGTTTCCGGAGCCGGTCAGCCTCGTCGTCGTCGACGTGTCCTTCATCAGCCTGGAGAAGGTGCTGCCCGCGATTCGCCGTTCGGCGCCGGAGGCGGAGGTGGTCGCCCTTTTCAAGCCGCAGTTCGAGGTCGGTCGGGCGGAGGTTGGGAAGGGAGGCCTTGTGCGAAGCGACGCGGCGGTTCAATCGGCGTTGGCCCGCTTTCGCGCGTGGTGCGCGTCGAACGGCTACAGGGTCGATGGCGAGGCTGCGTCAGAAGTCGCGGGCGCCGAGGGCAACCGCGAGATCTTCGTCCACCTGGGGCCGGTCGCGTGACCAAGGTCTATGTCGTCCATGCGCCGGGCGCGGACGAGACGGCCGTCATGGACGCGCTGCAGAGGCTGGAGCACATGGGCGTCGAAGCGGCCGAGATGCACCGCGACTCGACGGCCGAGCTCGAGGGCGCCGACCTGGTGGTGACGCTTGGCGGAGACGGCACGTTCCTGGGGGGTGCTCGACTCGCGGCGCCACAGGAGATTCCGATCCTCGGCGTCAACCTCGGGCGTCTCGGCTTTCTCACCGAGCTCGAAAGCGAAAACCTCGAGGATGGGCTGAGACGGTTCCTCGCCGGCGAATACCGCATCGAGGAGCGCACGATGCTGCAGGTCACGCTCCTTCGCACGGGTCGCAGCATCGTGCAGCAGATCGGGCTGAACGAGGTGGTGGTCGACCACACCGGCGAGGCTCGCATCCTGCGCCTGGAGATCGACGTCGGCGGA
Organism: Candidatus Dormiibacterota bacterium; assembly: GCA_035280365.1. Lineage (GTDB taxonomy): Bacteria > Chloroflexota > Dormibacteria > Dormibacterales > Dormibacteraceae > 40CM-4-65-16. The sequence continues at coordinate 1,457 of DATEGB010000113.1, read as the reverse complement.
CAGGCCGTGGGGGTGATCGACGCCGACGGCGCGATCGTCGCCACGGCGAGCGGGTCCACCGCCTACGCCCTCGCCAGCGGTGGCCCGATCCTGGAGCCGACGCTCCAAGACCTGGTGCTCGTGCCGATGAGCCCCTTCGCGCTCACGGTGCGTCCCATCGTGTTCGCGCCGCACCAGGACGTCACGTTGACGGTCGTGCGAGGACCGGCGGAGATGCGCGTGGACGGAATGCGTCACGGCCACGCGGTGGCCGCGGGGGACAGCGTCCGCTGCGGCGCGTATCCGCGCCGGCTGAAGGTCCTGCGCTTCAGTCCGCCCGAGTCCTTCTACCAGCGTCTCGCCACCAAGCTCGGCTGGGGCAAGCCCCTGGTTCCGAAATAGCCAGATTGCTCAAGGAGCTCAAGGTCCGTGACCTCGCGCTGGTCGCGGAAGCGACAGTGCGGTTCGGTCCGGGGCTGAACCTCCTGACCGGCGAAACCGGAAGCGGCAAGTCGCTCCTGATCGACGCCCTCAGCCTCGCCCTGGGCGCTCGCGGCGGCGCCGACCAGGTGCGGCATGGCGCCGATCGAGCCACCGTCGAGGCGGCGTTCGACGGCGTCGTCCTGCAGCGCGAGCTCGGCAAGCGCTCGGCCGCGCGAATCGACGGCCACTCGTCCTCGCCCGGGCAGTTGAAGGAGCTCGGCGCGAAGCTCGTGGCGATCCACGGGCAGCACGAGCACCAGGCCCTGCTCGACGCCGACACCCAGACCGAGCTGCTCGACGCGTACGCGGGCGCCGTCGACACACGGGCCTCCGTGGCGACTGCCCAAGCCGCGTGGGTCAAGGCACAGGAGACCCTGCGCGACCTGGAGCAGATGCGCTCGCGTGGCCTACGCGAGCGGGAGTACCTGCGGTGGCAGCTCGAAGAGCTACGCAGGGCCGACCCGCAGCCGGGCGAGGACGAAGCACTTGCCTCCGAGCGTGTCGCCATCCGCCACGCCGCGCGCCTGGGCGAGCTGGGTCAGCAGGCCGTCGACTCATTGCGGGAGGACGGCGTCGCCCGCGCCGCCGCGGCCATGGGCGCCGCGGCGGGGCTCGACCCGCGACTCGCGGATCACGCCGCGCGCCTGGAGTTCATTGCCGAGGAGACGTCTGACGTTGCGGCGCAGGTTCGGCGCTACGTCGAGAACCTCGACGCAGACCCGCGCCGCCTCGAGGCCGTGGAGGCGCGCCTGGCCGAGCTCGAGGCAATCAAGCGCAAGCACGGCGGCTCGATCGAGTCGGCGCTCCAGGAACGGCAGCGGCTCGAGATTCAGCTCGGCGCAACCGAGGATCTGGAAGGCGCGCTCGCGGCAGCCCTCGCGGAGGCGGGCAGGAGCCGCGCCGAGCTGGAAGCCGCGGCGGCCGGCCTGACCAGGGCGCGTACGGCGGCGGCCCGGCGCATGGAAAAGGCCGTCGCGGCGGAGCTGCAGGGCCTG
>DATEGB010000112.1:0-5041 GCA_035280365.1 Candidatus Dormiibacterota bacterium | reverse complement strand
AGCAGCAGCAGCATCGAGGCGGTGGCGTTGATGGTCATCGAGGTCGAGACCTGGTCCAGAGGAATGTCCTGCAGCAGGATCTCCATGTCCGCGAGCGAGTCGATGGCGACTCCCACCTTGCCGACCTCGCCGTTGGCCATGACGTCGTCCGAGTCGTAGCCGATCTGGGTGGGCAGGTCGAACGCCACAGAGAGCCCGGTCTGGCCCTGCTTGAGCAGAAAGCGGTAGCGCTTGTTGGACTCGGCCGCGGTGCCGAAACCGGCGTACTGCCGCATCGTCCACAGCCGGCCGCGATACATATTTCTGTGGATGCCTCGCGTGAAGGGAAACGTGCCGGGCGGCGGCTCCTCGCCGCGGCGGTCCTCGACCGTGTAGACCGGCTTCAGGGGCAGGCCACTGTCGTTCTGAAATTCGGTCACAGCTGCACGAACTCCGTCAGCACGCCGCCGACGCTCTTCGGGTGAACGAAAGCGATCAGCGTTCCGTGCATGCCCATTCGCGGCTGCACGTCGATCAGCTCCATGCCGGCGGCGCGCGCCTCGGCCATCGCCTCGTGGATTTCAGGGACGCCATACGCGACGTGGTGCACGCCTGGGCCGCGCCTGGCCAGGAACTTCCCTACCGCGGAGTCCTCGCGCAGCGACGCCAGCAGCTCGATCTCGGCCTCTCCGACCTGGAGAAACGCCGCGTTCAAGCCGTCGGCCTCACTCGAGGCCCGGTGCGTGAGCTCGGCGCCGAAGGTCGTGGTGTACATCTCGATGGCGGCCTCCAGGTCGTCGACGGCGATCCCGACGTGGTGGAGCCTCAATAGCGGTACCAGCCTTCTTTTGATTTGCGACCCAGTTTGCCGGCCTTGACCTTGGCCTCGAGCTGCGGTGAGGGCCGGTAGCGCTCGTCGCCGGTGGAACGGTACATCTGCAGGCGAGCGTCGTACGTGACGTCGAGGCCGCTGAAGTCGCCGAGCCGGAACGGTCCCATCGGCCAGTTGAGACCTTTCTCCACCGCAATGTCGATGTCCGCGAACGACGCCACTCCCGCGTCCAGCAGCCGGTATGCCTCCTGCGTCGCCGCGTGGAGGATGCGGTTGACAATGAAGCCGTCGATCTCTTTGTTCAGTACGACGGCGGTGCGTCCCATCTCGCCGGCCAGCGCCTTCGCCCGTTCGACGGTCTCGCCCGAGGTCTGTGGTCCGCGCACGATCTCGACCAGGTCCATGACCAGCACCGGGTAGAAGAAGTGCATGTTCACGCAGCGGTCGGGCCGGCGCGTCGCCTCGGCCAGCTTGCTGATGCCGATGGTCGAGGAGTTACTCGCAAGCACCGCCTGAGCGGGCGCCGCGGCGTCGAGCTCGCGAAAGACCAGACGCTTGATGTCGATGTCCTCAAATACGGCCTCGATGACGAAATCGGCCTGCTCGACGGCCGTGCGCAGGTCGGTCGTCGTGCGGACGCGCTCCAATGCCGCCTCGGCGTCTTCCTGCGTGAGCTTGCCCTTGTCGACGCGGCGTGTCACGTGGCCTCGATTCGACTCCGTCGCTTTGTGCAACTGGGAGGGGTCCCGATCCTGGAGCGTGACGTCGATCCCACCGAGCGCGGCCTGTTGCGCGATCTGGGCGCCCATGCTGCCGGCTCCGACAACGGCCAACCTGGTCATCGAATTCAGTCGGCCCGTCCCTTGCCGGGCTCAGGTAGCCACGGAGAAGATGCGTGTCACCGTGTTCAGCGTCGTCAGATTCCCGAGCAGGCCATCGATGCGCAGCTTCCCCTGAACGAGCTTCAGCGCGACGCCCCTGCCGACCTCGTCGTAGTAGACCGGCATCCCGAAGAGGCCGATCTTCAGGTTGCTCAGGTTCATCACGGTGTCGGCCTCGGCGCGGATGGTCAGGTCGCGCTTCGGGGCGAGCCCGTTGTGAACGAGGAGAGTGCCGCCCTGGAAATCCAGGGTCACGCCCTCATTGATGTCGGTGACGAAGATTCCAACTCGCGCCTTGAGCGACTCGAAGTCCTTCTGCTTCTCGGGATGGCCGGCGACGTTGGCTTGGATCAGCCCCCCGAGCATTGACGCGAACGCGCTCGGCTCGCCGTCCGCGTAGTTGACAGTGGTGCTGGCGCTCAGCTTTCGTCGGGCCATACGACCGGGACCCGCGTTGTGCACTCGGTCATCTCCTGCGACGCCTTCGTGTAGCGCACGATGGTCGGTAGATCGCCTTTCATCTTCAGCTTGCCCTGCAGGATGCCCTTGGTGGCGTCGAGCTCTTTCGTCGCGACCTGCTTCCAGCGTGTGTACGGCCCGGTGATCACGAAATTGCACTGCTGGGCCTCCGAGGCCGGCCCTACGTGGATGTCGCGCGCCTCGCCGTCATAGAGGTCCATAACGATCCCAAGAGACTCCGGGAAATTCTTGTCCGGTTCGGCCTCGACAACGAGACCGACCGTCCACTTCCAGCCTTTCGCGGCCGCCTTGTACACGCTCGACTTGTTGACTTCGTCCTTGAACTGTTTTGCCCATTCGTCGGAGAAAGCCTTGACTGCCATGTCGACCCTCCTGTTCAGAACCGCTCGCCGAGAAGGTTACCTAGCCGACAAAATCGCCGACGGCGACCCGGCCCGCTTTCACGACTCGGCAGTACATCCCCAGGCGCTCGTCGTGCAGCTCGACCAGGAGGCGCAGCAACTCAGGGGTCGGCTCAGTCGTGTCCGGGTCCATCGTGATGACCTTGCAACGCTCACAGCGATCCGTCACCTCGAGCTCTGCGCCGCCGGCGCGGATGACGCGGCCGAGCCAGCGAAGCTCCTCTTCGGGTTCAAGGCCGTCGACGTACAGGTTGGCGCGGAAGCGGCGCGGGTCGATTGGCATCCGCGCCTCGAGTGCGAACGCCTCGACGGTCGCCAGGTTGACGATGAGCACGTGCGAGTCATCGAAGTTGCTGCCTTCGAGCTCACGCAGCTCGATCGCGCGCTCAGCCTCGGACTCGAACTTGCGCACCAGGTCGCCGTCGAGGGCGACGTTCGATCCGTCCGGCGCGACCACCTTGACCTCGCCGTCGACCAGGCGCGAGCGGTAGGTCATCAGCGGCGCGTGCTGCTTGATGTTGAACCACTTCCCGTCGCGGTTCGGCGAGCGATCGATGAACGCCCACCGGCGGTCGCCAAGCAACCCATGCTCGGTGATTTCGCATGATTCCAGCCGCTCGCCGGCCATCGATTTGACCGGGTATCGCCAGATCTCATTAATCGAAGCCATCCGTCCGCAAGCGTAACGGCCCGCTTACGATGCACCCGGGGATGGCTGACGCGCCGTACTACGAGCCGCTCTCCGCAAGAGACGCGTGGTTCCTGTACGCGGAGCGACCGGAGACACCACTGGACATCGGCACCGTGTACGTCTTCGAGGGAGGCTCCAGGGTCCCAGGCGGGCGAGGCGCTTTCGGCGTCGAGGAGACGGTCGCCGAACGAATCCACCTCGTGCCCCGCTACCGCCAGGTGATCCATCGGGTACCCGGCAACCTGGCCCACCCTGTGTGGATCGACGATCCGAACTTCGACCTCGGCTCGCACATCCGGCGCGAGGTGCTTCCGCCACCTGGCGACGGAGCGCAGGTGAGGCGGCTCGTCATGCGCGTCCTCGCCCGACCCCTGGACAAGCGCCGCCCCCTCTGGGAGATGACCCTCATCACCGGCCTGCGCGGCGGCAGAGTCGTGATCGTCAATCGGGCGCACCACGCCATGGTCGACGGCGTCTCGTCGGTGGACATCCTGACTCTGCTGCTCGACGCAGATCCTGAGGGCTACCGCCCGGACCCGCCTCCAGCCCCGTGGAGGCCGCGCCCGGCGCCCTCGAACTGGGAATTGATCAGGCCGCTCCTGCTTGACCTTCGAACCATGCCTCATGGAGACCGCACGCGGCTTCCGGCGCTGTGGCGCACGCGCCGCATACCGCTGAGAGGCATGCTCAGGCTCGGCGGCACCATGGTCAGCCCCCGTCCGAGCGTGTTCTTCAACCGCAAGATCGGGCCGCAGCGCACCGGCCGCGGGTTGAAGGTTCCGCTCTCGGCTTTCAAGGCCCTCAAAGAGCGCTACGGCTGCACCGTCAACGACGCCGTGCTGGCGGTTGTCTCAGAGGCCCTCTATCGGTGGTTCAAGGCGCGCGGCGAGCGGGTGCCGGAGAGGGTCCGCGTGTTCTGCCCGGTAAGCGTGCGCGCCGACGAGGCGCACGGCAGGCTCGGCAACCAGATCAGCGGCATGGTGTTCGAGCTGCCGACGAGCGACCTTCTGATCGAGGAGCGGTTGAAGCGAATCAAGGTCACGACCGGCGACCTGAAGCGAACCCGGCAGGCGGTCGCGGCCGACCAGCTGGCAGGCCTCGCCGAGTGGGCGCCTCCGTCGTTGCTGGTGCTGGCAGGTCGCGTCATGTCGACGCCGCAGGCGGGCGCCAACATCAACGTGACCAATATCCCCGGTCCGCAGTTCCCGCTCTATACGGGCGGGGCTCAACTGCTCGAAGTCTGGCCCTTCGCTCCCTTGTATCCATCGATGGGACTCGGTGTCGCCATCGTCTCTTACAACGGCGACGCGTATTTCGGACTGACCGCCGACCCCGCAATCGTGCCCGACGTCGAAGCGTTCACGAGCGACCTGCGCGAGGCAGCCGCCGACTGCGTGGCTCTCGCCGGAGGCACGGCCGAGAACCCTCGGCGAGATGTTCGCTGATCCAGGGGGGCCCGTCCCGCACTACGCGCGGGGCCTCACCCCTCCAGCGTAAAACGGAGCGTGTTCTGGCCTATGGCGATCATGTCGCCGTCGGTCAGCTCCTTCTCGATCACCGCTTCGCCGTTGACCAGCGTCCCGTTGGTGCTTCCCAGGTCGCTGATCCAGAAGGAGCCCGAGCGCACGTCGATGCGGCCGTGATGCCCTGAAGTCGCCGGGTCGCCCACCACCACGTCGTTGTCCGGCGCACGGCCGATGCTGACCATCTGAGTCGGCAGCGCCACGATCCGGCCGGCGAAGGGGCCTGATTCAAAGGTCAGCAGCGCCGCGAACTC
>DATEGB010000111.1:0-11993 GCA_035280365.1 Candidatus Dormiibacterota bacterium | reverse complement strand
GCCACTCGATCTTTCGCGACGACCTGGCGGGATTTATCGCCGCTCTGGATGACTGGCTCGCCGCCTAGGGCGCCGCATTCCTCAGCTTTCTCGCCAGGCTTCCGTAGGCGCGAGCCTTTGACATGTGCTCCCCGCCGAAGTCAGCCGCGCTCGCGCTGCCCGATCCGAAGCGCCTCTCCCTTCGTCTCACCGCACTCCGGACGACGTTCGAACGCGCGTCGCGAAAGAACGCGGCCTCCTCGAGCGCGTCGAGCAGCAGCGCGAGTTCCTCGTCGGTCAATTCAATCAACGGCACCGGGGCAGAGTACACGGCCTCTAAACTCGACTGCTGTGACGGGTCGCGTGGCCGGGATCTTGGTGCTCGTCACGTTCCTTCTCGGCGCGTGCAGCCTCAACAGACCGACCACGACACACAGCCCCAGCCCATCCCCTTCCGCCGGCAGGATCGCGTGGACCGACTGCGGCGGAGGCTTCCAGTGCGGCACGCTGCAGGTGCCGCTCGATTACTCCAACACGCAGGGGCGAAAGATCTCGCTCGCCCTTTTGCGCAAGCCGGCGATCAACACGTCGAACCGCATCGGATCGCTGCTCATGAACCCAGGCGGGCCGGGCGTCTCGGGCATCGAGTTCCTGCGCTCCGACGTCCGCTCGCTCAGCAACTTGAACCGACGCTTCGACCTGGTCACGTGGGACCCACGTGGCGTTGGCGAAAGCACGCCGATCAAATGCCTCAGCGGGCCGGAGCTCGACGCCTACCTCGCCATCGACTCGGTTCTCGACGACCCGCAGGAAAAGCAGGCCGCCATCCAGTCCGACGTGGATTTCGCCAACGCCTGCCAGCACCTTCACGGCGACCTGCTCCCGTTCCTGGATTCCGCCAGCACCGCCAACGACATGGACCAGATCCGCCAGGCGGTCGGCGACGAGAAGCTGACGTACCTCGGGTTCTCATACGGCACCTTCATCGCCCAGTGGTACGCGCGACTCTTCCCCACGCGCGTCCGCGCCCTATCGCTCGACGGTGTAGTCGATCCCGCCGTGCCCGCGAACGACGCGCAGCTCGCGCAGGTCAGGGGATTCGAGCAGAACCTCCAGGCCTTTCTCGCCGACTGCCGGTCGCGCAGTTCGTGTGCCTACGCGCGGTCCGGCGATCCCGGGGTCAAGCTCGCGGCGGCGATGGCGCGACTGGACAACAACCCCCTGCGCGTCGGCAGCCGTCAGCTAACGCGCTCACTGGCCATGACCGGCGTCCTGCTGACCCTCTACGTGCAGAGCTTCTGGACGTTTCTCGACCAGGGGCTGACAGCGCTCGACCGAGGCGACGGCAGCATCCTTCTCCTGCTCGCCGACCAGTACAACGAGCGGAACGCAGACGGCACCTACAGCAACCTCTTCAACGGCGCCTACCTGGCCACATACTGCCTCGACTTTGCGGTGCCGACCGACATCTCCGTCTACGACAAGCTCAAAACGTCATATGAACAGGCGTCTGCGCTTTTCGGCCCGTGGAGCCAGTACACGAATTACCAGTGCGCCGTGTGGCCGGCCAGACCGAAGCGCGAGGCGGGACCGTTGAAGGTGACGGGCACGCCACCGATCCTGCTGGTCGGCGGCACCAACGACCCGGCGACTCCATATGCGGATGCCGTTGCGGTCAACAAACAGATCGAGGGTTCGGTCCTGCTCACCAGGCGGGGCAACGGGCACACGTCATACGACGCAAGCCCATGCAGTCACGCGGCCGAGGACGCGTACCTGATTGACCTGACGCTGCCCGCCGCGGGATCCGTCTGCTCCAGCTAGGACGCGGCGGCGGCCCGCGACTTCGCCTTCGCGAAGACGAGCTCTCCGTTCTTGGCGTCGACCTCGACCGTGTCGCCCTCGCCGAACTTGCCCGAGAGCAGCATCATCGCCAGCGGATCCTGGACCAGGCGCTGGATCGACCGTTTGAGCGGCCGCGCGCCGTACACCGGGTCCCAACCGCGCTCGACAAGAAGCTGCCGCGCGACGTCGGTGACGATCAGCGTGATCTTCCGCTCGTCGAGGCGCTTCTGGACCCGCGCGAGCTGGATGTCGACGATGGCGTGGAGCTGCTGCTGGGTCAGGGGCTGGAAGACGATGACCTCGTCGATGCGGTTCAGGAACTCGGGCCGGAAGTGGTCGCGCAGCACCGCGACTACCGCCTCGCGGACCTCTTCGAAGGGACGGTCCCGCATCTCCTGGATCAGCTGGCCGCCGAGGTTGGAGGTCATGATCAGGACCGTGTTCCGGAAGTCGACCGTGCGGCCCTGCCCGTCGGTCAGGCGGCCGTCGTCGAGGATCTGCAGCAGGACGTTGAACACGTCTGAATGGGCCTTCTCGATCTCGTCGAAGAGCACGACCGAGTAGGGCCGGCGGCGCACCGCCTCGGTGAGCTGGCCGCCTTCGTCGTAGCCGACGTAGCCTGGCGGCGCGCCGAGCATGCGCGCCACGGTGTGCTTCTCCTGGTACTCGGACATGTCGAGCCGGATCAGCGCCTGTTCGTCGTCAAAGAGAAACTCCGCGAGGGCGCGAGCCAGCTCGGTTTTCCCCACACCCGTCGGTCCGAGGAAGATGAACGAGCCGACCGGGCGGTTCGGGTCGGAGAGTCCGGAGCGTGAGCGCCGGACGGCGTTGGCCACCGCGCTCACGGCCTCCTCCTGGCCGATGACGCGGTCGTGCAGTCGCGCCTCTATCTGGATGAGCTTGGCGACCTCGCCCTCCATCAGCTTGGAGACGGGGATGCCCGTCCACTTGGCAACGATCTCCGCGATGTCCTCCTCCGTGACCTCTTCTTTGAGCAGCGGGTGGCCGCCCTGGAGGTGCGCGAGCTTCGTTTCCAGCTCGTCGATCTGCTTCTGGATCCCGACCACCTTGCCGTAGCGCAGCTCGGCCGCTTTGGCGAAGTCGGCCGCGCGCTCCGCGCGCTCGGCGTCGGCCCGGACCTCTTCCAGCTTCGCCTTGAGCTCGCGGATCCTGGCGATGACTCCCTTCTCGTGGTCCCAGCGCGAGCGTAGGCCGGTGCGCTTCTCGTTGACCTCCGCGAGCTGCTTCTCGATCGCGGTGAGCCTGTCCTTTGAGGCGCGGTCGGTCTCCTTCTTGAGCGCCTCGCGCTCGATCTCGAGCTGCCGGAACTGGCGCTCTAGCTCGTCCAGCTCGGCGGGCATGGAGTCGATCTCGGTGCGGAGCCGCGCCGCCGCCTCGTCGATCAGGTCGATCGCCTTGTCGGGCAGGAAGCGGTCGGTGATGTAGCGGTTGGACAGGACCGCGGCCGCCACGAGCGCTGAATCCTTGATGCGCACACCGTGGTGGACCTCGTAACGCTCGCGCAGACCGCGGAGGATGCTGATCGTGTCCTCGACGGTCGGCTGGTCGACCAGCACCGGCTGGAACCGGCGCTCGAGGGCGGCGTCCTTCTCGATGTGCTTGCGGTACTCGTCCAGCGTCGTCGCGCCGATCGCGCGCAGCTCGCCGCGGGCCAGGGCGGGCTTCAGCAGGTTGGCGGCGTCGATCGCGCCCTCGGCGGCGCCCGCGCCCACCAGCGTGTGCAGCTCGTCGATGAACAGGATGACCTGGCCGTTCGAGTCCTCGACCTCCTTGAGGATGGCCTTGAGGCGGTCCTCGAATTCGCCGCGGAACTTAGTCCCGGCGACCAGGGCGCCCAGGTCGAGTCCGATCACACGCTTGTTCTTCAGGCCTTCGGGGACATCGCCTTGCGCGACGCGCTGGGCAAGGCCTTCGGCGATCGCCGTCTTGCCGACGCCGGGCTCGCCGATCAGCACCGGGTTGTTCTTGGTCCGGCGAGACAGGACCTGGATCACGCGCCGGATCTCCTCGTCGCGGCCGATGACCGGGTCGAGCTTGCCGTCTTTGGCCAGGCTCGTCAGGTCACGGCCGTACTTCTCCAGCGCCTGGTACTTGGACTCGGGGTTCTGGTCCGTGACCCGCTGGTTGCCGCGCACCTGGCGGAGCGCCGCGAGCAGCTTCTCGTGCGTCATGCCGGCGTCGTTCATCGCCTTGAGATCGGCAAGGGCGAGAAGCAGGTGCTCGGTCGAGATGTACTCGTCCTTCAGGCGCTCGGCCTCGCGCTCCGCCGCGTGGAGGTGTTTGCTCAGCGCGTCGCCCATGTAGGGCTGCGCGCCGCCGCCGCTGACCTTCGGCAGGCGCTCGATGGTCGAGACGAGAGATGGCTCGAGCGCGTGCGCCGGGGCGCCGGCACGCTCGAGCAGAGTCCGGGCGACGCCCTGATCCTGGCGGATGAGCGCGAGCAGGAGATGCTCGGGCTCGATCGCCTGGTTGCCCGAGTCGCGCGCGATATCGGCAGCGTCCTGCAGCGCCTCGAGGGCCTTCTCCGTGAAGCGTTCCTGTCTCATTTCCCTCGGTTTCTCCCCCGCCCGAGGCCGTACGAAACGACTTGCCCGTATCTTGCACCCGATGCCGGAGCTGCCTGAGCTGGAGGCTTTGCGAATACGGATTGGCCCCCGCGTCGAGGGCAAGCTGATCACCGCGGCGTCGGTCAACCCGAAGAGAGCCCACCTGCTCCGTTACCCGGTCGACGACTTCGCCCTGGAGCTGCCGGCGCGGCGCGTGTTGTCGCTGACGCGGCGAGGCAAGCACCTGGTTTTCGCGACCGAGCTGGGCGGCGGTGGGGCGCCACGGTGGCTGGTGATCAACCCGATGCTGGGCGGTCGGTTTCAGGTCGCAGGCCCGGAGGACCCGGTACCGGCGACCGAGGTGTTCACGCTGCGGGTCGAGGGCAAGGTCGAGCTCCGCTACCTCGACTTCCGCGACATGGGGCGCATCTACTGGGTCTCCGACCGTTCGCGGGAGGTGCCCGCGTGGGACGGCCAGGGCCCCGAGGCGGACTCGGTGGCGGAGCTGGGCATCGACGTCTTTCGCAAGCGGCTGCGCAGGTTTCGCGACGAGCTCAAGGACCTGTTGCGCAACCAGGAGTTCCTGGCCGGGATTGGCAACGCGTACTCGGATGAGATCCTCTGGGAGGCGAAGCTGCTTCCTCTGCGCCGGCGCGCTTCGTTGAAGCCCGAGGAGGAAGAGGCGCTGTACCGGGCGATTCCTCTGGTCCTGTCCCTGTCGATTGAGGCGATCCTTGCCAATCCGAACTACGAGGAGTCGAAGCAGGACCGAAAGTTCATGAACGTGCACATGAAGGGCGGGCAGGCGTGCCCGCGGTGCGGGCACCGGATCTCACAGATCGGGTCGAATCGGGAGCCGCTGAACTTCTGCCGTGGCTGCCAGGTCTAGCCGGCATTTCCCGCGATAGTCGCGACTATCACCGCTTGCGGCGCCGAGAAAAGTGCGTTGGTCGCGACTATCGCGCGGCGTGGGCGCGCGCCGGCAGGTTTACCGCGATGCTCTCCAGGAGCCGCTGCGACGTGAGCGTGATCTCCGACACCGCATCCTCGAACGCGGCCTCGTGGCGCGGCGAGGGCTTGCCAAACCCGCTCACCTTGCGAACGAACTGCCTCGCCGCGGCGCGGATCTCCTCCTCGGTGGCGATCACGTCCTGATGGCGCAGCGTCTTGATGCTTCGGCACATGGCTGACAACGATAGAGATCGTTCAGCGCGAGCGTTCGGGGTGCGGCGGCAGCTCCGGCAGGTCGGGCGGCGCGAGGCGCGTGGGGTCGATCCCGGCCCGCACCAGCATCGCCTTCGCCAGCCGGTCGTAGCGGTGCTCCGCCAGGTCACCCACCGGGTCCGGCGACGCGCTCATTAGCTGGCGAAACGACAGCGACGAGACCGCCCGGTAGGCCAGCACCGCGCGCGCGGCGTCCGCCCGCCCGGTCATCGAGGCTATGCGCACGAACGCCAGGGCGGCGCCGGTTTCCCGGACGTCGCGCCACCGCCAGGTCACATAAGGAATCAGCACCAGCAGGATCGGCGGCAGCGCCACCAGCAGCGCCAGCACGACCGCGGTGCGAAAGATCGCGTCGTGGATGTTCTGCCCGGTGGCGACCAGCGGGTCGCCGGAGTACTGCTTGAGCAGGTCGGCCATGTCCTGCAGGAACTTGGTCAGGATCGGGATCCCGCCCGGTACGGCCTTACGGAAGGCGGCGATCCACTGGTCGAACGTCAGACCCGTGTTCTTGATCGCGTCGGCGATGACCTCCAGGCCCATCACCGTCTGGTAGATCAGCCATCCCAGGTAGGCCCAGGCCAGGGTCCAGAAGACGGTGACGGTGTCGCCCAGCACGCGCAGGAACGCGGGCCAGCGCCGGTCCGGGTACAGCTTGACCATCATGTCCCGCGCACGATAAGTCACCGGCCCGGAAACAGAGCCGGCGCTGAACGCGTTTAGCCGAGCGCGAAATCGACCTCGACGCTGACCTGGACGTCCATCTCGCCGACCGGGATCTTGGTCACCGGGGCGGCCGCCGCGCCGACGTCGTACGCCATGGGCGACCGGCTGTAGCTCGACAGGTCGACCACGCGCATCACGGGTCCGAGCTTGACCCCGGCCGCCGACGCCATCGCCTCGGCCCTCGACCGCGCATCCGCGATGGCCTGGGAGCGCGCCTCGGTCTGCGCCGCCCTCGGGTCGTTCAGCCCGAATCCGACCGAGATGTTGGTCGCGCCTCCTTCCTGGACAATGGCGTCGACCGCCTTGCCCACGGTGTCCACGTTGTGCCACCTGAGGGAGAGCTGCACCCCCGCCCGGTAGCCGGTGACCGTCTCACCTCCGGGGCTGTACACGGGTCCGACCCAGTAGCCGGACGTGGAGAGGTCTTTGTCCGCGACGCCGAGCGACTTGATCCGCGACACCAGCTTGTTGAGCTTGGTGGCCAGGTCGCTCTGCGCGGCCGCGGCCGAACTCTGCTGCGACTGCACGCCGGCAGACACCGTGGCGAGGTCCGGCTTCTTGGAAACCACGGCGTCGCCGGTGGTCAGGATCCCGGACAGGGGCGTCGACGAGCTGTTCGCCGACGGCATGGCGATGACCGTCGGGCCACGGTTCCCGGCCAGGACGACGGCTGCCACGACGACGGAGCAGAGGACGGCGACGGCCGCAGGGATGAACGCGAGGCGGATGGACGAAGACATTCGATCCTCCTTTGCCTCGCCAACGTCTGGCCGGCGGCGGACGTAACGTCGTGTCGACGTGGCGGACACACTGAGCGTCGCGCGCATTCTCCTGGCGCTTGCGGTCGCCTGGTGCGGCGCAGCGGGACAGGGCCGTCTCGCCCTATTCGCGGTGGTCACGGCCGCGATCACGGATGTCTTCGACGGGCGGATCGCGAGGAGGCGCGGCGCCTCACGGTTCGGGCCACGGCTCGACGCTTTCGCGGACGCGGCCCTCCTCACGGCGACGGCGGGCGCCCTCGTGATGCTGCACCCGGCTGTGCTTCGCGACCGGTGGGCGCTGTTGCTCATCGCCGCGGCCTTCTACGGCGCCGGCACGACCGCCACCTGGCTCGCAACTCGCCGGTTCGTCGACCCGGACCAGTTGACCGCGAAGCTCGCCGGAGCGGCGCTCTACGCGTTCGCGCTGTTCACGCTGGCGACGGGTGTCTACGAACCGGTGCTGCTCGCCATCGCCGCGGGCACGCTCGTCGTCGCGTGCCTTGACGCGATCTTGCGGGCGATCCCGACCATCCATGCAAGCTGGATGGCCAACAGGCAGCGCTCCCATGCTCCCCACGCCGAGAAGCTCGTGGTGAGCAACGGCGCCCCGATGACGAGCATGGCCACCGCGAGGACACCGAGCACCACCAGAGTCCGGCCGTAACCGCGAAGGACGAACGGCGCGGCCGCCAGACCGAGCACCGCTACGGCCGAGGCGGCGCGGTGGCCGGCGGTGGACGCTGCCGACGCAGGGTCGAGGTGGATGAGCGACGCGCCAAGGAAGCCGACTCCGGCGACCAGAAGCGCAGCTCGGCCGCGGCCGGCGCCGGCGCCGAGCGTGAAGCACGCCACGCCTGTCGCCGCGATGGCAAGGTCGACGTAAGGCGCGGCCGGCATGCCCGGGACGGCGAGCCGGCTCACAGTCCGCGCCATCGGGTCGTAGCCAGGAGTCACGAGGCCGGCCACCGTGACCAGCGCGGTCGCGGTTGCCACCAGGAGCAGCGCCGCAAGCGCTAGAGCCCTGGCCACGACGACGGATCGTAGCCGACGTTCGGCACGCTCCCGGTGCGCCAGTAGACGCTTCGCCGGCGCTGCATCAGCTCTTCGTCGACCAGGTAGCGACGCAGAGCGGCGAAGTCGAGATGGCGCCTGGCGATGATGCGGTTGACCTCGGCCTCGTCGTACATGCGGCCGGGCTGGAAGTCCTCGACGAGCCACTTCAAAACGACAAGCCGCTTCTTGCGCTGCACGGGGATCGTGAGCAATCGCCCGGCGGGGTCGACGAGGTTCTCGAGCACGCGGTCTTCTGCCAAGGCCGTGACGTTTTCGACGTTACAGGCTCAGCAGCCGGCGCGCCGGGCGTCCGCGGCCTGCGCGTCGGCGAGGTTCCACGCGGCCCACGCCGGCGAGTACGAACTCGCGCCGCTGCAGGCGGCGTGCGTGACCTGCGCGCGCAGCGCCGGGTCCAGCGACTCACGTGAGCTGAGCAGCGACTCCGTCGCGTCGCTCGAGAGCTCCGCGAGATAGCTTGCGTCGATCTTGTGCGCGGTCTGCGCGTGGCTCGTGTTGAAGGCGACGACCATCGCCTCCGGGCTGGCCACGTTCAGTCCGACCAGCACCGCCACGGCGGTTGTCAGCGCGGCGCCGGCGAACCACCGCCTGCCTCGCCACACGCCCATGAAGTCGGCCGCTAGAAGCAGAAAGACGACACCCAGCGACGCGGCGAAGACGTGGCTGTACAGGCGGAGCATGGTGAACCCATACGCCTCCTCGTAGAGGCTGAGGCGGCGAAACGCGACCACGTCGATCATCAGCGTCAGCGCGATCGCGCACAGCGCGAGGACCATGAACGCGCGGGCCGCGCCGCGGTCGGCCAGGTTCCCGATGCGGCTGAAGAGGTACAGCACGGCCAGTGTGATGCCGCTCACCCACAGGAGCTGGAAGAAACCGGAGCGGGCGTAGTCGGCATACGTCACGCCGGCCGCACGCAGCGTTTCCGCCGCGGCGCCAGTCGCGGCCAGCACCTGCGCGACCGCGAATGCGGCGAATACCGCGTCGAGCACGGCCAGCACGACCAGCGTCTCCGTGGCGCCGAGCCGCCAGACGGGACCGTCGATGCGCTCGAGCGGCTCGGCTGCCGCGAGACGCAGCAGCCCCGCCGCGGCCAGCGCCCCGACGGCGACGAAGAACACGTCCAGGGCAAGGGTGCCGAGGTCGATGTTCAGGTTGAAGAACGAAGCGAAGACCGGGTCGGCAGAGGCGAGCAGGCCGCCGAGCAGCGCGGCGATCGGCAGCGCGATCAAGACGCCGCGGAGCGCCGGCGCGGCGTGCATGAACCGGCCGCGCGCCCCGAGCACAGGACGTGCCACGAACGCGCCGCCGGCGCACACCTGGATCACGGCCTGCAACGACCGCGCGGTCATCTCCGCGGCGCCGGCGTCGAAGATCGATCCGCGCAGGGCCAACGAAGCCGCCGCTCCGAGCAGGAGCATCGCCGCGAGCAGGTCGGGCCACAGCAGCCACGGGCTCGCACGGATGGTGAGGAAGCTCGCAAGGAGCGCCGCCGCTCCAACCAGGAGGCGCGATTCTGTGCGGCGAAGCGGCGCCAGGGTGACCACCGCGCCCGCGCCCGCGCCCAACGTGAGCGACGCGGCGAGCCCGAACCTTCCTGTGCGGAGCGACTGGTCAGCGAGCACCCCGACCACAGCGGCGGCGATAAGCACAGCCCAGGTGGCAGGCTGGCGAACCTTCGGCGTCGCCCATGTCCAGCGCCAGCGATCGTCAGGCGAGAGCTGACCGGCATGCGCGGGCGTGGCGCCTGACACCAGAACGTGAAACGGCCTCGCGGCGGCAAAGGTACGGGCTAAGGTGGACGTGAATTGGCCGCTCCCACGTCGGCGACCGACCGCGCCCGGGTCGAAAAGCTGCTGTCGGTCGTCCGCGCGACGCGTCCGCTGCCGGACGTCGACGGTGCGCTCTTTTACGCGTCCAATGTGACGGGTCGATCTCAGGTCTTTCGCGAGGGCGAGAGGTTGCACGAGGGCGAGAGCCGCATGGTGCCTCACGCCCACACGCCGGGCGGGCTGTTGATCCGTGCCGACGACGGTGGCAACGAGATCTGGCAGCTGGGCATGCTCAGAGGCGGCGAGTACCGACCGCTGACGACCGACCAGAAAGCAATCCATCGCTCGGTCACCCTCCACCCCAACAAGCATCGAGTCGGCCTGAGCTGGAACCCGGGCGGCCAGGCGGACCTGGTGCTCGGCGAGCTCGACCTCGAATCGCGCGAGCTGACGCCGTGGGCGACGCCGGGCGGCTTCTGGGAGTGGGGCGCGTGGAGCCCAGACGGCGAGCGGGCGATCGTGGTCAAGATCGAGGGTACCCCGACCGCGGCTTACATCCTCGAACGCGACGGGACGATGACGCGGCTTCTGTCGCGGGCGCTCCGGGTTCGGCCCGTGGAATGGCTCGAGGAGGGACTCCTGCTCCTGACCGACCTCGACCGCGACTTCATGGGCCTGGTCTTCGTCGACCCAGAGCGTCCCGACGACGTGGCACGCCGGCTGTTCGACGAGGATCACGACACTACGGGCGCGGTGCTCGACTCGGCCGCGACGAAGGTCGCGATCGTCGTCAACGAAGGCATCTACGACGGGATCCGCATTGTCGACCTCCGCACGGCCTCGACGATCGATCGCATGTCGTTGCCGCCTGGCGTCGTCATCGACGACCACACCGGCGGTCCTGACTACCACCTGACGTGGAAGCCGGACGGCTCGGGCCTTTACGTGAGCTGGGAGCAGCCCTCGCGTCCGGCCGAGATCTTCGAGTGGCCCGGGGCCGTGCGCCGCACGTTCAGCTCCGACCCGCCTTCGGGGCTGGTCGATCCCGTCGAAACCTCGTATCGGAGCTTTGACGGCCTGGAGATCCCCGGTCTCATCTACCGCGTCGACGACGCTCCGCGTCCGGCGGTGGTGCAGTTCCACGGCGGGCCGGAGGGCCAGTCGCGGGGAGGGTTTGTGCCGCAGGCGCATCTCCTGAACGCCATCGGCATCAACCTGTTCCTGCCCAACGTGCGGGGCTCGACCGGGTACGGGATGCGCTACCAGAGCCTCGATGACAAGACGCTGCGGTGGAACGGGGTCAAGGACGGATGCGAGGCGGCGCGTCACCTGAAGAAGTCGGGTGTCGCGACTAAGACGGCCGCGATGGGCGGCTCGTACGGAGGCTTCATGACGCTGGCGGTCCTGGTCGAAGACCCTGACCTGTGGGACGCGGGCGTGGACGTGGTCGGGATCGCGGATTGGCACACGTTCTTTGCCAACATGCCGCCGTGGCGCGGAGGGCTGCGCGTCAACGAGTACGGCGACCCGAAGGGCGCGGAGGCGGATTACCTGCGCGAGATCAGCCCCATCCACCGCGCGGGCGCGATCAAGGCGCCGCTGCTGGTGATCCACGGGCGCAACGACCCGCGCGTGCCGGCAGAGGAGAGCGAGCAGATCGCGCGCGCGACCGGCGCCGAGCTGATGATCTTCGACGACGAGGGCCATGGCATCGCGGCGCTGGCGAACCAGGTGACCTCGAACCGGCGCATCCTGGAGTTCCTGGCCGAGCACCTCTCGTAGCGACCAGCTTCGTCAGGTGATGCGTTGGAAGTGTTTGTGACGTGGTGACAACCCGCGTCCACCCCTCTCCCCTACCGCGGGGAGAGGGCCTGTCTCCTCGCGGAGGCGCGCGAGCGGTGGCGGAGGGGGAGGGATTTCAACCCGGATTCCCGAAGGGGACAGGCTGATCCTCGATTAACGTGCAGACGCCAGGACGGTGGCCGAGTTGGGTTGAAACGTCAGTTTCGAGTTCGGTTCGGTGGAATCACCTGACGCCTAGCCGGCTAGCC
>DATEGB010000110.1:0-3540 GCA_035280365.1 Candidatus Dormiibacterota bacterium | reverse complement strand
CAGGTCCTGCACGTGGCGCAGCACGACCGCGTCGCGATAGCGCGCGGGCAGGCACGCCACGCGCGCCGCGAGCGCGTCGATCTCCGTCCGCCGGATCACGTCTTCCTCCGGGCCAGACGAATGGTCTGGCTCGCTGCCGTTCAGCTCCACCAGCCGCGGCCTGGCGCCGCGGACACGGTTGCGCACGACGTTGACGGCGATCCGGTGCAGCCACGCCTTCTGCTTCAGGTCGCGGACACGCTCGGGCGGGTACGAGACGAGCGCGCGGTAAGCGCGCAGGAACGTGTCCTGGGCGACCTCCTCAGCGTCGTGGCGGTTGCCGGTCAGGGCGAGGCCGAGCGCGTAGATCCGGTCCTGGTGGTCATGGACCAGCCGCTCGAAGACGCGTTCCGTGCCTTCCATCGCCCTCCTAAACCCGCCCTGGGGGCGCGGGGTTGCAATCGAAGCGGGGAACCATCATGCGACGCCTGGTGTAGAAGATGCGTTCCGATGGAGGGCCGGCCAGAGGACGATTCGAGGCTCGTCGCACGCGCCCAGCGCGGCGATGCGGCCGCCTACGAGGAGATCGTGCACCGGTACCAGGAGGTCGCGTTCCGCACGGCCTATGTCATCGCCGGCTCCGCGGCCGACGCCGAGGACGCGGCCCAGGAAGCTTTCGTCAAGGCCTACCGCGCCCTTGACCGATTCCGGGCGGGCTCGGAGCTCCGGCCGTGGTTGCTGCGGATCGTGGCCAACGAGGCCCGCAACCGGGTCCGCTCGTCAGGTCGGCGCCACCGCCTCGAGCTGCGCCTGACGGAGGGCTTCCGCCCGGGGGATGCGGCCCCATCCCCCGAGGCGTTGGCCCTCGCCGGCGACGAGCGGCGGCGCCTCCTGGCTATGGTCAACGCCCTCAGTGAGGACGACCGCCTGGTCATCGCCGCCCGCTACTTCCTGCAGCTCAGCGGCGAGGAGACCGCGGCCACTCTCGGCATCCCCGAGGGCACCGTCAAGTCGAGGCTGTCGCGCGCGCTCGCCCGGCTGCGGGCGAAGGTCGAGGAGGCCGCGCGTGCCTGAGCTCGAAGACCGGCTGACCGCCCTTGGCGCCGAGATCGCCTGGCCTCCGACTCCGCCCCGTTTGTGGCGAGGTGACCGCCAAAGGCGAGCGGAGGGGCTGTTCGCCAGGCCCCGCTGGGCGCTTGCGGCGGCCGCGGTTCTGCTGATCGTCGCCACTCTCCTCGCCTACACCCCCACCCGCGACGCCATCGCGCACTGGCTGAACCTCCACACGACGTTCACCCGCACCGAGCACCCACCAACCCCTTCGCCGCTGCCCTCCGGCCCGCTCGGTCAGCGCCTCGACCTCGGTAAGCAGACCACGCTCGCCGGCGCGCAGCAGCAGCTGAACTGGAAGATCGTCGTCCCCGCCGCGCTCGGCGCGCCCGACGAGGTCTATCTCAAGCTGCCGCCGGACGGACCCTCCGGCGGCGAGGTGACGCTCGTCTACGGCGCCCGCTCCGACATCCGGGTCTCCGGGATCACCGGGGTCTCCGTCCTGGTCACCGAGGCGCGCGGCCGGACCAACGAGCAGTTCTTCCAGAAGACGCTCGGCCCGGACGTGAAGATCGAGCCGGTCACGGTCGGCGGCCACTCCGGCTACTGGATCTCGGGGCAGCCTCACCAGTTCGCGTTCACCGACGCCGACGGCAATCCCTACTTCGACACCCTTCGGCTCGCCACCAACACCCTGATCCTCGACGACGGGGGAACCGTCGTCCGCGTCGAGGGCGACATGACCAAACAGCAGGCAATCGACATCGGGAGGTCGCTCGCATGAAGAAATCGGCCGCGTTGATCTGTCTCGTCCTGTTCGCCGCCGCATGCGCCGCGACGGAGGGCCCACGCTCGACCGCCGGCGACAAGCTGTACGAGGCCGTGGCTGGGAACACCCTCGCCGTCGTCGACTCGGCCTCGAAGTCGACGGACCGCCGGCTGGCGCTCGGCGTCGCGTCGTCCGACTGGAGCCACCTCTACGCGATCTCCGGCGCCGCGCTCGTCGACACCGACCCGAGCACCGGCGTGGCGCAGCGTTCGATGCAGGTCGGCGCCGGCTTCCACCTACCGCCGGCGACCGTCAACGGCGTGCCGGGCGGCCTTTCGCCGAACGGCCGGTGGCTCGTCGTCGAGCGGTCCGACCAGCGCTCGACGCACATGCTCGTCATCGACACGGCCGCGATGACGGTCGCCCGCAGGGTCGACCTGCCGGGCGACTTCGAGTTCGACGCGATCGACAACATGGGCGGCAGCCTCTATCTGATCCAGCATTTGAACGGTCGCGAGTATTACGTCCGCCTGTACGACCTGACCTCAGGCTCGCTGACCGACAACATCGTCATCGACAAGAGCGATGGCGCACAGGCCATGACCGGGCGGCGCCTGTCGGGTGTTCCGTCGACCGGCGGGCACTGGCTCTTCAGCATGTACGTGCGCGAGGCCGAGTCGCCATTCGTGCACGCCCTCAGCCTCGACGGACCGTTTGCGTTCTGCCTCGACCTGCCGGGCGCCGGCTACGAGATGGGCTGGGCGCTCGCCCTCAACCCAGGCGGATCGAAGCTCTATGCGGTCGACACGGCGACAGGCGCCGTGGCCGAGATGAGCACCGGCGCCGACGGCGCGCCGGCCATCCTGCGCACCGCGCGCTTCGATGGTGCGCCCGGCAGCGGGGCCGGGGCCGCGATCGTGGTCGGCAAATCGCTCGTCGCCGTTGGACCGGGCGGGCTCGTGTGGATCGACACCTCGAGCCTGCGGGTCACGGGCCGTTCGCTCTCCGGGTGGAGCGTCGCCGGCATTGGCGTTAGCCCAGACGGCGGGAACCTCTACGCGGTCGCCGCGTCAGGTCGGGTCGCCGTGATCTCGATCGCGACGCGGAGCGTGACGGCAATGTTCGACCCCGGGACCGGGACCCCGATGGCGCTCATGCGGGTGGCGGCGTCTTAGCCGGGTCCGGTTCGTAGCCGCGGCATCGCGTCACGGGCAGGCGCGGGTACCGCGGATACGACGGGTCCGTCCGCGACCGCTCGCACATCCAGAAGACGGTCTGCGCGCCCTTGACCGTCCGTGAGTGCCGGCACGTCGCGCAGAGCCCAGGGTCCACGAGTCCACATCATGTAGCCCCTCGCCCGCCGGCGTCGGAGCATCACCCAGGTGATCGTCACAACGAGGTCGCGCCGTGTCAGATCACTCGCTGCGAAAGGTCAGGTTTTGGTAAGCGCCGGGAGCTTGTTGAGCGCGGTCACAAGACGCCCCAGCGAGCTGTCGATGCCGTACTTCTTGCCCAGGGCCTCGACGAGCTCCGGTTCCTCCGGATAGTGCTTCCGACGCCCGCGCGGCACCTTGATCGGGAGGTCGCGCACCGGCGGCACAACCTTCAGCGCCCTGCGCAAGTAGTCGGCCTGCTCCCCCTTGAACTCTCCAGCCTCGAGCATCTTCTCCACCGAGCGATACCTCGTGACCAGCTGAGCCGCGGTCTTGTCGCCGATACCCTTGATCCCCGGCAGGCCGTCC
>DATEGB010000109.1:0-12349 GCA_035280365.1 Candidatus Dormiibacterota bacterium | reverse complement strand
GGCGAGCACCAGGACAGCGTCACCGCGCAGGCGTGGCTGCGCGCGGCCAGGGTCCCGGGCCGGCGCGCGTTCGTGGCGGGCGAGCTGATCGCGGTCGAGCGCATCGCCGCCGCCCAGGCGCGCGCCCAGTGGCCGAAGGCGTGGGCGTCGCTGGAGCGCAAGCAGCTTCGTTCATGGATGCCCTGACCTGAGAACTTTCTACGTCGTCCGGCATGCCAAGGCCGGCAGTCGCAGCCACTGGACCGGGGACGACCGGCTGCGCCCGCTGAGCAAGAAGGGCCAGGTCCAGGCGCAGGAGCTGGTCGCGCTGCTCAAGAGGTACCCGCTCGCCACCATCTTCTCCAGCCCATATCTGCGCTGTGTGCAGACCGTCGAACCGCTCGCCAATGCGAATCGGCTGGAGGTCCGAACTTCGGTCGAGCTGGCCGAGGGACACGGCCTCGACGGCCTGCACGAGTTCCTCGACGATTCGAAGCTCGACCACGCGGTTCTGAGCACGCACGGCGACATCGTGTGGGAGCTGGTCGACGACCTCGTGTCGCGACACGTGATCCGCGCGGGGGACGGCGGTTTCGAGAAAGGCTCGACCTGGGTCCTGGCAATGAGGGACGGCGTCGTCTCCAAGGCGCGGTACCTGCCGGCTCCATGAGCGGTTACCTTTGATTCGATGACGGTCACGCTGCGAGGACCTGGCCTGACGGAGGACCAGGTCGTCGCCGTCGCCCGTCACGGCGAGAAGGTCTCCCTGGCACCGGCCGCGCGCACGAAGATGGAGCGCAGCCGCGCCCGCGTCGAACGAGCCGCGACCTCCCGCGAGCCGGTCTACGGCGTCTCGACCGGCTTCGGCGCTCTCTCCGGCACGCGCGTCGCCCCACTGCGTCAGCCCGAGTTGCAGCTGGCTCTGATCCGTTCCCACGCAGCGGGCGTCGGGCCGCCGGTCGACGCCGAGGTGGTGCGGGCGACGATGCTCCTTCGCGCGCGCACGCTGGCGATGGGACTTTCGGGCGTGCGCCCGCTGCTCGTGGACGCGCTGATCGGGATGCTCAACGAAGGCGTCACGCCGCTCGTTCCCCGCTATGGATCGGTCGGATGCAGCGGCGACCTGGCGCCTCTCGCGCACATCGGCCTGGCGCTCGTCGGCGAAGGCGAGGTGCTGGACGGACGGCCCGCGGCGCAGGTGCTCAAAGCGGCGAGGCTCAAGCCGGTGAAGCTCGAGACCAAGGAAGGTCTCGCGCTCATCAACGGCACCGACGGCATGCTCGGCATGCTCGTGCTCGCCTGCGCCGACGCCGAACGACTCTTCCGCACCGCGGACGTCACGGCCGCGATGTCGGCCGAGGCGCTGCTCGGCACCGACCGTGCCTTTCAGAGCCGGTTGCACGAGCTCCGGCCGCACCCGGGCCAGGCCGCGAGCGCCGCCAACCTGGCGCGCCTGATGGCCGGCTCGCAGATCGTCTCCTCGCACCGGCACTCGCTGCATGCTGTCCAGGACTCGTACTCGGTCCGGTGCAGCCCGCAGGTCGCCGGCGCCGCACGCGACACGCTCGACTTCGCACGCCGCACGGCCGAGGTCGAGCTGTCGTCGACGATCGACAATCCGGTCGTCCTCGAGGACGGCGAGGTCGAGTCGAACGGCAACTTCCACGGCGAGCCGCTCGCCTTCGCGGCCGACTTCCTCGCCATCGCCGCGGCCGAGGTCGGATCCATCGCCGAGCGGCGCGTCGACCGCCTCCTCGACCCACACCGCTCGCAAGGCCTGCCGCCGTTCCTCGCCGAGGAGCCGGGCGTCAACTCCGGCCTGATGGTCGCGCAGTACACAGCGGCCGCGCTGGTGGCGGAGAACCGCCGCCTCGGCGCGCCGGCGAGCGTGGACTCGGTGCCCACGTCGGGCATGCAGGAGGACCATGTCTCGATGGGCTGGGGCGCCGCGCTCAAGCTGCGCACTGTGCTCGCGAACCTCACGAGCATCCTTGCCGTCGAGCTCTGCGCCGCGGCGCGGGCGCAGGAGCTGCGCCGCCCGCTGGAGCCGTCGCCGGCCACAGGTGCGGTGCGAGCACTCCTGCGCAAGCACGTCAAAGGCGTCGGACCGGACAGACCTGTCTCGCCCGAGCTCGCCGCCGCCGAGGACCTGATCCGCTCCGGCGCCGTGATCGAGGCGGCCGAGTCGGCGGTAGGAAAGCTGAGATGACGCGCGTCGTCCGCGCGCCACGCGGGTCCGACATCACCTGCAAGGGCTGGCCGCAGGAAGCCGCAATGCGCATGCTCATGAACAACCTCGACCGCGAGGTGGCCGAGCGCCCAGAGGACCTCGTCGTCTACGGCGGCACCGGCCGGGCGGCGCGCTCCTGGGAGGCGTACGACGCGATTGTGCGCGAGCTGCACGGGCTCGAAGACGACCAGACGCTGCTCGTCCAGTCGGGCAAGCCGGTCGGCGTCTTCGACACGCACGAGTGGGCGCCGCGCGTCCTGATCTCGAACTCGATGCTCGTGCCGGAGTGGGCGACGTGGGAGGAGTTCCGGCGCCTCGAGGCGCTCGGCCTGACGATGTACGGCCAGATGACCGCTGGTTCGTGGATCTACATCGGCACGCAGGGCATCCTCCAGGGCACGTACGAGACGTTCGCCGCGGTCGCTCGCAAGCGCTTCGGCGGCTCCCTCGCGGGCACGATCACGCTGACCGCTGGCCTCGGCGGCATGGGCGGCGCCCAACCGCTGGCGATCACGCTCAACGGTGGCGTCGCGATCTGCGTCGAGGTCGACCGGGACCGCATCGCGCGGCGCCTCGACCATGGCTACCTCGACGAGCGCGCGGACGACCTCGACCACGCGCTGCGCCTGGCAGAGGAGGCGAAGCGCGGGAGGCGCGCCGTGTCGATCGGCGTGCTCGGCAACGCGGCCGAGGTCTTTCCGGAGCTCGTCCGCCGCGACGTCACGGTCGACGTGGTCACAGATCAGACGCCGGCGCACGACCCGCTCTGCTACGTGCCGGCCGGTCTCGAGCCGGACGACGCGGCCGAGATGCGCCTGGACGAACCCGACGCCTATGTCAGACGCTCTCGCGAGAGCATGGTGCGCCACGTCGACGCGATGGTTGCGTTCCTCGACCGTGGCGCCGAGGTCTTCGACTACGGCAACAGCCTCCGCGCCGAGGCCAGGCTTGGCGGCAGCACGCGCGCTTTCGACTACCCGGGCTTCGTCCCGGCGTACATCCGGCCGCTGTTCTGCGAGGGCAAAGGGCCGTTCCGGTGGGCCGCGCTGTCGGGCGACCCGGCGGACATCGCCGCCACCGACCGCGCGATCGTCGAGGAGTTCTCGGACGATCCGGCGCTCGTGCGCTGGATCCAGGCGGCGGGCGAGCGCGTCCATTTTCAGGGTCTGCCCGCGCGCATCTGCTGGCTCGGCTACGGGGAGCGGGCGAGGGCCGGCAGGCGCTTCAACGAGCTGGTGCGCAGCGGGGACGTGAAGGCGCCGATCGTCATCGGCCGCGACCACCTCGACTCGGGCTCGGTCGCGTCCCCGTACCGGGAGACGGAGGCGATGCGCGACGGCTCGGACGCGATCGCCGACTGGCCGATCCTCAACGCTCTGCTCAACACCTCGAGCGGCGCCGCGTGGGTCAGCGTCCACCACGGCGGCGGCGTGGGCATCGGCCGTTCCATCCACGCCGGGATGGTCGCGGTGGCCGACGGCACGGACATCGCGGCCAGGAAGCTGGAACGGGTCCTGACGAACGACCCCGGCACCGGCGTGATGCGCCACGCCGACGCGGGCTACGACCGGGCGCTCGAGGTCGCGCGCGAGCGCGGCGTGCGCATTCCGATGCTGGAATGACAACCCCCGATAGTCGCGACTATCCGACCATTTCGAGATGCAAATTCCCCGATAGTCGCGACTATCCGACCATTTCGAGATGCGGATGCGCCGATAGTCGCGACTATCGCGCGGTACCGGCTTGATCGGATCGGGCAAGTGGCACGCCGAGCAGGCCTGGCTCGGCCGCCGCGCCGAGAACGTCCTGATCGAGGTCGAGGGCGGGCGCATCAAGGCCATCGAGGAGGACGTCTTTGCGCCGCACGACGCCGTCGAGCTCAAAGGCTGGACGATCCCCGGCCTCGCCAACGTGCACAGCCACGCCTTCCAGCGCCTGCTGCGCGGCGAGATCGAGTCCGGCGGGGGCGACTTCTGGGAGTGGCGCGAGCGCATGTACCGCTTCACGCAGTGGGACCCGGCCGACTACTTCAAGCATGCCCGCGTCGTCTTCCGCGAGATGCTCGAGGCCGGCGTCACGGCCGTCGGCGAGTTCCACTACCTGCACTCGCACGGCAACGAGCTCGGCGAAGCGTTGATCGATGCGGCGGCCGAAGAAGGGATACGGATCACGCTCATCGACGCGTGCTACCTCCGCGGCGGCCTGGACGGAAGGCCGCTGGACGTTGAGCAGCTCACCTTCAGCGACGGCGACGCCGACGGCTGGGCACGCCGGGTTGACGACCTCTCCGACGGCGACGGGGTGCGCATCGCCGCGGCCATCCACAGCGTCCGCGCCGTCGATTCCGAGTCGATGCGCGTCGTCGCCACCTGGGCGAGGGAGCGCCAGGCGCCGCTGCACATCCACCTGGCGGAGCAGCCGGCGGAGGTCGAGGAATGCCTGGCCGTCGAGGGCTGCACGCCCGCCGAGCTGCTCGAACGCGAGGGTGTCCTCGGCCCCGACCTGACGGCCATCCACGCCATCCACCTGAGCGAGCGCGACGTCATCCTGCTCGGCGCGAACCAGGTGGGGGTCTGTTCCTGCCCGACCACCGAGCGCGACCTCGGCGACCGCGTCGGGCCGCTGCAGGCGCTGAGCCAGGCCGGCTGCCCGCTGAGCGTCGGCAGCGACTCCAACGTCGTGGTCGACATGCTCGAGGAGGCGAGGGCGGTGGATCTCGACCAGCGGCGCGCGACCGGGAGGCGTGTGCTGCACCAGCCGCTGGAGCTGCTGCAGGCGGCGACGGTCAACGGCATGCGCGCCCTGGGCTGGGAGGCGGGGGAGCTGAAGCCCGGGATGCTCGCCGACTTCATCACGCTCGACTCCTCCGGCGGCCTGTGGCGCGAGATGACGCCGGCGTACGTGGTCTACGGCATGTCCAGGGGCGACGTTACGAGCGTGGTCGTCGGCGGCGTGACCGTCGTTTCGAAGTGAGAAGACTCCGCAATATCGGCCGCCTGTTCACCGGAACGCCGGCGGGCGTGATCCAGGACGCGTCGGTGATCAGCGACGGAGAGGAGATCGCCTGGTGCGGCCGCCACGGCGACGAGCCGCGGCAGCTCATGGAATCGGTCACCGACGAGGACGACTGCCAGGGTGGCCTCGTGACCGCGGGCCTGATCGACGCGCACACGCACCCGGTCTACGCCGGCGACCGCATGGCCGAGGTCGCGATGCGCTCCGCCGGCGCGTCGTATTCCGAGGTCGCGAAAGCCGGCGGCGGCATCCGCGCCACTGTGAGCGCGACGCGAACCGAGCCGGTCGATCACCTGGAGCAGGCGACGGCGAGACGCCTGTGGTCGTGGCTCGAAGGCGGCGCGACGACGGTGGAGGCGAAGACCGGTTATCACCTCGACCGTGAGGGAGAGCTCGAGGACGTACGCCTGCTCGCGCGCCTGGGAGCGCGCCGCGACCTGCCTCGCATCGAGGTCACGTTTCTCGGCGCGCACGCGCTGCCGCCCGACCGTCGCGTGCGCGCCGGCTCGTACGCGAAGGAGGTCGCGGAGTGGTGCGACGACGCGCATCTGGGTGGGGCGCGCTTCTGCGACGTCTTCTGCGACGAGGGCTACTTCAGCGTGCCGCAATCGCGCATGGTCCTGAAGGCGGGGATTAAGGCGAAGCTGATCCCCCGTATCCACGCCGACGAGCTCGCGCGCACCGGCGGCGCACGCCTCGCGGCTGAGCTGCACGCGGTCTCGGCGGATCACCTCCTGCGCGCGAACCGCTCCGACGCCGTCGCGCTCGCACGGGCGGGCGTGGTCGCCACGCTCGCGCCGGGCACGGCCCTCGCGATCGGGAGGCTGCCACCGGTCAAGGAGATGCTCGACGCCGGCGCGGTGATCGCCCTGGGCACCGACCACAACCCCGGCACGAGCGGGCTCACGAACATGAGCGTCGTGATCGCGCTCGCCGTCGCCGTCTTCAAGCTGTCCGTCGAGCGCGCCTTGATCGCGGCCACGCTGGGCGGCGCGTTCTCGGTTTCGCGCTCCGACCGCGGCGTCGTCGCTCCGCACAAGCTGTCCGACCTCGTGCTCTGGGACGCCGAGCACGAAGGCGCCTTCGCCTGGGCGTACGGGCTGAAGCCGCGGATCGTGTGGTCGAGAGGAGCGCAAGTATTTGCGTCATAAAAGGTTGCTAATTACGTGCACTCGGGCTATAAGTTGCACCTGAACGGCCGCCCGCTCAGCGAAACCGAATCCACCGCGGTCGAAATGGAGGAAGGCAGGTAGTGCAATCAATGGCAAAGTGGAACCCTCTCGCGCTCAAGATCCTGATGTGGGTGGTCGGCTTGCTGCTCGTGGTGAGCTCGGCGGCGAGCTTCATAGGGGTTTCAGTCTTCCCGACCAACACCGGCATCGCCGGTTTCGCGAGCGCGCCTGTGGCCGGAATCGCGTTCGGAGCGGGCGTCATGATCGCGGGATTCGACCCGGTCGCGAACATCAGCTGGGTCCGTGCGGTCGTCGTCTACGCGATCCTCGAGATCGTGTACAACATCTTCACGCAGGTGACGATCGGCGTATTCGACATCGTCGGGTTCATCATCGGCATCCTCGTCGCGGTGCTGATCCTCGTGCTCTACCCGAACAAGCCGGCCCTGTGGATGCAGGGTGGCATGGGCTCGGGGGCGCGCGCCTAACCAAGACCCTTCGTTTGCGGCAAAGGGGCGGCATGAAGCCGCCCCTTTGCTTTTTCCTCGTCTTTGATCACGGTGCACGCGGCGATGCGGTCGTGCAGTGGCCGCCAGGCGATCCAGGAGAGCGGCAACAGCGCAAGTCGCAACGCCGCCTGTTGCGGCGTCAGCCTCGTCCCGTCGAAGGAGACGACGCGCTCGTTCATCACGGCGCCGCCCAGGGTCCGTCCCGAGACGCTCCAGCAGCCGATGTGATAGATCGCCGCGACGGCGAGAAAACTCTTCAGACGACGGCGTCCGAGAAAACCGGCGAGGGTGAAACAGAGTGCGGCGTCGATTGTGGCCGCGGCGGCGCGGTCGGACGAAGGCGCCGGTTCGCCGGGCAGGGGCTCGCGGCCGCGAAGGCGCAGCAGGAAGAGACGCGTGAACAGCAGGTGGACCTGCAGATGCGTGAGGTCGTAAATCGGTCGAGGCAGGCGCGGCGCGTAGCCGGTCGCCACTACTTCGACGCGGCCGCCTGTGGCCTCGATGCGCCACTGGCCGCCCGGCCTGGCCGCGAGCAGGCCGCCCTCGATCGGCCAGGTGACCCCCTGGCCCGTGACTGCGGGCGGTCCGAAGCGCAGCAGCGCGAAAGGCCCGAGCGCGATCGAGTCGTTTCTGAGTTGGACGAGGCCGAGGGTCAACGCCTGGAGCGATTCGACGAAGGCGTCGCGCAGGCTCGTGCCGCTCGGCGGCTTTTCCACCGCCACGCTGTCCCGCGCCGAAACCCTGTCGCCCTCCCAGACGACCACGTACATATCTTGGTGGGATGTCGAAGCTGGAGTTCGAGGCGGCGGTCGACGTCCGGACCACGCCCGAGCGCGCGTTCGACTACTTCGCCGACTATCGGCACGTGGCGCAGGTGCTCGAGGGCGTCACGCGCTGGGAGCCGGTCGGCGACAGGGCGCAGGGCGCCGGGGCGCGCTACCGGGTCGAGATGACCACGTTCGGTGTGCCCCTGCGCAACGTCCTGCGCCTGAGCCGCTGGCGGCGCCCGGAGGCGATCGCCTGGGTCTCCGAGTCGGGGCTGATCAGTCAGGAGGGTGGTTTCCGCTTCACGCCGGTCGAGGGCGGCGTGAGAGTCGAGCTGCGGATCGCATACGAGCCGCCGGCCTCCTTCGTCGGCGCCGCGGTGGCGCGCCGCTTCGACACCGCGGTGCGCCGCCGGCTCGAGCGCGCCCTGGCGAGGATCAAAGAAGTCCTCGAGTCCTAAAGTTGCTGAAATGCGGCTGACGAAAGAAGCACGCGCGATCCTGGGCCGTGCCTCGATCGGCATGCTGGCGCTCCGCTCGGGCCGGCTACCGCTGGTCAACCCGGCCGTGTTCAGCTTCGCGGGCGGGTCGCTGTGGATGACGACCTCGCGCTACGCGGCGAAGACGATCATCGCCCGGCGCGACCCGCGGGCCGCGTTCCTGGTCGACGGCGGTGACCGTGCCGTGCTGCTGCGCGGCGCGCTGGAGATCTTCGACCCGCTGAACGTGTCCAACGACGTCCGCGCGGTGCTCGAGGGGCCGTCATTCTTCTTTGGCATGGCCGGCTACGCCCTGCGCAACATGCCGTTCGTCGCGGGCTACGCCCTCGACCTGACGCGCCTGCCGCGCGAGTGGATGCCCTACAACCGCGTCGTCCTGCGCCTGAAGGTGGGCGACGCCGACACGGTGCAGGGGGCGCCATTTCCGCCGGCGCAGGCGGCGCGCGTGCCCGCGGTTCCCGCCGAGGTCAGCCGGCGCTTGGCCGGCGTGTCCCGCGGCTACGCGTGCTGGATCGAGGGCGGGCTGCCGGTGATCCGGCCGGCGTTCTGGGAGGTCGACCGCGGCCATGTCACCGTCGCGCCGACGAGCGGCCGGCCGCGCTCCGGCTCGCCCGGCGCGCTGGTCGTCGAGTCACACCACCGCTTCCGGCCCTCGATGATGGTCGGAGCCTGCGTGCGCGGCGTGTTCGCGCCGTCGGCGGACGGCGCTGCGATCGCTGAGCGCTACGGGATCGACGTGGCGCAGGTGCCTCCGGCCGCCGACCTCAAGCCCGAGCGGGTCACGTCCTGGCGCGGTTTCGCGGTGACGACGTCGGTGCCGCGCACGGCGCGCGCGCTGCGCGTCGCCGAGGGCTGATGGCCAAGCCGCAAGCTCCTGGTCTCCAGGTCACCCGTTGGGACGGCGCTCGCTGGTCCGAGGCGCCAGACGCCGTGGTCACCGAAGAGCCGCTCCAGCTCATGCTCGATGGAGCCCCGCTCTCGGTCGTGATGCGCACGCCGGGCGAGGATCTCGAGCTCGCGCTGGGTCTCTTCTACGCGGAGGGCATCGCGCGCTCCCTCGGCGACATCACGGAGGTGAGGATCAGCGCCGAGTCGGCCGAGACCGACGCGCACGTCCGCGTCGAGGCCTCCATCGTCGAGTCGAACCAGGTCGACGTCCACCTCGCCCGGGCACCGCGGCGCAAGCCGGAGCGGTCGATGCTCGCGAGCTCCGCGTGCGGCGTGTGCGGCGCGGTGCTCATCGAGGATCTGCGACGTGACCTGGCCCAGCTGCCGCGCGGACCGGTGATCGACCCGGCGATGCTGCCGGGCCTGGTCGAACGGTTGCGCTCCGGACAAGGCGTCTTCGCGCGCACTGGAGGCCTGCACGCCGCCGGCCTGTTCACGACGTCGGGCGAGGCGATCTGCGTGCGCGAGGACATCGGCCGCCACAACGCGGTCGACAAGGTGGTGGGCCGCATGCTGCTCGACGGGCGGCTGCCGGCGCACGAGACGGTGCTCGTGGTCAGCGGCCGCGCCGGTTACGAGATAGTGCAGAAGGCGATCACCGCCGGCGTGCCGGTCGTGGCGGCGGTCGGCGCGCCGTCGAGCCTCGCGGTCGCGCTCGCGCGCGAGTTCGGGCAGACCCTGGTGGGCTTCCTGCGCGGCGAGCGCTTCAACGTGTACTCGTCACCCGAGCGGCTCAAGTCCTGATCGCCGTCGCCCGCGAGCGACCAGTTACTCGTACTTCACCGCTTCGAAAAGCGTGCCGCATCGGCGGCAGCGGTACTGCAGCGTCATCGCCTGGGTGCCGAAGAGCGAGATGACCTCGGCGTCCCGCTGCTTGCAGTGCGGGCAGGCGGGGTCAGCCCGCGGCTTGTTTGGCCGCGGTGGGCGGCGCGTACTTCTTCTCCTCGAGCCCGCGCAGCATCGCGAACGTGTGGGCGTCGATCGCCCCGTCGGCGGTGCGCCTGCGCAGCGGGTCCCAGACGTCCCAGTGGACCGTGACCTGCGGGGCCTCGGTCTCGAGCTGCTCCTCCAGTCGGGCGCGCAGCTGCACCGGCCCCATGCTCAGACCTTCAACGGCTGAATCAGGCGGGCCGAAGAATTCGAGGGCCTCCTGCCACGCGCGCAGCAGCGGCGCCGGGTCGATGCCCGACCGCAGCCAGCTCCGGCCGTGGAGGAAGTGATAGCGCTCCTCCATCAGCATCTTGCGCAGCCTGTGGCGCAGCACTTCGACCGAGCCGTTCACGCAGGCCTCGATGACGACCGTGAAGGCGGTGTCGAGGATTGCGTTGGCCGCCACGAACTGGCTCCACTCGGTCCAGGGCTCGTCGAAGTAGGCGAGATTGCGGATCTTCGCCGGGTCCGACTCGCGCTCGGGCTCTCGCGGGTCGTCGCCGAGAGGCTCGAGGCAGCCGTACAGAACGCGGCTGTGGCCGAGGTCGTCCAGGCCCATGGCCGCGGCCGCGATGTCGGCTTCCAGCGAGGGCGCGCGCGTGGCCCACTCGGCGTAGCGCAGGCCGAGCATCTGCTTGTTGTCGGCAATCGAGAGCACGAGGTCGGAGAGGCTCATCTCACTCTCCCGGCGACCAAAGGCGAATGACGTCGTCCTTGCGCACGATCGCCATCTCGCACCAGCGCTCCTCGTCGTAGGTCGCGCGCGCGTACGCAATCGCGAGGTCTGCGTCCGGGGCGACGACGCTGCCCACCAGGTGAAGCGGATCGACGCGCGCCTTGCGGGCGAAGACCTCGTATTCGATGGCGTCGCCGCTGACGCGCTTGTAGTGGGCTTCCTGGGTCGTCATACGGCGAGGCCCCAGGCCTCGAGCGCGTCGCGCCCGGCCTGGGTCATCTTCGACGCCGTCCACGGCGGGTCCCAGACGACGTTCACGCGGACTTCGCGCACGCCGGGCTCGCGCAGGAGCCGCTCGCGCACGTCCTCGAGGATGAACTCCGATGCCGGGCATCCCATGGCGGTGAAGGTTAGGTCGACCGCGACCACGCCCTCGTCCTCGGTGATCGCGTAGATCACACCGAGGTCGACCAGGTTGACCGGCATCTCGGGGTCTTCGACCTCGCTCAGCGCGGCCCAGAGCTTCTGGGTCATCAGTTCTTGTGGTGTGTCTTGCGGAAGTTGTGGAACTCTTCCTGGAACATCGCGACCATCTCGGCGTTGCGCGGACCCCGTGCGCGCCAGCGTGAGAGCACGCCGTCCCACGTGATCGGCTGTTTGAAGTCCCAGCGCTTCGCCTCCGCGTCGAACTCGCAGGGGAATGGGTAGTCGAGGACGTAGACGTCCTTCTCGTCTTTCGTCTCTTTGTGCGCGGGGACGTTGACGCCGATCTGCTCGCAGTACGGGACCACTTGCGAGAGCCACCACTGCCGGAGCTGGTCGTTGGTCAGGCCTTTGAGCCGGTAGTCGAGTTGCAGCGAGTGCATCTTCTTGTCGTCCGGCAGGCCGAACCACTCGACGCTGAGCGGGAACATCCAGTCGATCGCTCGCTGCAGCTCGTCCTTCGCCGCGCCGCCGGCGGCGCTGATGCGCTTCATCCACGTCCGGCCGTTGCGGAGGTGGAAGTTCTCCTCGAGCATGACCTTGTTGAGGCCCCGCTTCCACGGACCGTACGAGCATTTGTCGTGGATGTCGCCGAGCAGGCAGAAGCCGGCCTGGTCGTAGAAGCCGTTGGCGACCACGAGCTCGGTCCAGCTCTCGAGGGGGACGTCGAACGCGTAGGGGTAGCGGAAGCTCTTGGGGTCGCGGCTGAAGATGAGCTTCTCCTGGTCCTCGCCGAGCTCCTCGAGGATGTGGTAGGCGATGTGCGCGTGCGCGAGCTCGTCCTGGATGATCGCGATCCCGGTCATGAAGGCGTTGATGCTTGGCGCGCGCTGGGCCGCCAGGTAGTAGGCGGGGGCGCTGATCAGCTCGGTGTCGCCGGAGACGATGAGCGTGTGCTTGAGCTCCCGCAGGTACTCTGGAGTCATCTCTTTGGTGGACTCGATGAGCTCGCCCGACTGGATCATCTGGTCGAGCTCGGCGGCGCTTGACATCAGATCAATTCTGGTACATCGGCCTCGGTAGAATCGTGGTCTTCCCCAGGCCGCCTTGGTCGGCCGCGCCGTGGTGGCTGTAGCTCAGCTGGCAGAGCACCAGATTGTGGATCTGGGTGTCGCGGGTTCAAATCCCGCCAGCCACCCCAAC
>DATEGB010000108.1:0-23363 GCA_035280365.1 Candidatus Dormiibacterota bacterium | reverse complement strand
TGGCGAGCGGCGCAGGAGCAGGTGCGCTCCGGCGACACGAGGTGGATCGGATGCCGGCAAGTCGCCGATGAAGGCGAGCAGGCGCGGACCGAGGTCCAGGCGCGAACATCGAAAGTCGGTCCACCTGTCCGCGCGCGTCGGGCTGGCCATGAACTGCAGCTCGATCCCTTTGCCACGGCGACCGGCACCGCGGTAGGCCAGGCGATTGAAGGCGGCGCTCGGCACGATCCAGGCGACGTCTACGCCCGCGTCGACGACGTAAACGATCGCGTAAACAAAGGCCGGGTGCTCGCGTGGCCTGCCCTCAGGAAAGGCCATGCGTGCGACGGCGAGGCCTTTGCGGTCGAGCCCCAGCGCCGTCTTGACCTGGATTGCCAGCGCCGGCACCATGCCGCGTTTGCCGATCGTTACGTCGGTGTGGTCATCGTCGGTCGTCGGCCTGAACAGCTCCAGGTCGCCGTTGGAGGTCAGGGTCACGCAGGCGGTGAACAGCTCTTCGCCCGCGATTCCGCGCTGCGTCGCCGTCAGCAAGGTGTTGCGTAGCATGCCCTCCAGGAGGTGGAGATTGCTTGTCTGACGCGATGAGCGCGAGGCACCGCATCACGGCGGTGGTCATGAGCTGGCCTGGTGTCGAGTCGTCGCCGCATCGGTTTGGTGGAGTCGAGTTCCGCCTCGGTAAGCGCGAGCTCGGCCATCTGCATGGCGACGTGCTGGCCGACCTGCCGTTCCCTCGCAAGGTGAGAGACGAGCTGGTCGCCGCCGGCCGCGCCGAGCCGCATCACGTGCTGCCGGATACGGGCTGGGTCAGCTTTCGGATCGCCACGCCGCAAGACGTCGACGACGCGATCGGGCTGTTCCGTCTCGCGTACGAGCGTGCTGTGGCGGCCGGGTCGCGAGTCAGCGCCTAGTCCGGGCCGCGGGGAAGGACCGCGCCGAATGTGATGCTCGGCGCGACGGTCACAATCTCGCCGTCGACCCTGATCAGCTGCCAGCCGCCCTCGTGCACCAGCCGGTGATGGCGCCGGCAGAGAAGGACGAGGTTCTCAAGCTCGTCGCCGCCCCCGAACATCCAGTACCTGATGTGGTGCCCGTCGCACCACGAGGCCGGCCGCTCGCATCCCGGCCACTGGCAGTGCTGGTCTCGGGCGTTCAAGGCTCGACGCCTGGCGCCCCTGATGGTCCGCTCCGCCCGTCCGACGGCGATCACCACGGAGTCCTGCATCAGGACTCGGGTGAGACTGCAGTCGCAGGCCCATCGACCGACTGTCTGGGACGAGATCGGTAGCGAGAACTCCGCCTCGGCGCCGGGTGCGCCGGCGAGGTTCAGCAATGTCTCGATCGAGCTCGTGACCTGCATCTGGACGTTGGTCTTCTTCTCCGCCAGCTCCACGAACGCGTCGCCCAGGCGCTACGGCCGCGTCCGGTGGTCGTCCTTGCCATCGGGCCGGGCGAGCCGCTCCAGAGCGCTGCGCACGACGGCGCCGCCGACCGTGTCGAGGCATCCGGTGATGAACAGCGAGCCGTCGTCGGCGTTGCTCAGGTACAGCTCCCTGGAATGGACCTGGCTCGCCTGCTCCCTCGCGTACTGCTCGGCGTTGACGGCGTGCCGAAAGTGCAGAGATTGGTAATGGAACCTTCCCGGCGAGGATTCGCGCGCGATGTCCAGCAGCCGCCCTTCATCGAACGCCTCGCCAACCGCTTTCGCGGTGCGGGCCATCACCGTCAGGTGAGCAAAGCCGATGTCGCCTTCCGTCATCGCCTGGCGGCTCACCTGCATGTCGCCGATCGAGTTGCCGACGGCGATCCTATCGGCCGCGGCGGTGGAGGTCATGTGGCAGTTGAAGCGGATCCAGTCGAGACCGCTGTTCGAGCCCTGGGTCTCCCAGTGCCTGGACTTCGCGAACTCCGCGGCCAGCTCGGCGAACTGCAGCTCCAGGTCGTCGATGTAGGCACGCAGCTCCTTCAAGCGGTCGGCCATCTCGGCGTCTTCCTGGAGCATCAGCAGCATGCGCCGATGCTACGAAAACCTGTTTGTTATTGCAAGGCAAAACGCAGTTAATTTATATACAGAGTTGGCACCTGCCAGCATTGCCGGCCCCTCTTCAGAGAGAGCTAGGCCCGCGCGCTGCGAGCCCGGAGGGCCACTGCCAGCGCGCATCCCGGCCGGTGGCCCGTGCCGTGCGGAGGCGCCGTGCCCATGCACTCCGGGCATGCCCCGCTCGACCCGACCGGCGTCAGGCCTGACCACTGGTGCTTCAGCAGCAGCCGCTTCAGCTCGCCGTTCTCCGCGCGTAGCCGAACGATTTCCTCGTCGTTCATACGTCCAACAGTAATCTGAGGCTATGGCGAGACCGTCCATCTACGAGTTCGCGGGTGGTGATGACGCCTTCCTCGCGCTGGCCGCGGCGACGACTGAACGTTGCCTCGCCGACCCCGAGCTCAACCACGCCTTCTCGCAGGGCTTGAGCCCTCGCCACAACGAGAACCTCGCCGCCTACTGGGCCGAGGTCTTCGGTGGGCCGCAGAGCTATTCGCGCAACCTTGGCGGCCACTCCGGCATGCTCGTGATCCACGCCGGCCACGGGGCACCCGACGAGTGGGGCGACCGCTTCGAGCGCTGCTTCCTGCACGCGATGGACGACGCGCGGCTGCCCGACGACATCGAGTTTCGCCAGACCATGCGCGACTACATTCACTGGGCCACGCGCGAGGTCAACGCGTATTCGCCGGTCGGCGCCCACGTCGAGCCAGACCGCCCGATGCCGCACTGGTCGTGGGACGGCCTGCAGGGAGGCTAGACGGCATGCCGCGCATCAAGATGGTCGAGGAGCAAGCAGACGCTGGGGACGTGCGTCGTGACCGCGTGGCGACCAATCCGGGCCGCGGCTGAGTGGTTCAATAGCGTGATGGCGACGCCGCTCCAGATCCCGCCGAAGGGCACACGTGGCCGGCGGATCACGGATGTGTTCTTCAAGCTCCTGAAGCCTTTCGCCGGGACGCAGATCTCTCGGTACCGCAAGGGTGCGGGCGCCGGACCCCCGACGATGAACAACATCCCCCTCGTCCTGCTGACGACGATCGGCTCCAAAACAGGTCAGGAGCGCACCACGCCCCTCGGCGCCGTGGAAGGAGGAGACGATTCGTGGATCGTCATCGGCTCCAAGGGCGGCTCGGTCACCCACCCGGCCTGGTTCATCAACCTGGCGAAGAACCCCGACAAGGTCTGGCTCGAGGTGGGCAACAGAAAGCTCCATGTGCGCCCTGAGCTCCTCAAAGGCGACGAGTACGAGGCAACGTACACGAAGCTCGTCGCCGTCTCCCCCGGCTATGGCGGGTATCGCAAGGTCACCGACCGCGAGATCCCGCTCGTCCGTCTGACCCCGATCCCGTAACCTCGACCTTGTGGCGCGAGGCGCCGTCTTTCTCCTCGTCGCGATCGTCGCCGCGTGCGCGCAGAGTGCGCCTTCCGATGTGCCCAAAGTCCACGTCTTCGTGATCGTCATGGAGAACCACTCGAGCGAGCAGGCGATGAGCGGCCAGTTCATCTCCTCGCTGGCGAGCCGGCACGGCGTGGCCGAGAACTACCACGCCATCGCGCATCCAAGCGTGCCGAACTACCTCGCCCTCACCTCCGGATCGACGTGGGGCGTGACCGACGACAGCTACCACGTGCTCCCTCGGCAGGACATCGGCACGGAGATGACCCGCGTCGGCGTTACCTGGCGGGCCTACATGGAGGGAATGACCGGTGCCGGCTGCATCGACTCACCGCTTCCATATGACCCCGGCCACAACCCATTCGCCTTCTACGGCGGCGCGTGTCCGCCCAACGTCGTGCCCTTGACCTCGCTTGCGTCCGACCTCGCGGGCGACACGCCCCGCTTCGTGTGGATCACCCCTGACCGCTGCCACGACACGCACGATTGCGACGTCGCGGTGGGCGACGCGTGGCTGGAAAAGGAGGTCGGCGAGATCACTGCGTCTCGGGCGTGGAAGTCGCGCGGCGTTCTGTTCATCACCTACGACGAGGACGACAGCGCCGGCGCGGACAACCAGGTGCTGACGCTGGTGGTGGCGCCGGACCTCGGGCACAAGACGAGCTCTCGCCGGTACACGCACTACTCGCTGCTGGCGACGATCGAAGACCTGCTGGGACTGAAGCGGTTGGGTCGGAGCGCCGCCGCCAGCACGATGTCCGACCTGCTGCCCTCTACCTTATCTGTGTGATCGTTTGCGACGTCGGGCCGCGCGACGGTCTGCAGAACGAAGCCAAGACCCTGCCGCCGGCGGTGCGGGCCGAGCTGTGCGACCGGCTGGCCGCATCAGGTCTGAAGAAGATGGAGGCGGCGAGCTTCGTCAACCCGAGGCTCGTGCCGCAGATGGCCGGCGCCGAGGAGGTGATGGCGGCGCTGCACCGGAAACCAGGCATGGTCTACGCAGGGCTCGTGCTGAACGAGAAGGGCTACGAGCGGGCCGTGGCCGCCGGCGTAGACGAGGTCCACTACGCCTTCGCGGCGACCGACGAGTTCGGCCGCCGCAACCAGAACGCGACCACGTCCGAGGGCCTCAAGACGGCGCTCGCGCTGGTCGCACGCGCGCGTAGCGACCGCGTGCCGGTCACCGTCACCATCAGCGTCGCGTTCGGGTGCCCGTTCGAAGGGCCGGTGCCGGCCGAGCGGGTCTTGAAAATCGTCGAGCACCTGATGGCCGTGCCGCCGGACGAGGTGTGCCTTGCGGACACCATCGGCGTGGGCGTGCCGCCGCAGGTGCACGAGCTGGTGCGCGGCGCGCGGGCGCTGGGCGCGACGGTCGGCGCCCACTTCCACAACACGCGCAACACCGGCTACGCCAACGCGGAGGCGGCGGTCGAGGAGGGGGTGGTGTCGCTGGACGCGTCGGTCGGCGGCGCGGGCGGCTGCCCGTTCGCGCCCAACGCCACCGGCAACATCGCGACCGAGGACCTCGTGTACCTGCTTCGCGGCCTCGGCGTCGAGACCGGGATCGATCTCGACTCGCTCATCGCGACGTCGCGGTGGCTGGGCACGCAGCTGGACAAGAAGCTTCCCGGGATGCTGGCCCAGGCGGGAGACTACCCCTACAAGAGCTAGCGGCGGGCGGCCTCCTTTCTAGGGGTCCCCGCGAAATCTCGCCGCAGGCTCCGATTTCGTGGGGATAAGGCCGTAGAGCGCGCCGAACTTCTTCTTCACGTAGGCGATCCACGGCCCGGCCGTCAGCGGGCTGCCGGTCGCACGGTCGAGCAGCTCGTTCGGCGTGAACTTGCGGCCGTGGCGGTGGACGTTCTTGCGCAGCCAGCTCAACAGGCCGGCGAAGTGGCCGCCTTCGATCTGGGCGTCGAGGTCGGAGATGTCGGCGCGGATCTTTTCCATCAGCTGGGCGCTGATCAGGTTGCCGATGGTGTAGCCGGGGAAGATGCCGAAGCTCACGTACGACCAGTGCACGTCCTGCAGAGCGCCTTCCCGGTCGTTGGGCACGTCGAGGCCCAGGTAAGACTTGAAGCGTGAGTTCCACGCCTCGGGAACGTCGTCGATCTTCAGCTTGCCCTCCAGCAGCTCGTTCTCCAGCTCGAAGCGCAGGAGGACGTGCATGTTGTACGTGACCTCGTCCGCCTCGACTCGGATGAACGATGGGTGCGCCTTGTTGACCGCGCGGTAGAAAGCCGTCTCGTCGACGCCCCTGAGCGGCTCCGGGAAAATCGCTTGCAGGCTCGGGTAGAAGTGGCGCCAGAACGGCAGGCCGCGGCCGACCAGGTTCTCCCACAGCCGCGACTGCGACTCGTGGACGCCGGGCGAAGCGCCGTCCCACAGCGGAGTGCGGTCGATCTCGGCGCCGATGCCCTGGCTGTACATCGCGTGGCCGGACTCGTGGATCGACCCGAAGAGGCACTCGTTGAAGAAGTCGCGCGAGACGCGCGTGGTGATGCGCACGTCGCCGGGGTCGAAGCTGATGGAGAAGGGGTGCGTGGACAGGTCCTGCCGTCCGCGTTCGAGGTCGTAGCCGAGTCGCCGGACGACGTCGAGCGCGAAAGAGAGCTGCAGGTCGGGGTCGAAGCCACGGTAGAGGACGCCGTCGTCGACTGCGTCGGCGTGGCGCGCGATGTCCGCCACGAGCGGGACGATGGCTTCCTTCAGCTCTTCGAAGATTGCG
Organism: Candidatus Dormiibacterota bacterium; assembly: GCA_035280365.1. Taxonomy (GTDB): domain Bacteria; phylum Chloroflexota; class Dormibacteria; order Dormibacterales; family Dormibacteraceae; genus 40CM-4-65-16. Next base: position 17,198 of record DATEGB010000108.1, on the reverse strand, counting down.
GCGAGCTCCTGCGTGGTCATGCCGGGCTCGCTGCGGTCGAGAAGCGCGTCGTAAGGCCGGTCCTCGTAGCCCAGGGCGTCGGCCAGGCGGCGGTTCAGCTCGACGTTCTTCTCGAAGTAGGGCGCGAAGATAGACCAGTCGGCCTCGTTGCGCGCCTTTTCCCAGACGGGGCGCGCGACCGAACCGGCGCGCGCGATGTCGGCGACCAGCTCCGGCGGGAGCTTGCGCGCCTGGTCGTAGTCGCGCCGCGTCACCCGGACGATGCTGGCGGCGTCGGAGTCGTAGGGCTCGTCTTTGAGCTCCTGGTCGAGCTCGTCGAGCAGCCCGCCGACATCGTCCGACGTGAACCGGACGTGGCTGAGCCGGAGCAGTGTCGAGAGCTGGTCGGAGCGGCCCTGGACGCCGCCGGGCGGCATGTATGTGTCCTGGTCCCACTCCAGGACCATGGCCGCGCGGGTGAGATCGGTGACCTCGGCCAGGATCTCCCGTAGCCGCCGTAGCTTGTCGCTGGTGTTGCCCGACACCCTCGGCGGGTATTCTCCCGAATAGCCGATCCGGCGTGTACGCCCCGGTAGCTCAGGGGACAGAGCGACGGTCTTCTAAACCGTTGGACGGGGGTTCGAATCCCTCCCGGGGCGCCATTCGCTGATCTTTTGCGTCGTTCGCCGGCGATTGCACGTTTGCGGGCGCCTTCAATGGTGCTTTCGCCGGCGATCGCGGTCTTCTATGAGCCCGCTGGAGCTCAGCTTCGCATCGGCGTGAGCCGCAAGGGGATCCAGGCGCTGGTGACGGCCGCGACCGGCCTGTAGGCCAATCGCGGTCGTTTGAACGGAGATTCGATCCAGACCAGGTAGCCGCGCATCGTCTGGCGCAGCATCTCGCGAACCCACAACCGCAATGCGTTCAAGATGTAACGAGATGTCGATGCCCCAGGACATGAGGGCGTTCAACGAGAAGCTCATCGCCGACTTCCGCGTAACGGGAGGCCAGATGAGCGGTGAGATGGCGGGCAGGCAGCTTCTGTTGCTGACAACCACCGGGTCGAAGTCGTTCGCCGAACGCACGGTGGTGGTCGGCTACCGGCCCTACGGCGACCGCTACGCGATCATCGCCTCCAACAACGGCGCGCCAAGCCCACCCCACTGGTTCGCCAACCTGAAGGCGAACCCTGTGGCGACGATCGAGGTGGGGCCGGAGAAATTCCAGGTCAAGGCACGGGTCGCGGAAGGTGCGGAGCGGGCCGAGGCCGCGAGGCTGATCGAATACCTGGAGTCGCAGCAGACGAAGACAGGGCGTGAGATTCCTATCGTCGTGCTGGAGCGGGTCTGAGCTTTTCGCGCAGCCCGGCCATGCGGGCTTTCGACAGGTTGCTCTTCATCACCCAGGCCACGTCCTTGTCGGTGGCGCGCAGCCACTTCTCCAGGTATGGCCTGGCGTTCTGCGGCGCGGCCGCGGCGGCGACGCTCCACCCATAGCCGAGCGCCTGGCGGAGGACGCGAAAGCCCTCGTCCTTGCGGTCTTTGGCCGCGGCCAATGAGCGCGTGATGTGGTCGAGGATGACGAGCACGGCCACGGAGTCGGCGTTGCTCCTCAGCAGCGCCGGCTCACACAGGCCTGCGAGCGCCGCCCGCTGCACGTAGAAATCGCCGTGGGCCCATACGCTCATCTCGGCGAGCAGCCGGGCCATGTCCTCGCGTCCGATGCGCTGCAGGGCCATGGCGACGCCTTCGCGGACGCGCCAGCGTGGATCCGAGGCCAGCTCGCGCAGCCACTTCAGGACCGTGTCCGGCTCGAGGAGCGCCAACCGGCCGAGGCCCGCCGTGCCGCACAGGGCGAGGAACTCGTCGGCGGACGCGGAGAAGCGCCACAGGCGGTCGGGGTCCGCCTCCTCCGCCACCGCCTCGACGAGCTCGAGGTTGGCGCGCGGGCCGGGCAGGCCAGAGTGCTTCTCGAGGTACGGCTCCCAGTCGTCCAGTGAGCGCAGCTCGACCCGATATGCCTCGGCGCGCCTTCCCATCCGAGGGGAATAATGACCACACGACCATGCAGGACAAGCGGCGAATCATGCTGACGCAGCTCCTCCGCGCCCCGGTGCTGAACCCCGCCGGCACCGAGGTCGGCCGCGTCGAGGACTTCATCGTCAAGCTGTCCGACGGCGCCTATCCGCCGGTCACCGGCATGAAGGTTCGCCAGGTCGCGCGGGACGTCTTCGTCGGCAAAGATGTGGTTGACAACCTCGAGCCCGGTGGGGTGCGCCTGAACACGAGCGCGATCCGCGACGAGCCGTTCCAGCGCCGTCCGGGCGAGGTGCTGCTCGCGGCCGACGTGCTCGGACGCCACCTCGTCGACGTCACGCACGGACGGATCGTCCAGGCACACGACCTGGTGCTGGCGCGCGGTGACGAGGGTTGGTACCTCGCCGGCGTCGACCGCAGCCCGCAGGCCATGCTGCGGCGGCTCTGGCCGCGCCGAGGCCGGCCGGACCTTCGCCGCCACGCCATCGTCGACTGGAAGGACGTCCAGCCCTTCGTCGGCCATGTGCCGACGGCCAAGCTCCTGATGCCCCTGCAGCGCCTGCGCCGGCTGCACCCGGCGCAGATCGCCGACATCGTCGAGGGCGCGTCCCATGAGGAAGGTCAGGAGATCATCGAGGCGGTCGAGAGCGACCCGGCGCTGACCGCCGACGTCTTCGAGGAGCTGGACGCCGAGCACCAGGTCGAGTTCCTGAAGTCGAAGTCGAACGAAGAGGCGGCGCACATCCTCGAGCGCATGGCCCCGGACGACGCGGCTGACCTGCTGGGAGAGCTCGACCAGGAGAGGCGCAAGCCGATCTTCGAGATGATGTCGGCGAGCCAGCAGAGCAAGCTGCGCAAGCTCCTTCAGTACCACCCGACAACCGCGGGCGGCATGATGAGCCCCGACTACGTCTGGGTCGAGCGCGGCGCGACGGTCGGCATGGCCCGCGAGGCGGTGCGCACCGACGACAAGGCGCCGCACCAGCTGCTGACCACGGTCTTCGTCACCGAGCACGACGGCACATTCGTGGGCAGCATCGGCGTTGTCGAGCTCCTTCGCGCCGACCACACAAAGAAGGTCGACGAGCTGGAGCTCACGCGGGTGTCCGTGCTCGGCAACGCCGACTTCGTCGACGTGGCGTTGACGATGGCCGACTACAACCTCACCGCGCTGGGCGTCGTCGACGCGGCCGGCAACCTGATCGGCGCGATCTCGTTCGACGACGTGATCGCCGAGCTCATCCCGGAAGACTGGCGCGCCCGCGCCGAAGCCTCCACGGGCGTATAGACCGCCATGGCCGAGCGCGAGCCAGACCGAAAGGACTCGCGCTTGAAGCCAAGCCCAGCATTGCTGGAAGAGCTGCGCGAAGGCGACATCCACGGCGCCTTCGGCACGATCCGAGTCAGCGACGTCACGCCGAGGCGGACGTGGCGCCGCCGCCTGCTGACCCTGCTCGCCATCGTCGGCCCGGGCCTGATCGTCCTGGTCGGCGACAACGACGCCGGCGGGGTGTCGACCTACGCCCAGGCGGGCCAGGACTACGGCTACTCGCTGCTCTGGACGCTGGTCCTCCTGGTCCCGGTTCTCATCGTCAACCAGGAGATGGTCGTCCGCCTCGGCGCGGTCACCGGCGTCGGCTACGCCAGGCTGATCAGCGAGCGGTTCGGACGCTCGTGGGGATGGTTCTCGGTCGCCGGCATCTTCCTGTTGAACTTCCTGACCATCAGCACCGAGTTCATGGGCGTCAGCCTGGCCGGCGATTACTTCGGCTTCAGGCCGCTCGTGACGGTCCCCGTCGCCGCCCTGCTCCTGATCGGCATCACGGTCAGCGGCAACTTCCGGCGCTGGGAGCGCGCGATGTTCGTCTTCTTGTTCGCGAGCCTGCTCGCCCTGCCGCTGCTGCTGCTCAGCCACCCTAGCCCGGTGGGGGCGCTGCAGGGATTCGTCGTGCCGGGCGTCGAGGGCGGCCTCACGTCGAACTCGGCGCTCTTCGTCGTCGCCATCGTGGGCACCACGGTCGCGCCGTGGCAGTTGTTCTTCCAGCAGTCGAACGTGGTCGACAAGCGCATCACTCCGCGCTGGCTCGACTACGAGAAGGCCGACACCGTCCTGGGCGCGTTCGTGGTGGTCATCGGCGCGGCGGCGATCATCATGTCGACGGCGTCGGCGTTCTCAGGGACGGCCGAGTTCGGCCACTACCTCGACGGCCTGCAGGTGGCGCGCGGGCTCCATGCGCACATCGGAGCGGTGGCGGGCGCGATCTTCGCCCTCCTGCTGTTCGACGCGTCGATCGTCGGGGCGTCGGCCGTCACCCTCGCGACGTCGTACGCGTTCGGCGACATCTTCGGTCTCCGCCACTCGCTGCATCGCGGCCTGCGCGAGGCGAAGCTCTTCTACGCGTCATACGCGGCCATAGTCGTCGTCGCGGCCGCCATCGTGCTGATTCCCCGTGCGCCACTGGGCCTGATCACGATGGCGGTGCAGGCGCTGGCCGGCGTCATGCTGCCGAGCACGACCGTGTTCGCGCTTCTGATGTGCAACGACCGCGCGGTCCTCGGCCCGTGGGTCAACCGGGCGTGGCTGAACGCAGTCGCCTCGGTCATGGTCGCGACGCTGCTCGTGCTGTCCGCCGTCCTGGTCATCTCGACAGCGATCCCCACCGTCGACGTGCCCACGCTGCTCGTCGCACTCGGCGTCGCCGCCGCGGTCGTGCTGCTGGCAGGCGGTACGTGGAGCCGGCTCCGCTCGCGCGGCGCGCCGCCCCCGCCGCTCTACTCACCGGACGAGCGCGCGAACTGGCGCATGCCGGCCCTGGCCTTGCTTGACCGCCCCGAATGGTCGCTGCCGCGCCGCGTGGCGATGGCGCTGCTCGCCGCCTACGTGGTGGTGGCGATCTTCATGCTCGCGGTCAAGGCAATTCAACTGGGGACCCACGCGTAGCCATTCCTTGAGGACGGTTAACAGCCCGCTTACAAAGGCATACCTGCCCGCGGCGTACAATGCGACCCCGTGCTCCTCGGGAAACCGGGGCACCGCGTCAGAGCATCTCGCCGGCGGCTAAGCCCACTACGCACCAGCTTCCTCGTCTTGCTTGCCATCGCGCTGTCGGCGGTGGCCGGCGGTCTGTCCTACTTCTTGCCCGCCGCCCAGCTGGCGCTCGACTCGACCGGCCAGGTGATCCGCGTGCCGACGCCCTCGCCGACCGACCTTTTGACCTCGCCGACCCCATCTCAATCGCCGTCAGCCGCGCCGATCACCGGCGCGTTCACCGTCCTGCTGCTCGGCTCTGACGACGACTCGAAGTTCATCGGCGACCACGTCCTGACGCAGTCCATGATTCTCGTTCGCGTCGTTCCCTCGACCAGGGAGGTGACGATGCTTTCCATTCCGCGCGACCTGTACGTGCACCTGTCGACCGGCGGCTACGGAAAGATCGACGGCGCCTACTCGTACGGAGGCCCTGGCGCGGCGATCGCCACCGTGTCGCAGGACTTCGGCGTCCACATCGACGACTACATCTGGATCGGTCTGCTCGGACTGGTCAAGCTCATCGATGCCATCGGCGGGATCGACGTGGTCACGAGCCACCCGGTCATGGACGACTACTACCCGGCAGACATCTATGGAGGATGGCCGTACGACTACGAGCGAGTGGCGGTCTTTGCGGGTCCGCAACACCTCGACGGCATCCATGCGATGCAGTACGTGCGCTCGAGGCACGGTGACCTACAGAGCGACTTCGGCCGTTCGCAGCGTCAGCAGCAGGTCCTGATGGCGATTCGCCAGAAGGCAAACCAGCTTTCGCCAGAGGACCTTCCCGCGATGTCCAAGGCCCTGGGCGGCGAGTTGAAGACCAGCATCGGCCTTTCGAGGGTCGCGGCGATGCTTCCGCTCGCGGCGAGCTTTGACAACCCCGACGCGATACGCCAGATCATCCTGCTTCCGCCGTACACGCACGGAGGAGGGCCGGGCGGCAGCATCAACCCGGACTGGGGCCGCATTCTGCCGCTCGTGCACCAGTACTTCCCATGACGTCCCGGGTCGTGCTTGGGGTCGCGCTGGCTCTCGTGATGCTGGTGGCCGGGCCGGCGACCTATCTATTTCTCGGCACCAAGACCTCGAAGGTGGCCGCGCCCCCCGCCAAGCCGACCGCGGCGACGCCGCGAGCGCAGGCGTACTCGCTGCCGGGCACGATGTACCTGGCCCAGGACGGCGCGCTCTACAGCTTGAGTGCCGGACGGTTCCACCAGCTGACGCCCGAAGGAGGCTGGATGCAACCGACGCTCACTCCCGACGGAGCGAACATCGTCGCCGTCAAGCGATCGGCGTTCTATTCGGACGTCTACGTCCTGAACACCTTCGGCACCGTGCTGCGCAAGGTCACCAGCAACGCCGCGCCGCCGCGCCTCGCTTACGACCCGGGGCAAAACCACTGGTCGTTCTATCCTCGCTTGAGTCCCGACGGCGGGACGCTGTGGATGGCGTACGACAAGCCGAAGTACGGCTACGACGTCGTGTTGTCGATCTGGTCCATGCCCTACGGCGGCTCGATCACGCAGGGCCGGTTGTGGACCAACGCCGCCGACTACACCGGCGGTGACGTGCAGCCCGTCCCTGTCGGAGGCGGGGTGATCTACACCAAGTACGACTACGGCGCCGACCTCAAGCTTGTAGGCCGGCTCTGGTACACGAACCGGGCGTACGGCGCGGGCCGGCAGCTGACCGGCGACTCGGAAGACTGCCGCAGCCCGTCGCTGTCACCCGACGGGACGCAGGTCGCGATGATCTGCACGTACGAGAAGCAGGTCTCTTACCTGACCGTGGCGTCGTGGAACGGCACGACGCTCGGGCCCCGCAGGACCTTGATCAGCAACCAGATGGTGGCCCAGCCGGTCTGGGCGCCGGATGGGTCGGGCATCGCCTACCTAGCGCCCGGTGTCAGCGCTGGGCAGTTCCAGCTGTGGTTCCTGCCTCGTGCGGCATACGCGCCGCTGCCCAGCCCGTCGCCCACGCCGACGCCCGGCGGACCGCACAACGGCCCGTACCCGACGCCGACGCCGTCGCCGTTCGTGGCGCCGAAGCCGATCCAGATCACGACGAACAACGGCTTCGACGCGACCTCACCGCTGGCCTGGCGCTAGCAGCCGGGGCCTGAAGCGGTCACCGGCTCGGCGTTCGCGGCGCCGGCCTCGGCGACGCTGATGTCGTGCACGGACACCATCTGCGCCAGCACCTGCGCCCGGCGCTGCCTCGCCAGGTCGGGGTTGACGGTCGGGTCGTAGACCGACGGAGCCTGGGTCACGCCGGCGACCAGCGCGTACTGGCCGAGGGTCAGGCTGTCCAGCGGCCGGTCGAAGTAGGCGCACGCGGCGGCCGTCACTCCATAGCGCCCGTAGCCGGTCGTGATCTCGGACAGGTAGTCGGCGAGGATCTCCTGCTTGGTCAGGATCCGCTCGACCTTGAGGGCAAGGGCCATGCCTTCGAGCTTGTTGTAACCGCGGTCGGAGCCGCCCAGGTAGAGGTCTTTCACGAGCTGCTGCGTGATGGTCGAGCCGCCCTGGCACAGGCAGACGTTGGTCACGTCGTACAGCACCGCCCGGCCGAGCCCGATGGAGTCGATCCCGTGGTGTTGGTAGAAGCGCTCGTCCTCGATCGCGACGATCGCCTGGGCGAGCTGTCTCGGCACCTGGTCGGGCCTCAGGACGGGGGTGCCGCGCGCGGCCGCCAGCGCCCGGACGCGGGCCTGCACGTCGTCCCCGGCGGGCGTCCCGACCCAGAGGGTGGCGAGGCTGGGCGCGGCCAGGGCGGCGGCGACGGCCAGCGCCAGGATCAGCCGGCGTCCCACGCCCCGTTCGAACGGAACGCTCCATTCAGCCGTTACGGGCTTACCTCTTAAAAAGGGCCCGGCTTCCGTGTGAGAATGGCGACGCCATGCCGATCAAATGGAAGGTCGCCCTGGTCGAGGACGACCGTCGCCTGGCCCGGGCCGTGTCCACGGGGCTGGGCGAGGAGGGCTATACCGTCCGGGCGGTCGACTCGGCCGGGCGGGGGCTCGAGCTGGTCCGGGAGTGGAACCCCGATGTCGTCCTGCTCGACCTCATGCTGCCGGACAACGAAGGCCCGGAGCTGTTCGAGAGCTTCCGCGCCGAAACCGACGCCGCGCTCGTCGGCATCAGCGCGCGGTCGTCGGTGAGCGACCGGATCGCCGGCCTGAAGCTCGGCGCCGACGACTACATCTCCAAGCCCTTCGCGCTGGAGGAGCTGATGGCGCGTGTCGAGGCCGTCATTCGCCGGCACCGCGGCAAGGGCGGCGCTCGCCTAGCCGCGGGTGACGTCGTCGTCGACCTGAGCGACGGTCGCGCGACGCGGGGCGGCCGGCAGCTCGGATTGACGGGCATCGAGTTCCGCATCCTCGCCGCGTTAATGCGGAACAGCGGCCAGCTCGTCACGTACGCGCAATTGGCGGAGGCTGTCTGGGCGGTGACGACCGGACCGGAGTCGAACTCACTCGAGGTGCACGTCTCGCGCATCCGGCAGAAGCTCGAGGTGGGCGGGGCGTCGAGGCTGATCCACACCGTTCGCGGCCTGGGGTACAGATTCAGTCCTGAATAGGGGTGCAAGCATGAAGGCGAGGAGAGTGTTGGCCGGCGTGGTGACCGCGGGGGCGATGCTCGTCGGAGGCGCAGTGTCGGCTTCGGCGAACATCGCGTGGTGCGTCGGCGATCCACCGGTGCAGGTGCAGACTCCCACCGGGACCAACCTGACGGTCAACGTCGGCGTGGCGGTTCCGCAGGGTCAGGCCAAATACATCAAGGCCGTGGTCATCGGGGCCGTCACCGCGCCTGACGCGAGCGGTGGGACCCTGATCACCGTGCACGTGACGGTGCCTTCGACCGTCTCGGTCGCCAACGTGACCGCGACTGTCAAGAAGTACAAGGTCTCCACGTCGGCGACCGTGCCGGGCGGTGGGTCGACGACCCTGTACCTGGTGGTGCCCACGGCCTGAGGACCATGGTCGCCTCCTCCACGACCTTCGCGCGACCCTTGAAGGTCGCGCTGGCCGGCGTGCCAATCGTGGGCCTCGCCCTGGCCGGCGTGGCCGCGGTGACGGGTGGCTTTGTGGTCGCCGACCGCTGGCGGCTGCTCCTGGTCCCGGCGTGCTTCGCCGCGGTCGCGCTTGCCGAGCGCTTCCCCGTCAAGATCGGTCCGCAGCAGAAGATCAACCTCGGCGCCCTGCCGTGCCTCGTCGCCGTCCTTCTGCTGCCGCCGGGCGTCGGGCCCGCGACCGCGGGGCTGAGCGTCCTGGCCGGCAATCGCTTCGTCCGCCGCAGCTGGCTCGAGAGCGTCTACAACGCGGGCAACGTGCTGGCGGCCGCGTCGGTGGCCTCCTTGATCGGGGCGATCGGGCCGTACGCCGACATCATGCGCGACGTGCGCGCGACCTTGGCGGCGCTGGTCTACATCCTGGTCAACCTGCTGCTGGGCGTGCTCCCGCCCGCGATGCTCACCGGCCGGTCCTACCCGGCCGCGCTGCGCGAGGTGGCCGCGGCGACGTGGCCCGCGTCGCTGACGCTCGCCGCGTCGGCGGTGACCATGGCCGTGCTGTTCGTCGAGGCGCCGATCGCGGCCGTCCTGCCCCTGGTCGCGCTGCCGATGATCTACCGCATGAACCGCGCCATCGAGGCGCAGGGGCGAGCGAACGAGCAGCTCGAGGCCGTGCTGGCTTCACAGCGTCGGTTCCTGACCGATGTGTCGCACCAGGTGGCGACGCCGCTGGCCACGATCATGACCAACCTCTCGATCCTGCGCCGCGCCAACCGCGGAGGCGCGGCGGAGGAAGCGGTCGCCGACAGCGTGGCCTCGGCCGAGCGCATGAAAAGCATGCTCGCCCGCCTGCGTTCGCTCGCCCACGCAGACGAGGACGTGCCCCTGCGCCGCGAGCTCGTCGACCTGGCCGAGCTGACGGCGGACGTGGTCCGCGCCTACACCGCGCAGGCCGCGACGTCGGGCGTGGGCCTGGTCGCGGAGGTCGGCGTGCCCGCGCGCGTGAACGCCGACAAGGACCTGCTGCGTGAGGCGGTCGCGAACCTCGTCGACAACGCGGTGCGCGTCAGCCCGCGCGGCGCTCAGGTGACGCTGAGCGTCGCCCGCGGCTCGGACGGACCGGTGATCGCGGTCGCCGACCACGGACCCGGCATCGAGGAGGACCGCCTGCCGCGCCTCTTCGAGCGGTTCCAGCGCAGTGACTCGGGCAGCGGGCTCGGACTGGCCATCGCGCGACGCGTGGTCGAGCGGCACGGCGGCACGATCAAGGTCAAGACCGCGCGCGGCGCGGGGAGCACGTTCACGATCGAGCTGCCGGGCTAGACCTTTTGTCCCTGGTCGCCGTCCTGGTTCTGCTGGCCCAGCTCGCCCTTCGGGCCCTGGTCGCCGGACGGGCCCTGTTCGCCGGTCTGGTTTTGCTGCCCGGCCTCACCCTTCTGGCCCTGGTCGCCGTCCTGGTTGGCTTGCCCGGTCTCGCTGGTGGTGGCGGGGGCTGGGCTGGCGGCGAGCGCGGCCGGCACCTGGGACTCGTGGTTCGACGTCATCGCCCCCGCCGCTCCCGAACCGAGCACGAAGAGGGCGGCCGCGGCAAGTCCGACGGGGAGAAGTTTCTTCATGTCAGATCAGTCGCTTCGCCACAACATCTGGATACGGCCTACCTCTGCTCGCCTTCCTGGTTGAGCTGCGCCTCGGCCTGCTGCTCATCCGCCTCGGCCTGGTTCAGCTCGTTCTCGACTTCGCCCTGCTCGTCCGACCCGACGTTGCCGAGGTCCTGGCGCGCCTCCGCCAGGTACTGGCGGCTGTCGCGCAGAAGGCCGCGGGCGTTGCCGGCGTCGTGACGGCCGAGGACCTCTCGGGCCTGGGTAGTGCGGGCGTTGGCGAAGCCGATGCGCAGCTTCACCTTCTGGTCAGGGCTCGCGACCGCGAGCCGGACGTGCTCGCCGAAGAGCCGTGCCTGGTAGGTGGGGCTGTCGGGCAGCGCGTCCTGGGAGGCGGCGACCACTCCCGTGGAGCCCACGAGCAGGATGCCCACCGCACCCACTCCGGCCAGCACGAGCCGCCAGCGCGCGACCCCGTCCGCGCGCACTGGGCGCCGGGCGCGGACCGCGGCCATGATCCTGGCACGCCGGTCCTGGCTCGGGTCGTCCGAGAGCCCCGCCAGCTCGACGGCGAGGCGTTGCTCTTCCGCCGACAGGTCATGGTCGCTCACTGCAGCATCGCCTCCTCTGAGCGAAGCTGGCGTTGGAGGCTCGCCAGCGCCCGATGCTGCATCGACTTCACGGCGCCGGACGGGCGGCCCGTGATCTGGGCCACCTCGTCGATGCCGAACCCGAGCACGAACCGCAGGACGACCACCTCCTCCTGCTCCGCCGTCAGCGTGCCCAGGGCTTGCCGCAACCGCTCCGCGCGGTCGCGCCGCGCGACCTGCTCCTCGACGGGGACGGCGGGGTCGGTCAGGTTGTGCCCGCCCGCCGCGTCGATCGAGTCCGCGCGCCGGCGGTAGCTCCGGCGCAGGTGGTCCGCCAGCTTGTGGCGGGCGATGGAAAGCAGCCAGCCGGCGACCTGAGCCCTGGACTCGCCCCGCAGCCGGCCGACCGAGCCGGCCGCGCCGATAAGGGTCTCCTGCACCACGTCGTCGAGGTCGGGATGGGCGTCCCCGAGCTTCACGCTGACGAACCGGTACACGGTGTTCAGCTGGCTCTCGAGGAGGGCGTCGAGCGCGGCCCTGTCCCCGCCCTTCGCCCGTGCGACCAGGCCTGGATCCACATCTCCTATTTAGTCGCCACGGCGCGCCGGACGGATACGGTTTTAGCGGATCAGGCCCCCGTCGTAGGGCTGTCCGGCGACCGCGTTCAGGCCGCAGACCCACTTGAACACCTGCTGCCCGTTGCCGCCGCCGTTGACGGTCATGCTCTGGACGAAGACCGAGCCTGTGAACTGCGGGCTGGAGTTGCCGTTGCTGACGTAAGGGCTCTTCGGCAGGTAGATGATCCCGCTCATGTCCGTCGCCGCGTGCGGACCGATCGTCACGCCGGCGGTGTACGGGTTCGCGCCGGATCCCCAGATGACGAAGTTGTGAGTGCCCATCGGGTCGCGCTGGCCGATGTAGCCGGGCGGGTTCAGGTCGTCCAGGCCGTTGAGCTTTGCCTGGCTGAGGTCGAGCGGACCGTCCGTGCCGTCGAGGAGGATGGCCACGGCGCCGGCCGGGTCGGAGACGCCGGACGGCATGTAAACGGTGTTGGTGATGTTGCCGAGGCTCACGCTCGGGGCGTTCACGATCTTGTACACGCCGCCGTTCATCACGCCACCGCTGGGTGCGAAGCCGCTGTAGATGCCGGGCATCCAGCGGCCGAGCCCGTCCAGGGCCGCGGCCGGCGACGTGTAGGTCACGCTCGGCGCGATGGGGCTGGCGTTTTCGTACTGGTTGGGTGGCGCGATGTTGCCGTTTTGCGGCATCGGGTTGCCGTCGGTCGTGTGGTAGTCGAGGCTGTTTCCGCCGCCTCCATTGTCGAGGCGGTTCGAGATCGGACCGGGGCAGGTGGTGCCGTCGTAGTTGGTCTGCTGTGACGGCACGCCGGTCGAGTGCGGTCCGTTGTTGGCGCCGAACGAGCCCTGCGCATAGACCGGTCCCGTCACCGTCTGGAACGCGGCGCCGCCGCCGTTGATCTGCGCGTCGCCCCCCACCGCGGCAACCGCGTACGCGGCGCCGTTGAACTGCGGTCCCGGAATCGTGGCCCGAGCCGCGGCCGCGGACGTCAACGTCGAGAACCCGATCATGCGGGCGAAGATGCTCGGCTGCTGGTGTGAGATGACTACGTCGAGCACCGTCGGGTAGTTGAAGATCCCGTTGTAGCGGTACGAGTCCACCAGCGTGATGGTGTAGCCGTTCACCGCGTAGGTGCCGGCGGGGCAGCTGCCCGCTCCAGAGCACACGCCGGTCGGCACGCTGAAGTTGAGCGCGGTCCCCAGGTACTCCATCGCCACCCAGTGCGCGTTGCCGGCGCTGGGCCCGTACGACCTCGCGCCCGCGAGCGCGGCCGCGTCCGCGTAGGCCTGCAGGTTGCGCCGGTCGGACATGGCAAGACCGGCGTCGAAGACCATGACGCCGAGCACCGTCAGGGCGACGATCATGCCGACGACGACGACGACCGCCTGGCCGCGCTGTGAGCGTCGGGATCTGGCTGTCATGTCAGTACTCCGCGAGCATGGTGGTGGACGCCGCGATGCGCAGCAGGTTCGGGGCCGCGCTGCCCAGGAAGGGGACGAGGCTGTCGTAGCGATAGATGACCGTGACCACGACCTCGAAGCAGCCCTTGTACTGCGGGTTCGCGTACTCGGCGGCTCGCGACCCGAGGTCCCCCGGGCCGGGGTCGCGGCCGAGCGCGCTTCGCGCCGCGTCACAGCTCGCGTAGCCGCCGGCCGCCCCTTGCTCAGCGGGCCAGATGCAGACCTCCGTCGTGCCCGCGGACGGCGTCGGGCACGCGCCCGGCGTCGCCTCGGTCAGGGTCGAGGTGCGGCTGTAGGCGCCCATGACCGCCTTGACGGTCTCGTTGATGCGCCAGTCGGTGAGGCACCCGGAGCCGTTGGCCGACGGCGTGAGCGCAAGTCCCGAGCACGCGCCCGCCACGCCGCCGAAGGGGTTGTCGACGGTGACCTCGTTGGGCACCGCCTGGCGCGCCGCCTGCCGCGCGGCCTCGGCGACCGTCGAGGTGACCCAGTCCACGCGGAACAGGTCGATGGAGATGGCGAGCAGGAAGAAGAGGAGAGGGAAGACGAGCGCGAACTCGACGAGCGCCTGGCCTCTCTTCATCAGTACTCCACCCTTTGCGAAGAGCTGACCTGGATCGGAAAGCCCGCGCCGAACATCGGCCACAGCACGGGCGTGATCACCGTCATCGACTTGGTGATCGAGGCGGTGATCGAGTCGGAGCCTGGATCGGACGGAGGGCCGCCGTTGCCGGTCGCGTTCGTGATCGCCGTGCCGTTGAGGCAGTGGAACGTGACCGTGAGAGTCGCGCCGGCGAGCACCGACCCCGAAGGCGTGCCGTCCCGCGAGCTCTCGAGAGAGGCCTGGTTCGCGATCGTCGCGAGCGTGCCACCGCCTGGCGGCAGGGACGACGTCACGGTGACGGCGACCGGGCCGCCGCTTGTCGCCGCGCAGATGCTGTTCGCCGTGCCGTGCTGGTACGACGACACCGCCATGCGCAGCGCCTGGCGCACGGAGTTGGTGACGGACTCGCGGTAGTAGAACGACCGCCCGAGGTCCGTCACACCGAGCGTGAGAAGCAAGACGATCGGCAGCGTGATCGCCGCTTCCACGAGGGACTGTCCCCGCGACCTTCCTCTCACGTGTGGGGCGTAGAACGCGGTCGCCTATGACGTTCTTGCAGGGTTGGAAACGCGTGAGCAATGCGTCGCCCACGGCCGTGAATCCGCCTGAAATTTCGATTAACTTACCGGCGTGGCGATCATCGTCTGCCCGCAGCCCCTGGCGGCGGAGATCGGCCTCGAGGTGATGCGACGCGGAGGCAACGCGGTCGACGCCGCGGTCACGTGCGCGTTCGTGCAGGGTGTGATCGACCCCCAGATGTGCGGCCTCGGCGGATGCGGCGTCATGCTGGTGCACAGTCCCCAGCACGGCGACACGCTGCTCGAGTTCTACGGCACCGCCGGCTCCCTCGTCCGCGAAGACCAGTGGGAGTCGATCTTCGTCCGCGAGGCGGCCGACCGTTACGGCTACGTGCTCCAGGGTTGGGTCAACGACGTCGGCTACCAGTCGGTGTGCGTTCCCGGCACGGTTGCCGGTCTGCACGAGGCGCTGACGCGCTTCGGCACGATCTCGTGGGAGGAGGCGATCGAGCCGGCGATCCCGCTTGCGCGCGACGGCTTCCCCGTCAGCGGTTTCCTGCACGGGTTCTGGACGACCGACTACGGCCCCGACGTCGTGCCGAGCGCGCAGCGCATCCAGGTGACGCCCGCGGCGAAGTCGATCTACACCCGCGACGGCGGTCTTTACGCGATCGGCGAGCTGATGGTGCAGGCCGAGCTCGCGCGCACGCTCGAGAGGCTGGCGGCCGATGGACCGGATGCGTTCTATCGCGGCGCGATCGCGGACGCCATCGCCACCGACTTCGCGGCCAACGGCGGCTTCATCACCAAAGAGGACCTCGAGTCGTACCGCGTCAACGTCACCGAACCGATCCGCGGCACCTATCGCGGCCACAACGTCTCGGCGGCGGGGCCGCCGGCCGGCGGGCTGACGCTTCTGCAGATGCTCAACTTCGTCGAGGGCTACGACCTTGGCGCGGCGGGCTGGCCGAGCACGGAGGCGGCGCGGTTCCTCGTCGAGGCCATGGCGTGGGCGGTCGCCGACCGCGAGCTGCACGTCGCCGACCCGCGCTACGTCGACATCCCGACCGGCGCGCTGGCCGACAAGAAGTACGCGGCCAAGGCCCGGGAGGCCGTCGCCGGGCGCGCGCAGGGCGCACTTCAACCCGACCGCACCGACACCACGCACGTGTGCGTCGTCGACGACGGTGGCAACGCGGTGTCACTGACGCACACGCTCGGCTCGTCGTCGGGCGTGGTCACTCCCGGGCTCGGCTTCGGCTACAACGACTACATGAACTGCTTCGACCCGCGGCCAGGACGGCCCAACTCGGTGCGGCCCGGCAAGACGCGGGTCACGATGATGACGCCGGCGATGGTCTTCGAGGGTCGCAAGCTGCGCGTCTGCGTCGGCGCGCCGGGCGGGACGAAGATCGTGACCGGCGTGCTCCAGGTGATCGTCAACGTCATCGACCACCAGATGTCGGCGGTGGAGGCGGTGAGCGCCCCACGAATCGACTTCCAGGGCGAGGTGGTGCAGGCGGAGGCGCGCATCCCGCATGTGGTGGTCGAAGGCCTGGAGCGGCTCGGGTACACGGTGAACCGCCGGACGCTGAACTATGACCCGTACTTCTCGCGGCCGCAGGTCATCGTGGCCGACCGCGACGGCTACATGACGGGCGCCTCGGACCCGCGCAAGGACGGCGGCGCGGCGTTCGACACGGACACGAGATGAGCCGCTTCGATGGACGCGTGGCGCTGGTCACCGGCGGAGGTCGGGGCATCGGCGCCGCCACCGCGCAGCTGTTTGGGCGCGAAGGCGCGAGGGTCGCCGTGTCCGACATGGACGCGGGACCGGCCGAGGAGGTGGCGCGGCCTCTCAACGGGCTGGCCGTCGCGTGCGACGTCACCTCGCGCGAGCAGGTCGAGGCAATGGTGGCGCGCGTGCTGGGCGCACTCGGCCGGCTCGACATCCTGGTCTGCTGCGCCGGCATCATCCGCGACAACCTGCTTTTCAAGATGTCCGACGACGACTGGGACTTGGTCATCGACACCCACCTCAAGGGCACGTTCCTGTGCGCCCGTGCCGCGCAGAAGCAGATGGTCGAGCAGAAGTACGGGAAGATGGTGTTCCTCTCCTCGACCTCGGCCCTCGGCAACCGCGGCCAGACGAACTACTCGACGGCGAAGGCGGGGTTGCAGGGCATGGCGCGGACGCTGGCCATCGAGCTGGGCCCGTTCAACGTCAACGTCAACGCCGTCGCGCCGGGGTTCGTCGAGACGCGGATGACGATGGCCACGGCGCAGCGCATGGGCATCGACTTCGAAACCTTCAAGCAGGGCGCGGCGCTGCAGATCCCGCTCCGGCGGATCGGCCGGCCGGAGGACATCGCAACCGTCATCGCATTCCTGTGCAGCGACGAGTCGTCGTTCGTCTCCGGGCAGACCATCTACGTCCGCGGAGGGCCGTAGCAAGGACTCGGGCGAGCGTCCGTTGATTCCGTTCGTGAAACGTCTGGTGGGGGCGCTTCGGCGACGCCTGGGCGCGCGAACTGTTGTTCGGAGACGGAGGCCGTGGCAATCCAATACCCCGGTTGGCGCGCGTTCCGCTTCCAACAAGTAGCCGTCCGGGGTTGACCGAACCGAGGAAGGCCTGTTAAGGTGCCTAGGTCTTCTGGGGATCCTCCCGCCGCCAGGGCGGATTCACAAAACCTTAGGGGTAGGCTTCTGAAGGTCAATCGCTACCTGACCCATGCTGTCGTTCTCGGAATAGCGGTAGCGATGTCCAGCTACGCGGCGATGGATCGGCA
>DATEGB010000107.1:0-12654 GCA_035280365.1 Candidatus Dormiibacterota bacterium | reverse complement strand
CGACAATGGCGCCAAGTGGTCTGGTTTATCCAGACCACTTCACCCGTGCGCAAAGGCAAGGCCAGTGGCTCTCGAACTGCGAATCGTGTCTGGAGGGCAGGCGCCATGATCGCGCTATACGCTCCCGAAGAGGCCTTCGATCTTCTGCCCCTCCCCCAAAGTGACGATGGCCTTCTTCCAGTCGACCGTCTTCCCCACCGGACCGGTGCCGAGGCGGCGGTAGGCGCGGCGCTTCTTACCCCGCATGGTCACGGTGTTGATCTTCTTGACCTCGATGTTCTGAGCTTCGTACTGCTCCTCGAGGGCCTTTTTGATCTCGGTCTTCGAGGCGTGCGCGTAGACCTTGAAGGTGTACCGGCCCCCGGTGTAGAGCTGGTAGGTGCGCTCGGTGATGAGCGGGCCGATGACGATCTCGCTGGCTGCTCTAGTCGCCATCGGTCCTGTTCCTTGGTCCGAAGTTCTCTTCGATCAGCTCGATGGTGTCCTTGCTGAGGAGCAGGTACGTGTGCGTGAAGAGGTCGCGCAGGTTGAGGTTGCGGGCCAGCACGATCTTGGCGTGGCCGAGGTTCTCGAACGAGCGGCTGACCGTATAGTTCGGCGCCGGCAGGACGACGAGCGTCGTGCTGTCGAAGCCGATGGCGTCCATGAGCTCCTGCGCCTGGCTGGTCCTGGGCTCATCGAAGACGAAGGCCTCGATCACGCGGACCTGGCCGTCGATCGCCTTCTGGCTGAGGGCGCTGCGCAGGGCGAGGCGCCGCATCTGCCTGGGCATGCGCTGCGAGAAGTCGCGCGGCTTGGGGCCAAAGACCCTGGCGCCGCCCTTCATGCTCGGCTCTCTCGTGCTTCCGTGTCGCGCGCGGCCCGTGCCCTTCTGGCGGTAGGGCTTGGCGCCGCCGCCGCGGACGTCCTTGCGCGTCTTGGTGCTCGCGGTGCCCTGGCGGGCGTTGGCGAGCTGGCGCACGTACGCCTGGTGCATCACCGGGACGTTCGGCTTCGCGGCGAAGATCGCGTCCGGCAGGTCGACCTCGCCGTTGCGCTCGCCGAGAGCGTCGAAGTAGGGGGCTTGCACAGGCATGTTCCGCTAGACCTTCCTCGGGTTCGGCTTGCCGGCCGGACCCTTGGGCTTGATCTTCTTGGTCGACTCCTTGACGAGGACCAGCGCCCCCTTGGCGCCGGGCACCCCGCCCTTCACGAGCAAGAGATTCCTCTCGGCGTCGACCCGTACGACCTTGTACGCGCGGGCTGTCGTGCGCACGTTGCCCATCTGCCCGGACATGCGCACGCCCTTGAAGACCCGCGCAGCGTCGGTGGCGCCGATGGCGCCGGGCTGGCGGACGTTCATCGAGCCATGCGTCTCCGGGCCGCGGCTGAACTTGTGGCGCTTGACCACGCCCTGGAAGCCCTTGCCCTTGCTGGTCGACGTCACGTCCACGAGCTCGCCGGCCTTGAAGATGTCGGCGGTCAGCTCCTGGCCTTGCTCCGCACCCTCGTAATTGCGGATCTCGACTACGTGCTTGTGCGGATCGAGATTCGCCTTCTTGAACTCGCCGCGCTGGGCCGCGGTCAGACGGCCCTCCTTGACGGGCGCGAACGCGATCCGGACGGCGGCGTACCCGTCCTTCTCCTGCGTGCGCAAGCCGAGGACCCTGCACGGTCCGGCCTCGAGCACGGTCACGGCTGTCGCCGTGCCGTCGGGGTTGAAGAGCTGGGTCATGCCCAGCTTCTTGGCGAGCAGGCCTTTCATGCAGACCCAACCCTTCCCGGCCCGAAATCGCGGTGATGGGGCTTCACTGGCGCAGGTCCCTTCATCAGCTCTTGATCTCGATGCTCACGCCCGCGGGGAGGCTGAGGCGCATGAGCGCGTCCACGACCCGCGGGTTGGGGTCGAGGATGTCAACGATGCGCTTGTGAGTGCGCATCTCGAACTGCTCGCGCGAGTCCTTGTCGATGAATGGACTGCGGATCACGGTGTACTTGCTGATCTCGGTCGGAAGCGGGATGGGGCCGGCAGTGCGCGCGTTCGTCCGGCGGGCGGTGTCCACGATCTTGTCCGCCGCCTGGTCCAGGACTCGGTGGTCGTAGGCCTTGAGCCTGATCCGGATCTTCTGCGCCACTTTTAGAACTCCCTACCTTTCCCGGTCCGAAACCGCGGTGTCGGGGTGCCGGTTTCGGGACCGAAGCGAAGATGGCAACAGCCTGGGTCTCGCGGGTCCCAGGCCACCTCGCCGAAGACAGCGGCGATGTCGCTGGTCCTTGCGATAACCGATGTCAAATCCATCGCTGTTGCCATCGGAGCGTTACTTGACGACCTCGGTCACCACGCCGGCGCCGACCGTCTTGCCGCCCTCGCGGATGGCGAACCGGAGTCCCTGCTCGATACCGATCGGCTCGCCCAGGGTGATCTCCATGACGACGTTGTCGCCCGGCATCGTCATCTCGACGCCCTCGGGCAGCTTGACCTCACCGGTCACGTCGGTGGTCCGCATGTAGAACTGCGGGCGGTAGCCGCTGAGGAACGGCGTGTGCCGGCCACCCTCTTCCTTGCTCAGGACGTAGACCTGGGCCTTGAACTGGGTGTGAGGAGTGATGCTGCCGGGCTTGGCCAGCACCTGGCCACGCACGACGTCCTCGCGCTTGATGCCGCGCAGGAGTGTGCCGACGTTGTCGCCGGCCTGGCACTCGTCCATGTCCTTGTGGAACATCTCGATGCCGGTCACGACCGTCTTCGAGCTCTGCGGCTTGATGCCGACGATCTCGATCTCCTCGTTCCTCTTGAGCTTGCCGCGCTCCACTCTCCCCGTGGTGACGGTGCCGCGGCCTTCGATCGTGAACACGTCCTCGATCGGCATCAGGAACGGCTTGTCGACGGGCCTCTCGGGCTCGGGGATGTAGGTGTCGACGGCGTTCATCAGCTCGAGGATCTTGGGCGTCCACTCAGGGTCGCCTTCGAGGGCCTTGAGCGCCGAGACGCGGACGATCGGAATGTCGTCGCCCGGGAACTCATAGCGGTTCAGCAGCTCGCGGAGGTCGAGCTCGACCAGCTCGATGAATTCCTTGTCGTCGACCATGTCGCACTTGTTGAGCGCGACCACCAGGAACGGCACGTTGACCTGGCGGGCCAGGATGATGTGCTCGCGGGTCTGGGGCATCGCGCCGTCGTTCGCGGCCACGACGAGGATCGCGCCGTCCATCTGGGCGGCGCCGGTGATCATGTTCTTGATGTAGTCCTGGTGGCCTGGGCAGTCCACGTGGGCGTAGTGGCGTTTTTCCGTCTCGTACTCCACGTGGGTGATCGAGATCGTGATGCCCCTCGCCTTCTCCTCGGGCGCCTTGTCGATGCGGTCGAACGGCGTGAACTCGGCCAGGCCCTTCTCCGCAAGCACCTTCGTGATGGCGGCCGTCAACGTCGTCTTGCCATGGTCGATGTGACCGATGGTCCCGACGTTGAGGTGGGGCTTGGTCCGCTCGAACTTCTTCTTCGCCACTGTCTCCTCCTAACTTCTCCCTGTAGTGCGGCGGCCCACAGCCTCCGCGAGGTTGCCTGGCATTTCCGCGTAGTGACTGAATTCCATGGAATAGGTCGCCCGCCCCGAGGTCATCGACCGAAGCTCGGTAGCGTAGCCGAACATCTCCGCCAGGGGCACGTGGGCCCTGACGTCCTGCGACGTGCCGCGGCCTTCCATGCCGAGGATGTGGCCGCGCCGCGACGCCAGGTCGCCCATCACGTCGCCGAGGTACTCCTCGGGCATGACGACGTCGACCTTCATGATCGGCTCGAGTAGGTAGGGCTGCGCTTTGTGCATGCCGTCCTTCACCGCCATCGAGCCCGCGACCTGGAACGCCATCTCGCTCGAGTCCACCGGGTGGTACGAGCCGTCGACCAGCGTCACCGCGATGTCGACCACCGGGTAGCCCGCCGCGACCCCCGAAGAAAGCGCCTCGCGGATCCCCTTCTCGATCGCTGGGATGTACTCGCGCGGGATGCGGCCCTGCGTGACCTTGTCCTCGAAGACGAAACCCGAAGCGCGCTCGCCGGGTCGCACGTCGACCTCGGCGTGGCCGTACTGGCCCTTGCCGCCCGTCTGGCGGACGAACCGCCCGAGGCCGTGCGCCGGCCGGCGGACCGTCTCCTTGTACGCGACCTGCGGCTTGCCCTGGTTGGCGTCGACGCGGAACTCGCGCAGAAGGCGGTCGATGATGATCTCGAGGTGGAGCTCGCCCATGCCCTCGATGATCGTCTGCCCCGTCTCCTCGTCGGTGTGGACCTTGAACGTCGGGTCCTCTTCCGACAGGCGCTGCAGGGCCATGCCCAGCTTCTCCTGGTCGGCCTTGGTCTTCGGCTCGATCGCGACCGAGATCACGGGCTCCGGAAACGTGATCGACTCGAGCATGATCGGGTGCACCTCGTCGCACAGCGTGTCGCCGGTGGTCGTCTGCTTCAGACCCACCGCCGCCGCGATGTCGCCGGTGAACACCTCGTCGACGTCCTCGCGCCGGATGGCGTGCATGCGCAGGATGCGGCCGATCCGCTCCCGCCTGCCCGTGGTCGGGTTCAACACCGATGAGCCCGCCTTCAAGCGCCCCGAGTACACGCGGAAGAACGTCAGCTTGCCGACGCCCTGCGGGTCCATCTGGATCTTGAATGCAAGCGCCGCGAACGGCTCGTTGTCGTCGTGCTCACGCACCTCGAGGGCGCCTGTCTTCGGGTCCTTGCCTTCCACCGCCGGCACGTCGGCGGGCGACGGCAGATAGTCGACGACGGCGTCGAGGATCGGCTGGACGCCGCGGTTACGCAGCGCCGCGCCACACAGCACGGGCACGAGCACGCCCTTGACCGTCCCGATGCGGAGCCCTTCCTTGAGCTCCTGCTCGGTGATGTCCTGTTCCTCGAGGTATTTGTGCATGACGCCGTCGTCGAAGTCGGCCACCGCCTCGATGAGGTCGTGACGGTACTGCGAGACCAGGTCCTGCATGTCGGCCGGGATGTCCAGCGACTCGGTCGACTTCGTGCCCAAGTCGTCGGTGTAGACGACGGCCTCGCGCGACAGCAGGTCGACGTAGCCCTGGAACGAACCCTCCGAACCGATCGGCAGCTGGATCGGAACCGCCCGCGCGCCCAGGCGGGCGCGGATCGACTGCAGCGAGCCGTAGAAGTCGGCTCCGATGCGGTCCATCTTGTTGATGAAAGCGATGCGCGGCACCCCGTAGCGGTCGGCCTGGCGCCAGACCGTCTCGGACTGCGGCTCCACGCCGGCCACGGCGTCGAAAACCGCCACCGCCCCGTCCAGGACCCGCAGCGACCTTTCGACCTCGACCGTGAAGTCCACGTGTCCGGGTGTGTCTATGATGTTGACCGCGTGGTCGCGCCAGTTGGCGGTCGTGGCCGCCGATGTGATGGTGATCCCGCGCTCCTTCTCCTGGACCATCCAGTCCATGGTCGCGGCGCCTTCGTGGACCTCGCCCATCTTGTGGATGCGGCCCGCGTAGAACAGGATCCGCTCGGTCGTGGTCGTCTTGCCCGCGTCGATGTGCGCCATGATTCCGATGTTTCGGACTTTCTCGATCGCGGTCGGACGCTCCTGCATCTTGAGTGCCACGTTCATCTCTCTAGTACCGGAAGTGACTGAAAGCCTTGTTGCTCTCGGCCATCCGGTGGGTCTCCTCCTTGCGCTTCACCGCACCGCCGGTGTTCTGGGCAGCGTCAAGGATCTCGAAGGCGAGCTTCTCCGACATACTCTTCCCGCCCCGCTGGCGCGCGAAACGGACGATCCAGCGGCGGGCGAGGGCAAGCCGGCGCTCCGGCCGGATCTCGACCGGGACCTGATACGTGGCGCCGCCGACCCGCCGGGGCTTGACCTCTAGCAGCGGCGTGGCGTTGCGCAGGGCGAGGTCGAACACCTCGAGCGGCTCCTTCTTGGCCTGCTTGGAGGCGCGCGTGAGCGCGTCGTAGACGACCTTCTCTGCCGTCGAGCGCTTGCCCCGGCTCATGACCACGTTGACGAACTTGGCGATCGCCTCGGACTGGTACACCGGGTCGGGCGCGACGACACGCTTGACGGGACGGCTGCGGCGAGGCATCAGGCCGCCGCCTTGCCCTTTTCCCGCTTCGCTCCGTACTTCGACCGAGCCTTCTTGCGGTTCTTGGTCCCCGCGGTGTCAAGGGTGCCGCGGATGATGTGGTAGCGGACGCCCGGCAGGTCCTTGACGCGGCCGCCGCGGATGAGCACGACCGAGTGCTCCTGCAGGTTGTGGCCGATGCCGGGGATGTAGGCCGTGACCTCGATCCCGGTGGTCAATCGGACGCGCGCCACCTTCCGCAAAGCGGAATTGGGCTTCTTGGGCGTCTGGGTATAGACGCGCACGCACACGCCCCGGCGCTGGGGCGAGCCCCTGAGAGCCGGCGCCTTAGACTTCGCTCGGGCCGCCTTGCGCCCAAGGCGGACCAACTGCTGGATGGTCGGCAAACCTTTCTCCGAATGGCGGTTTTGATTCCAGGCGGCAATAGCCGGCTGGGCGACAAGCGATGAGTATACCCAAAACCCAGTACTTCGAAGCTCGACCGGCCGTCGCCTCCCGGCCGCGGACGGTGCGGTTGCGGCTGCCCGACCTGGAGCTCGACCTTCAGGCCGACCGCGGCGTTTTCGGCTTCAAGGGGATCGACATGGGGACCGAGATCCTGCTGCGTGAGGCGCCACCGCCGCCGCCCGCCGGCGAGGTGCTCGACCTGGGCTCCGGCTACGGGCCGATCGCGATCGCGCTCGCCCGCCGGGCGCCACAGGCGCGGGTCTGGGCGGTGGACGTCAACGGGCGGGCGGTCGAGCTGACGCGGGCGAACGCCGCCGCCGCCGGGGTGGGCAACGTGACCGCCGCCGGGCCCGACGAGGTGCCGGCCGCCATGCGGTTCGACGCGATCTACTCCAATCCGCCGGTCCGCGTGGGCAAGGGCCCGCTCCACGACCTCTTGCAGACCTGGCTCGCGCGGCTCAAGCCCGGCGGGGCGGCCTACCTTGTCGTGCAGCGGAACCTGGGCTCGGACTCGCTCGCCGCCTGGCTCGCCGGGCAGGGCTGGATCGTCGGCCGGTTGAAGTCGAAGAAGGGCTACCGAGTCCTGGCGGTCCGGCGGCCCTCCTGAGTCGCAGGGGGCTCGTGGGGGGATCCTGATCCCCACGCTCTAGTCGCAGTGGAGCCGTAGCCCGGATTTACTCCGGGCGTCCCCAGACCAGCCAGTCCAGGCTCCCGACAAAGCTTGTGGAAAGGGGGGTTCGTGGGGGGATCCTGATCCCCCCACGCTCTAGAACTGCCCGGCGAAATGACATGCCGCTATCTGGTCCGGCGCCCCGTGCGGCGCCAGCGGCGGCTCGACCTCGTTGCAGATCCCCGGCACCCGCGCGATCGGGCACCGCGGGTGGAACCGGCATCCCGAAGGCGGATTCACCGGCGAAGGGATCTCCCCCTTCAGGGTGATCGGCGCCCGCTCCCTCTCCACCGCGGGGTCCGGGACCGGGATCGACGACAGCAGCGCCTTCGTGTACGGGTGTTGCGGCCGGTCGTAGATGTCGTTCCGGTCCGCGGTCTCGACCACCTTGCCCAGGTACATGACCGCGATCCGATCCGAGAGGTGGCGCACCACCGCCAGGTCGTGGGCGATGAACAGGTACGTGAGCTGGAACTCCCGCTGCAGGTCCTGCAGCAGGTTGATGATCTGGGCCTGGATCGACACGTCCAGGGCGGAGACCGGCTCGTCGCAGACGATGAACGACGGGTTCACGGCCAGCGCCCGCGCGATGCCGATGCGCTGCCTCTGACCGCCCGAGAATTCGTGCGGGTAGCGGTTCGTGAAGTTTGGGTTCAGGCCGACCAGCCGCAGCAGCTCCTGCACCCGCCGCCTGCGGTCACTCAAAGACCCGATGGCGAAGTTGTCCAGCGGTTCCTGCAGGATGTCGCCGACCGTCATCCGCGGGTCGAGTGACGCGAACGGGTCCTGGAAGATGATCTGCATCCTCCGTCGCACCCGCCGCAGGCGCGCCCCGCGCAGCTTCGTGATGTCCGCGCCGTCGAAGTTGATCGAACCCGAGGTCACCGGCAATAGGCCGGTCACCAGCCGGGCCAGCGTCGACTTGCCGCAGCCCGACTCGCCGACCAGGCCCAGCGTCTCGCCGCGCATGATCTCCAGGTCCACGCCGTCCACAGCCCGCACGGCCAGGCCTGAGAACCCACCCACTGGGAAGTGCTTGTAGACACCGGAGATCCGGACCAGGACGGGGTCCGCACGGGTCGCGGCGGCCGGCGCCTTCTCAGCCGCCTCCACCGCCCCCCACCTCCGAGGTCGCCTTCAGAGTCGCGGCCGCCTCCTTGGAGAGCGCGCTCTGCTTCGCCGCGTCGACGTCCTCCTCTTTCACGTTCCGCATCAGCACCCAGCAGCGCGCTACCTGGCCCGCCGCGACGTCCTCGAGCTGCGGCTCCGGGTCGACCTTGCACCTGTCGATGACGAATGGGCACCGGGGGTGGAACTTGCAGCCCGGCGGCGGGTGCGAAAGGTCCGGCGGCAGGCCCTTGATCGAGACCAACCGGTCCTTGCGCGCCTCGTCCACGCGAGGCACCGACCGGAGCAGGGACCAGGTGTAGGGGTGCTGCGGGCTCCTGAAGATCTGGTCGACCGGGCCCTCCTCGACGACCCGCCCCGCGTACATGACGATGATCCGCTGACACAGCGACGCGACCAGCGCCATGTTGTGGGTGATCAGCATCATCGCGGTGCCCAGCTCGCGGTTGAGCTGCTTCATCAGGGAGATGATCTGGGCCTGGACGGTGACGTCGAGCGCGGTCGTCGGCTCGTCTGCGATGAGCAACGACGGCTCGTTGGACAGTCCCATGGCGATCATCGCGCGCTGCCGCATGCCGCCCGAGAACTGGTGCGGGTAGTCATTCACCCGCGACTCCGCCGCCGGCACACGCACGCGCTTCAACAGCTCGATGACCCTCGGCCGGGCGACCTTCTGCGTGAACCGCTCGTGCGCGGTCATCGCCTCCTCGATCTGTGTCCCGACCTTGGTCACGGGGTTCAGCGAGGTCATCGGGTCCTGGAAGATCATCGCCACGTCGTTGCCGCGGAATTCGCGTATCTCCTCGTCCGTCATCCTGGTCACGTCCTTGCCGCGGAACAGGATGTGGCCCGAGGTGATCCGGCCGGGCTCAGGGACCAGGCGCAGGATCGACAGCGCGGAGATGGTCTTGCCGCAACCCGACTCGCCGACCACGCCCAGCGTCTCCCCCGCGTCGACGTGGAACGAGATGCCGTCGACTGCTCGCACGACCCCTCGCGACGTGAAGAACTGTGTGTGGAGGTCCTGGACCTGGAGGAGGGTCTGTGCCAACTAGCGGCGCATACGCGGGTCGAGGGCGTCACGCAGGCCGTCGCCGATGAACGTGAACGCCAGCAGCGTGAAACCAATCGCCAGCGCTGGGAACACCACACCGGAGGGGTTGGCGTAGATCGCCTCGTAGCCGTCGAAAACCATCTGGCCCCACGTCGGCTGCGGCGGCTGGATGCCCACGCCGAGGAAGCTCAGCACGGCTTCGAGGAAGATCGCCTGCGGGATGCCGAAGGTCAACGTGACGATGATCGGCCCGAGCGAGTTCGGGAGCAGGTGCTTGAGGATGAGCTTCAGCGGCGGCGATCCCGACGATCGTGCCGCCTCGATGTACTCCTTCTCCTTGATCGAGAGCACCTGGCCGCGGACCAAACGAGCCAGGCCGACCCAGTTCACCAACGCGATCGCGCCGAAGATCGGGATCAGCTGGATGTACCAGGGCCCGTCCAGGTGCCACACCGAGACCACGACCAGCACGAACAGCAGGTCGGGAAACGCGTACCAGATGTCGGTGAAGCGCATGAGCAGGTTGTCGATCCGACCGCCGAAGTAACCGGCGGTCAGGCCGATCGCCAGCCCGATCGGGAAGATGATGCCCTGCACCAGCAGCCCGACCGTCAGCGAGACCTCGCTGCCGATCATCAGCCTGCTGAGCGTGTCCCGGCCCAGGATGTCGGTGCCCATGACGTGCCCATTGATTCCGGGTCCGGTCTCGATGCTCTCGACCCGCTGCGTGAACGGGTCGATGAGCACCCCCAACTTGACCAGGATCGGCGACACCAGCGCGATGACGATCAGGAAGATGACCAGCGAAAGCCCGGCCACCGCGAGCCTGTTGCGCCGGAAGCGTGTCCAGGCGTCCGACCACAGGCCGATCTGCTGTTCCGGGACCTCCCAGTCGATCGGCGTCTGCTCGACGGCCGCTATCGGTATCGCCATGTCTAGGACAGCCTCACTCGTGGGTCGATGAAGACGTACGCGACGTCGACGATCAGGTTCGCCACGGCGATCACCACCGAGAACAGGACCGTGGTGCCCAGGATCATCGGGTAGTCGCGCGAGGTCACCGCGGTCACGAAGGCGCGGCCGATGCCCGGGATGCTGAACACCGTCTCGACGATGACCGAGCCGGTGACCAGGAACGCGAACGTCGGCCCCAGCGTCGTCACCACGGGGATGAGCGAGTTCTTCAAAACGTGGCGGATGACCACCAGCCGCTCCGGCAGGCCCTTCGCCCACGCCGTGCGGATGTAGTCCTGGCGGATCGTCTCCAGGGTGCTTGCCCGCGTCAGCCGCGCGATGAAGGCCGTGGGCAGGAGCGCCAGCGTCACCGCGGGCATGATCAGGTGGTCGTCGAGGGCGAAGCCACCCGCAGGCAGGAAGAAGTTGCCGCCGGTCCACTTGTAGAAGAGGACGGCGAACAGGACCACCATCAGCGCCCCGATCACGAAGTTCGGGAACGAGGCGGCGAAGGTGGCGAAGCCCATCGTCGCGTAGTCGACGCGGGTGTTCTGGCGCAGGGCGGCGATGACGCCGAGCCCGACACCGAACGGCACGATGAGCGCGAAGGCGAGCACGCCGATGGTCGCCGTGTACGGCCAACCCTCGGCGATGAGCTGGACGACCGTCTTGCCCTGGTACTGGTAGGAGAGCCCGAAGTCAAAGTGGAGCACGTTCCAGAGGTAGAGCAGGAACTGCTCGTACACCGGCCGGTTGAGGCCGTACTTCTTGTTCAGGTTGTCGACCACGACCTGGGAGAGCTGCCGGCCCCCCTCTTTGTCCCAGGGGCTGCCTGACGCCGTGTGCATGAGGGCGAACGTGATGCAGATGACGAAAAAGACGACCGGGATCATCCAGAGGATGCGCCGGATCACGTAGACGGCAAGGCTCCCCACCCGGCTGTCCGTGACAGCCGCCAGCCGCCCCGGGAGCAGGGCGCCCCGTCTGGGGCGCCCCGCGATTACTGCCAAATCACTTCCTTAGCCCTTAGTGCGTGGTGATGTACGCGTCGTGCCAGAAGAAGTTACCCGGAAGAGCCTGGTCGTCGCCGGCGGTGATGGTCAGGCCACCAACGTACGGCTTGATCAGGTTGTACTCGTAGTCCTGGTAGATGAAGGCGACAGCCGCCTCGTTGATCAGCTGGTCCTGCGCCTTCTTGTAGTCGGCGTTGCGCTGGCCCTGGTCGAGCTCGCTGTCAGCCTTCTTGACGAGGTCGTCGTAGCCCTGCAGACCACCCGCGTTCTCAACGCAGCCCCAGTTGAGGCTGTGGCAGGAGTCCTTGAAGAAGATGTCGAACCAGTCCTGCTGGTCCGGGTAGTCGGCGCCCCAACCGTCGGGCCCGTAGATGTCGAACTGGCCCTTGCGGATGCGGCTGGTCACCGTCTTGCTGTCGATCACCTCGAGCTGCATGTTCAGGCCGAGGTTGGTGTTCCACTGGTCGATGATGAACTGGTTGATCGTCTTGCTGCCCGTCGTGTTGCGCGTGAGCAGCTTGAACTTGTTGAGCTGGTCGGCCGTGACGCCGGCCTTCTGAAGAAGCGCCTTTGCCGCTGCCGGGTCGAACGACTGCGCCTTGTTCGAGGTGTCGTAGCCGGCCATGCCCTTCGGGATGAAGGACAGGATCGACTGCCGGATGTCGTGCTGGACTTGCTTGTTCAGCTTCTCGCGGTCGAGCGACTTCGCGAACGCCATGCGGACGTCCACCTTGTCAAACGGCGTCCTCATAGCGTTGAACGTCATCCAGAACGTCGTCAGCTTCGGGTAGACCTTGGCTTCCTTGTTCAGCTTCGGGTCGTTGCGGACGACGTCAACGTCGGCGAGAGGAACTGTGATCGCGTCCAGGTCGCCGGTCTGGTACTTGGCGAACGCGGTGTTGCCGTCGGAGATGAACCACTCGACGATCTTCTGGAAGTGCGGAGCGCCGCCCCAGTAGTTGGGGTTCGGAACAAGGGTGGCGTGGTCCTTGGAGACGATCTCCGAGATCTTGAACGGGCCGTTGCCGATGATGGTCTCGGCCTTCTGCGCCCAGACTTCGGGCTTGGTGGTGTCGCTGGACGGGAAGGTGCCGCCCGCCGCCTGCTCGAGCACGTCCCGGCGGATGGGAACCGCGACCCACAGGGTCGCGACCCACTTGAAGAAGGCGGCCGGGTGCTGCAGCTTGATGACGAACGTGTTGTCGTCCGGGGCCGAAAGGCCCAGGCCGTTGAGGAAGGTGTCGATCGCGCTCGCGCTCGAGACGTCGACGCTGCCGTAGCCGTCAGCGCCCGCGATCGTGCCGTCGAAG
>DATEGB010000106.1:0-7382 GCA_035280365.1 Candidatus Dormiibacterota bacterium | reverse complement strand
TGCGCACGGCCTCGGCGTCGGCGCGCGCCACGGCGTCCGGGTGGAGCAGCTCGAGCAGCGCGCCGAAATCGCCGCCGCGCGAGGCGGCGAGGAACGCGTCGACGACCTCACGCTTGCGGTCGAAGTCCGTGGGCGACTGGGGGCGGCGTCCCTGTACGCGCCGCCGCGCCCGGCTGGCGAGCTGTCGCGTCGCCGCCGGCGTGCGCCCGATGATCGGCGCGATCTCGTCGAACGGCATCGCGAACATGTCGTGGAGGACGAACGCAACGCGCTCGGTCGGCGTCAGCGCCTCGAGGACGACGAGCAGCGCCACCCCGAGGGAGTCGGCGAGGACCGCCTGGCGCTCGGGATCGCCCCCCGCCTCGACCATGCGGTCGCCGAGCGACTCCTCGCGCCGCGACTTGCGGGAGCGCAGCATGTCGAGGCACACGCGACCGACCACCGTGGTCAGCCAGCCGCCGAGGTTCTCTATGCCGCCCACGTCGGCCCGGCTGAGACGGAGCCACGCCTCCTGCACGGCGTCGTCGGCCTCGGCGCGCGTGCCGAGCATGCGTACCGCGATCGCGGTGAGCCGTACGCGGTTCTCTTCGAACCGCTCGCTCAGCCAGGTCGCTTCGTCCTTCGTCACATTTGCTCCATGGCGTCCGTCATCAGGGTGTCGAACCAGATCACCGTAATGTGACAAGGAGAATGGACATGCACCCTGAGATCACGTCGATCCTGATCGGCGTCGCCGACATGGCGCGCTCGAAGAAGTTCTACGCGGAGGGGCTCGGCTGCCCGATCGAGAACGATTACCCGCAGTTCATCTCGTTCAAGCTGGGCGACGGCTCGCCGGCGCTGGGTCTGTACACCCGCGTGGCGCTGGCGGCGGACGCCGGCGTGTCACCCGAGGGCAGCGGGTTCAGCGGCGTGACGCTGCACCACATCGTCAAGTCGAGCGAAGCGGTCGACGAGATGATGGCCAGGGCCGAGCGCGCGGGCGCGAAGATCGTCAAGCCGGCGCAGAAGGCGGGGTGGGGGTATTTCGGTTGGTTCAGCGACCCGGACGGGCACCTGTGGAAGGTCGCCGCGGGTCAGTAGCTCGCTAGAGCTTCCGGGCCCGGATGTACGCGCTCCCGACCTTCCCGTCTACTCCGGGCATCCGCTGGGTCGCGTGGACGTCGAAGTCGATGTCCACGAACCCGGCGTTCTCCAGTGCGCTTCGGTACTGCTCGATCGGGATCGTGCCCGAGATGCACCCGGCCCAGTGATCGAGGGAGCGCTTTATCGCGGGCGCGAGGGGCTCGAGCTCGACCATGTCGGCCACCGCGAAGCGCCCGCCGGGCTTGAGCACCCGGTACGCCTCCTTGATCACCGCGCCCTTGTCCTCCGCCAGGTTGATCACGCAGTTGGAGATCACCACGTCGACCGAGGCGTCGGGCAGCGGGATGTTCTCGATCGTCCCTTTCAGAAACGTGGCGTTGCCAGTGCCCGACCTCTCCTTGTTGGCGTTCGCGAGGGCGAGCATCTCGTCGGTCATGTCCACGCCGTAGGCATGTCCGACGGGCGTCACGCGACGCGCCGAGATCAAGACGTCGAGGCCGGCGCCGGAACCGAGGTCGAGGACCGTCTGCCCGGGCTGGAGCTCCGCGAGAACAGTGGGGTTGCCGCAGCCGAGGCTCACAGCTCCGGCCAGTCCCATTTTCTCGAGCTCGCCGGGCGAGTAGGAGCCGCAGCAGCCGCAGTCCGTGATCTGTCTCGCGGCGTTGGCGTAGTGCGATCGCACCGCTTCTCTGACTTCGCTCATGGCTCTCGATGCTACACGAGGCATCGATAAATGTCTATGGGTTGCTATGATGGGCGTCGATGGCCCTCAAGGAGCTGCCGGTGGTCCGTGAACGCGGTGTGTGCTGTGCGCTGCCGGCGGTCGACGCCGGGTGGGCGGAGCAGACGTCGGCGCTGATGAAGGCGCTGGCCGAGCCCACACGACTGACCATGGTCGCGGCGCTGTGGAAGTCCGCCCAGCCAGTGTGCATCTGCGATTTCACGAACGACCTCGACCTGACGCAGCCCACGATCTCCCACCACATGGCGAGACTCAGGGACGCGGGCCTGGTCGAGTCGGAGAAGCGCGGCATCTGGATCTACTACCGCCTCCGTCGGGACCTGGCGCCGCAGACCCGAAAGCTGCTCGCGCAGCTGATCGCCTGACCTGATGGCGCCGGAGGTCCTTTTCGTGTGCACGCACAACGCGGGGCGTCCGCAGATGGCGGCGGCGCTCATAAATTCAAGAAGCGGAAGCATCATCGTGGTCCGCTCCGCCGGGTCGGAACCGGCGTCTGCGATCCATCCCAACGACTTGCTGGCGATGCGCGAGGTGGGCGTCGATCTGAAGGACGCGACCCCAGGGCTGCTGACTGAGGAAGTGGTTCGTGCCGCGGACGTCGTGGTCACGATGGGCTGCGGCGACGCGTGCCCTGTGTATCCGGGCAAGCGGTATCTCGACTGGGACCTGCCCGACCCCGCGGGGAAGAACCTGGACGAGGTGAGGGAGATCCGTGACGAGATCGACCGGCGAGTCGCAGGCCTTATCGTCGAACTCGTATCCCCATGACGTTCGCCGAGCTGAGCAAGTACCTCGACCGGATGGAAGCGACGCGCAGTCGCAAGGAGCTCGTCCAGGCGCTTGCCGAGCTGTACACGAAGGCTTCGCCGGACGAGATCCAGCCCGTGTCGTACCTGATCCAGGGCCGGCTCGCGCCCTTCTTCGAGCCGGTCGAGATCGGCATGGGCGAACGGCTCGTGATCGCCGCGATCGCGGAAGCCTCGGGCCGGCCCGCCGACGAGGTGTCGCGGATGTTTGGCACTCTCGGGGACCTCGGCCTGGTGGCGCAGAAGCTGTCGACCAAGCCTTCCGCCAGGCGGCCGTCCATCGCGGGCGTCCACTCCCAGCTTGCGGAGATTGCGGCCTCGAGCGGCCCGGGTTCGGTCGTGAAGAAGCGAACCCTTTTCGCTTCGCTGCTGCGTGCGCTCGACGCAGCGTCTGCCAAGCATCTCGTACGAATCGCGCTGGGCCGGCTCCGCCTCGGCATCGGCGACCCCACCGTGCTGGAGGCGCTGTCCTTCGCCAGGAAGGGCGACCGATCTTTGCGCCCGGTCCTGGAAGCGGCCTACAACCGAACTTCAGACCTCGGGCTCATCGCGAGGACCTTCTGGACCGAAGGCGAGAAGGGCGTCGAGGCGTTGAGGATCACGGTCGGCCGGCCGTTACGACCGCAACTGGCCGAGCGGCTGCCCAACCCCGAGGCGGTGATCAACAAGCTCGGCCCCGTCGCGGTCCAGCCGAAGTACGACGGTGTCCGCGTGCAGATTCACAAGCACGGACCTGCGGTCCGCGTCTTCTCGAGGAACCTGGAGGACTACAGCCTCATGTTCGTGGAGCTCGTCACCGCGGCGAAAAAGCTCAAGGACCGCTCCCTGATCCTCGACGGGGAAGCCATCGGTTTCAACCAGGAGTCAGAGGAGTACCTCGCGTTTCAGCAGACCGCCTCGCGCCGCCGCCAGCATGGAATCGAACAGGCGGCGGCGACCACGCCACTGGTGGCGTTCGTCTTCGACGTCCTGTATCGCAACGGCAAGGACCTGACGCCTCGTCCCTATGAAGAGAGGTATGCGCTGCTCAAGGACGTTCTGAACGACTCAAAAGTCCTCCTCCCGACGTCGCTCGCGCGGACGGACTCGGCGGAAGAGCTGACCAAAACGCTGCTCGACAACATCAGCAAGGGCCTCGAGGGAGTCGTGGTCAAGCGGATGGACTCTCCGTACCAGGCCGGCGCACGCAACTTCAACTGGGTCAAGCTGAAGCGGACCACCAGCGGCCAGCTCAACGACACCGTCGACCTCGTGCTGCTGGGCTACTACCTCGGAAAAGGCAAGAGGACCGAATTTGGGCTCGGGGCTTTGCTCGCGGGCGTCTACGACTCCGAGCACGACCGCTTCGAGACCATCACCAAGATCGGAACCGGCCTGTCGGATGACGGATGGCGCGAGATCCACCGGCGCGCCGACAAGCTGCAGGTGCCGGAAAAGCCCGCCCGTATCCGCTCGCTGCTGACGCCTGACGTCTGGCTTAAGCCCGAGGTCGTGGTCGAAGTACTCGCCGACGAGATCACCCCGGGGACGAATCACACCGCCGGCAAGGTCGGCGACGAACCGGGGTACGCACTTCGGTTCCCGCGCATCGTTTCCTTTCGGTCGGCGGACAAACGTCCTGAGGATGCGACGACCGTGAAGGAGATCATCGAAATGTACGGGCAGCAGGGCCGGCGCCCTGTTCCGGCGTAGCCCACGCGCCGGCGAGCGCAAGACCCCTGACCGCGACCGTCCAGAACATTGGGTCGTTCATCGCGAAGGTGGCGCGGTCAGCTCGTCGAGCTTGCGCATCGTGTTCGCGTTGCGGATGGTGATCTTCTTGTAGAGGGGCGTGCCGACGATTCGGTTCATCTGGCTCCTGCCCACGTTATCGCGGTCGACGCGCCAGATGACAGCCCCAGGCGTGTACCTGACCTGATCGACGCCGAGCTTGATAGGGAGACGGTCGAGGATCGTGCGATCGTCAATCTCCTTCCACAGCAGCAGGACGTAGGTCCGCATCGTCTTGTCGTCGACCCAATTGCGCGGAATCGCGGCGACAAGCTCTTTCAGGGCCAGGTGATCCATGAGGAGCACCTTGATCGCCATGCCGGTGTGCTGTTCGAGCGCCTTCTCGATCCGCGCGGTGAGGCGTGAGGCGGCGGACGCTCGGGTCGAGAAGATGACGTTGCCGGAGTTGATGTAGGTCCGCACCTCTGACAGTCCAAGCGCGACGAGGGCCTCTTTGATGGCCGCCATCGAGACGATGCCCTTGCCCCCGACGTTCACGCCCCTCAGAAAAGCGACGTAGGTCATGGACGCAGAGTTTGACGGGGTCTCAGTCGTCGATCGCGGCGTACGCGAGGGTGACGAAGTCGCCGAAGACACGCGGGATTTCGGCCGTCCCGGCCAACTGCGTCATCAAGATCACGATTATGTCCTCCGTCGGATCGGACCGCCAGGTCGTGCCGAAACCACCATTCCACCCGTATGCGCCAGGCGACAGCGTGCCGTCGTGGCGTCGAGTCACCACCCCGACGCCGAATCCCCAACTGTCAATGGGGAGCCATCCCGGGTTCCAGGTCAAACGCGCCTTGACCTCCACCGACAGCTGGTCCGCCGTCATCGCTTCAACCGTGGGTCGGGTGACGATTCGACCGGCGGGGGCGGCGCCGTGCTCGAGGAGCATCCGCGCGAAGAGCAGAAAGTCGTCAACAGTCGCCACCAGCCCTCCGGCGCCGGACTCCAGGTCGGGCGGATGGCTGAAGAGGCCGCTGGCCCCGGCGTCTTCAACGTTCAATTCGCCAGTCTTGTCATCTGGCGTGTAAGCCGTGGGAAGGCGGTCGATCTTCTCCGGCGTGACCCAGAAAGAGCTGTCAGACATGCCGAGAGGATCGAAAATGCGCTCGGTCAGGAATTCACCGAACGACCGGCCAATCGCGCGGGAGATCAAGATGCCGAGCACGTCGGAGCCTGTGTTGTACATCCAGACCTCGCCCGGTTGATGCACGAGCGGGATGCTCGCGAGGCCGCGTAGGTATTCGCTCGCATCCGGCTTGCTCCCGAGCCCGACATTGAAAGGTGACCTCTGCATCGCTTCCTGAATGGGGTAGGTGTCCGGCGCAGCGAGGACCATCCCTGTGCCCATCGTGAACGTCAGCAGGTCGCGGACCGTGATGGGCCGAGACGCGGGCACCGTGTCCTCGACCGGGGAAGAAATCGAGCGAAGCACCCTCAGGCCGGCAAGCTCAGGCAGGAGGCCATCCACGCGATCCTCGAGGCGAATCACTCCTTCCTCCACCAGGATCAACGCGGCCACCGCGGCAATCGGCTTGGTCATCGACGCGAGCCGGAAGATGGCATTCCGCTCGTAGCCGACGCAGTCCAGATGGACCGCGCCTTGGCGCGCCACCAGCGCCACGTATCCCGGGAGCTCTCCCCGATCGACGTAGGCTGACAACACGTCATGCATGCGACGTAGGCGCACCGGGGACAGGCTCACTGCACGATCCTAGTTACGCGACCGCGAGCGGGTTATCCGTGGTCGCCGATGAGTCTCCGTTCGAGCGGGAGCTAAACGTCGACGTTTACTCACAAGGGGGCGATGACCATGAAGCTGACCGCAACGATGATGCTGAGCGTGGACGGGGTATACCAGGGTCCCGGGGGCCCCGACGAAGACCGGCGCGGCGGGTTCGAGCGAGGGGGATGGACGGCGGCGTACGCGGACGAGGAGACCTGGCGCTTGGTGACCTCACTGTTCGAGCGCGCGGATGCGCTGCTCCTCGGGCGCAGGACCTGGGAGATCTGGGAAGCGTACTGGCCGCACCACGATCAGGGCGATCCGGTCTCCCACGGCATCAACGTCCTGCCCAAGTACGTGCCCTCGACCACGCTCACTGACCCGACGTGGCAGAACACCCACGTCATCAAAGGTGACGTCGAGGCGGCGGTGCGCGAGCTCAAGGCGAAGCCCGGGCGCGAGCTGCAGCTCCATGGCAGCGGCGATCTGCTCCGTTGGCTGCTCGAACGCGACCTCGTCGACGAGCTCAACCTGCGGGTCGTCCCCGTCGTGGTGGGCGATGGCTTTCGGCTCTTCCCGGAGCGCGGCCAGACGCACGCCCTGACGCTGGTCGAATCGCGGTCGACGCCTTCAGGCGTGACTCTGCAGACCTATCGACCGGCCGGCCGCGCAACCTTCGGGCTAGCTGGGTGAGCCAAACCAGGTCGCCGCTAACGCTGGGTGAGGGTCGGCTCCTCGGACCGGGCGGCTGCGGCGAGCCGAGGCGGCATCGAATCGGCCTTGCGTCGATCGCCCCGATCCTGTGCGCAGCGGTGATTGGGAGCGCCAATGCGTGTGGCGGCGCGTCGACGCATGCGGTCTCGTCACCAACCGCTGACGAGGTCACACGGTATGTCGCCCTGGTACACAACTACTGGATCCAGTACAAAAAGGCTGAAGGGGATATCCCGAGTTTTGCCGACGAATGTGGCTACTACAGCGTCAATGTTCAGCCGTCTTGGTGCCGTCCTCGAATCGCCGCCATCCTGCCGATACACGAGAAGTTCTTGGCCGACCTGAACACAACCCCGGCACCTCAGAAGTTTGCTGCCGACGACCGCGCCTTTCGGACTCAGCTCCCAAAAGCGATTGCGCATCTAAATGCGACGATGGCCGCAGCTGACGCGGGAAATGCTCGCAGCGTGAGCGCCGAGTTTGAGGCGTACGTCGAGGCCATGATGTCGCTCTTCCCAAATTTGGATCACGT
>DATEGB010000105.1:0-9167 GCA_035280365.1 Candidatus Dormiibacterota bacterium | reverse complement strand
CGACGGCGAGAAGGACTTCGAGGAGGTCGAGCAGATCGACGACGAGATGCTGCTCGACATCGAGATGATGGACTCGGTCTCGCTCGACGACCCGGTCCGCATGTACCTGAAGGAGATCGGCCGCGTCTCCCTGCTGACCGCGAACGACGAGGTCGAGCTGGCGCAGGCAATCGAGGCCAAGCCGCTGCACGACGCGATGAAGGCGCTGAGCGTGACCGAGGAGGTCGACGGCCGGCAGCGCTCGGTGGACGAGCTGCTGCCCGAGGTCATCGAGCGCCTCGGCACGGTGAAGCGCAAGGGCCAGCAGCAGCACATCGCCGAGGAGCTGATCGGCCTGGGCGACCTGGCCAAGCTGCCGATGCTGGTCGACGCCGCCATCGCAGAGCGCAAGCGCCTGACCAACGGCACCCGGCCCCGCATCCGCGCCGAGGCGCTCGAGCAGTACCGCATCGCGCGTTACCGCCTGACCGAGCGCTATGAGCGGGCGTATGAGGCGAAGCAGCGCCTGACCGAGGCGAACCTCCGCCTGGTCGTGTCGATCGCCAAGAAGTACATCGGCCGCGGCATGTCGTTCCTCGATCTGATCCAGGAAGGCAACATGGGCCTGATCCGGGCGGTCGAGAAGTTCGACTACCACAAGGGCTACAAGTTCTCGACCTACGCGACGTGGTGGATCAGGCAGGCGATCACGCGCGCCATCGCCGACCAGGCGCGGACCATCCGCATCCCGGTGCACATGGTCGAGACGATCAACAAGCTCGTGCGCGTGTCGCGGCGGCTGCTCCAGGAGCTGGGCCGCGAGCCGTCGGACGACGAGATCGGCGAGGAGATGGGGATCACGCCCGAGAAGGTGCGCGAGATCGTGAAGGTCTCGCAGGACCCGGTCTCGCTCGAGACGCCCATCGGCGAGGAGGAGGACTCGCACCTCGGCGACTTCGTCGAGGACCGCGAGGCGGTCTCGCCGTCGGACGCGGCGTCGCTGACCATGCTGCACAGCGAAGTCGAGGACGTGCTCGACACGCTGACGCCGCGCGAGCGGCGCGTGCTGCAACTGCGGTTCGGGCTGATCGACGGCCACCAGCGCACGCTGGAAGAGGTGGGGAAGCGATTCGGCGTGACCCGCGAGCGCATCCGGCAGATCGAGGCCAAGGCGCTGCGCAAGCTCCGCCACCCCTCGCGCTCGAAGAAGCTGCGCGACTACCTGGAATAGCCTCTTAAGGGACGTCGAATGCTCGCCATCGCCGGCGAATGCACCTTTGCGAGCCTGCCGAGTGTTGCCATCGCCGGCGAATGGCTGTTATTTCCGTGACGAGTCGCCCGAGGCGGGCGGTCGCGGTCGGAGTTGTGCTGGTGGTCGCGGCGATCGTCACCGTCGTCCAGTTCGGCCGCCTCGGCCAGGAGTCGGAGACATCGCTCCCGCCTGACACCTCGCCTTCGGGCGTCGACGTCTTCTACACCCGCGAACCGGGCAACCCGCACGGCCTGATCGCCTACGACTGGAGCGGAGCACGCCGCGGGTCGGTGAAGCTGCCGACCTGGGTCGAGATCGCGCGGCTTCAGCCGGCGCCCAACGGCTCCGGGTTCTTCCTTGATCCCTCCACGCCTGGCGACTACGCCGCCTACTTCGACCGAGCCGGCCGCACGCTCTTCGAGACCGACGACCGCGACTTCATCTCCCAGGCGTGGGCCGACGACAGCGCCCACGTGTGCGTGCTCAGTTACCGAGGCCTGGCCATCCGGCTGCCTGGACAACCCGACCGCACCGCGCCGGCCCCGGTCAGCACGGAGTACATGGTCGCGGCCTGCACCCTCCGCACCGATACGGCGATCCTGGCCTCCTCGACGGACCTCGAAGTCGTGCGACTCTCGACCGGCAAGGAGCAGCGCGGGCTCAGCGTCGGCGGCCCCGTGCTGGCAAGCACTGACGCGACCTACGTCGCGGTCAGCTCGAGCGGCGATCGGCCTGTCCTCGTCTACAAGACGTCCGACTTCTCGAAACCGGTCGCCCAGGTCGACGCCGGCCTGCAGCCGCTCGCCTTCAGCGGCGACGACTCGCTGCTCCTGGCGAGCCAGCCCGGGGGAGAGGTCAAGGCGATCGCCTGGCGCAGCAACAAGGTCGCGTGGACGTACGACGCCTCGGCGGCGTCGATTGGCCTCGTCGTGGCGCGACCGTCGGCCGCCGACTTCGTGCTGTACCTGTCGACCGGGCCGGTGCTCCTACGCCGCGACGGCAAGACCGGCAAGTTCGGGTGAGAATTAGGCCGTGCCGGTCATTACGATCGGGCGGCAGTTCGGCGCAGGGGGCGCGACGGTCGGGCGGATGCTCGCCGACCGCCTGAAGGCCGACTTCCTCGACTCCCAGATCATCGACGAGGTGGCCCGCCGCCTCCAGCTGCCGAAGGAAGAAGTCGAGGCGGAGGACGAGCAGCCGGGCTCGCTCCTGGCGCGGCTCCTGGTCGCCCTGGGTTCGGCCAGCACCGAGCCGCTGATCCCGGCCGAGGCCGCCACCGCCTGGACGCCGCCCAACGCCGCGCCCACGTTCGACACGCGGAAAGCGGTCCTCCAGATCACCCAGCACGTGCTCCAGGAGGCGGCCCGGGGCGGCAACGTGGTCATCGTCGGCCGCGGCGGCGCCTACATCCTGCGCGACCACCCGGGCGCGCTCCACGTCTTCCTACGTGCGGCGGAGGCGGAGCGGGTCAAGGCGATCATGGAGCGGCTCGGCATCGCCTCCGAGGAGGAGGCCAAAAAGCGGCTCAAGCAGACCGACGAGAACTGGACCGCCTACATCCGCCAGGTCTACGGCCACGACCGGATCCACCCGGCCCACTACGACATAGTCCTGGACACCGGCCGGCTGGGCTACGAGGGGGCGGTCGAAGCCGTTCTCGCGGCGTTGAAGAGCCGCAAGCCGATAACCTAGTCCGTACCACATGGTCCACTCGCTCGGTTCCCACACGTCCGGCGTCGACGGGTCCAGCGAAGGTGGCCGGATAAACACCATCAACATCCCGGGCGCGCTCGTCATCTACGGCGTGGCCCTTCTTCAGTTTCTCCAGCGCAGGAACCCGAAGACGAAGCTCGGCGTCCAGCCGGTGCTGGTAAACGGGATCTTGTGCCTGGAGCTGAGCTACGAAGGAGAGCAGCCCGTCGGTGCGCCCGAGCGCTGGCACGGCCACCGCGTCGTGCTCAAGAAGGTCGAGGCGCCGCCTCCGCCCCCAGCCCCGGCCCCACTCAAGAGTGCCTGAAGCGCGTTTCGGACCGGAAACGAAGGTGCGGGAGGTCGTCGCCGCGCTTGGCGACCGCGGCCGCGAAGCACTGCGCAGCCACGGCTACGACCTCGGCGAGGGCTTCGTCGATGTGCTCTCCCAGTACCAGACGCTTGAACACGCCGCCCGGACGGAGCGCCTCCGCGACCTCGGCGGATTGCTCGCGAAACTCAACGCTGGGCTGTGACGTTGATTTTTACAAGTAATTGATATTCCAATTTCGCTGGCAGGGATGTAAGCTGCCACGAAATTCCAAACCCCATCGTTATACAGGTCGAGGATTACGTCAGTGCAACGAGCGAAGCTGGAACCGGACAAGGGCAAGTGTGTTTGCGGTAGGCGCCTGAAGGACGCCGCCATCTACACCTACCGCTCCCGGACGGACCGCTTCCTCTTCCACCGCTGCGAATGCGGCACTGAGTGGACCGAGCATCACACTGACATCGACCCGACCGACCCCGTCAGCTCGGACGAGGTGATCGAGGTCCACAAGCGACTGGCCAAGTTCGAAGGCTCGATCGCCGAGCTGCTCCAGCAGCCGCACTCCGCCTGAGCCGGACATAAAGAAAGAAGAGGGATCGCCGGACCCCTCTCCTCTTTGCGGGTGGCACCCCCTGGGGATCGAGGGTGCCTGGCGCGGGGGCGCCTGGTGGTTACGGCAGGTTCCTGTGGCCCGTCGACCGCTCGGGCGCGGCCGGCTTGTCCAGGTACTGGTCGATGTAGTTCTGGTCGATGACGATCGGGCCGGCCCCCGGCTTGCCCGCGAGCTCCTGCTGGAGCCACGCCGGCAGCTCGGCCGGGGCCTGCTTCGGGTTGTCCTGGCGCAGGACGGTGCCCGGAGCCGGCTGCCCGACGTTCACGCTGTTCGTCACGCCAGCGGCCTTGCCCCCGAAAGCGTCTTTGGCCATGTAGCCGGCCATCGCGGCCAGGCCCATCGCGACGAGCACGAGCACCGCCGCGAGGAAGGTCCTGGAAACGGTCGCCGTGGTGATGGTTGCCCTTGCCTCCATCGGTCTTCCTTGCTCTCCTTCTTGCTATTCCGAATCTCCGCTAGGCCCCGTGGCCTTCGCGGACCGAGCGCGCGTCCCACCCGGGGTTGTAGCCCTGCGTCTCCGTGGGCAGGACCCGGGTCAGGTCCGACTGGTAACCCTCGCCGTCGGCCGTGAAGCCGAAGTCCGAGTTCTCGATCTGGGTGCCGCTGCTGCGTCCGTCGTGACTCCCGACCGGGGCCGAGATCTGCGACTGCCCCTGCACCGGGGGGTTGTCCTGGCGCAGCACGGTGCCCGGCGCGGGGTGACCCACGTTCACCACCGCGTTGCTCGAGCCACCGAGGCTCCTGGTGATGTAGCCGCCCATCGCCGCCAGCGCGATTGCCGCGCCGACCGCGAGGACGATCATCAGGCCCTTCGGAACCGAGGTTCCCGTCAACGTCTGCCTGGCTTCCACTGTCTTTCTCCTCGTCGTTTTTTGATTTCGGTCGCGGTTGCGAACCGATGCTTCGAGGCTAGGAATCAGGCAGGTGGCCTCATAAGGTGGAAAACACCTGAAAACCGAGCCGGCAGGTACCTGTTTTTGCCGGTACCTGCCGGCGGTCGATTGACGAAGCGCTATCCGGTTATGGGTTCGCCAGGGCGGACGCCTGGGCCAGGATGTCCTGGCCCTGGGCGATCATGGTCTTGAGGTCTTGTTCGCTTGCGAGCGGACCGCCGAACGTCGCGTTGGTGAGCGCGGACCGCATCTGCGCCTCCAGCGCGTCGCGCTGAGAGTTCAGCGAGTCGATGCTGGTCTCGGTGTCGGCGTAGACGCTGTCATCGCTGCTGGCGATGCCACGGGTGGAGGCGACCAGAGTGTCCATCCCGTACGCGCCGAACGGAGCGGCCATCTGCTTGTAGACCTCGCGCAGCAGGACGAGCGATTCGTGGTGGGCGCGGAGGTCACGGGAGACCGCGGCGGTGTCGAGGAAGTCGACAAGGGCGACGCCGTCGGGCTCGTAGCTGTCCTGGAGCCCAGTCAGGGCCAGGATGGTCGGCCGGATGTCGGTGTGGTCCGACCAGACGTCGCTGGTCCGGCCGAGGTGCTTGACGCCGGGGCCGACGAAGCCGAGCCACGTGCGGCTGATGTCCTCGGTGATGTCACCGTGGCTGTAGGCGAAGTGATAGTCGACGCAGGTCGTTGCGCTGGCCGTCGGACAGTTGGTGTTGAAAGTCGAGAGGAAGTAATCCGGCTGGGCGAAATACGTGAAGCTGGGCGTGCGCCGCGGGTCCGCGTTGACCATGTGGAGGGCGCTCTCCTCGACCGGGTCCGCGATCCTCAGCATGACCGGGGTCGGAGAGGAGCTGACATACGGGTCGACCGCCTGCGCGGCCGCCAGCTTGCGTTCGAGGTCGCGTAGCGCGGGGTCGGTGCGCGCCGGGTTGCCGTTGACGTAGACGGTAGGGGCCGAGTCGGAGTGGACGAAGAAGGTCGGCGGGGTGTAGCCGCTCGGCAGCAGAGCCTTGATGTTCTGGCTGACTTCGCCGATCTGGTTGGCCGGGCACGTGTCACCTGCGCTCACGTTGCAGAACGTGTGACTCCACGTTCCATCCGCGGAGTTCCCGCCGGCGAAGTGGTCACCCTCGTCGGCGGTGAACACGAACAGCGTGTTCGACTTGTCGATGCCGTCGGCCGCGAGACGGGCGAAGAAGGTGCCGAAGGCCTGGTCGTATTCGTGCAGGGCGGCCACGTAGTCGGCCTCTCCGGGGCCGGAGGCGCGAGGAAAGTTGGGGTTGAAGGGTGCCGGGAAGGCCGCGGTGTGGTTGTCGTGCGCGTCTGAGATGTAGGCGAAGGTGACCGGCACGCCCGCCTCCTGCATCTGGGCGACATAGCCGAGGCTGACCTTGGCAGGCACCCCGTCAAACCCCGGGAATCCGTCCTGGCCGAAGGGATTCTGGATCTTCGCCCCCGTGGTGTCGTTGACCCACGTGTTGCCGGCGTTGATCGCCGGGTTGACGTACTTGGCGCCGAACAGCGCCTTGAAGCCGGTGTAACCGCCCGGCTCGTCCGGCAGCTGGTCCGGTCGCGAGTTGGCGACGTTGGTCGCGTTGGCGCTGCAAATCCCCCCGCCGGCGCCGCAGTGGATCGCGAATCCGACGAAGTCCGTGAGCGCTTTCGTGCCGGCCGCGGTGCGAGATGGCGCGCTGTTCGAGGCGACTGCCTCGTTCCACTCCGGCGAGCCGGCGCCG
This sequence comes from Candidatus Dormiibacterota bacterium, assembly GCA_035280365.1. GTDB lineage: Bacteria > Chloroflexota > Dormibacteria > Dormibacterales > Dormibacteraceae > 40CM-4-65-16. Next base: position 2,677 of record DATEGB010000105.1, on the reverse strand, counting down.
AAGACCTTGGTCATGTCTCCAAACGCGCCTGTGCCGGTGTTCTCGAGGACGACGTTGGCCGTCGAGACCGCGCCGTAGTCACAACCGGCGCGCGTGTAGGGCACCCATGGGGCCGGCGCGTTCTTGCCACCGGCGGTGACCATGTTCGGCAGCGGGTCATTGGTCCCGGTGGTGTCGTCGACCAGGTCTGTCCAGTATTTGAAAGCCGACGACGAGGCGGTCGTCCCGCCGGCCTTGAAGTAGCGGTACGAGTTCGACACCGTGATGCCCATCCGGTCGGGGTACAGGCCGGTGAGCGAGGACAGGATTCCTCCCGCGGTGTGCGAGATGAGGATGGTGTGCTCGTTGTCGCTGAGCGTCCCGTTCTCGGTCATGAAGTTGAGGAGATTGGGCATCTGCTCGAGGTCCGACGCCACGTTGGCGCGGTCCCGGAAAAGGTGCGTGTTGTCGAACTGGATGGCGACGACGTGCTTGATGCCGTTGTTCAACGTGCAGTTGGTGGTCGGTGCCACCGCCGCCTGCGCCGCGGCCGGCCCTGGGACCAGTGCCTGCGCCGCCACCAACGCCGCGAGCGCGGCGAGCCGAATCAGCCGTCTCATACCAGACCCCCTTTTCACTCGTCGCCGACGACACCCCAAGCTTGACCGCGGCGGGCAATGCCCGGTTTAAGCCGGATTTAAGAATCGACCTTATTGACGGCAGGGGACGCTGTCAAGGGATGCCTCCAGCCCGGTTGGAGCACGGCCGGGCTCAGCTGCGGGGCGTCGCCGGCCACCAGCGCGTCGCGCGGTCGAAGTCCTGCGGGCGCGAGTCGGCGCCCCAGAACCCGGCTGCGAGGCACAGCGCGGTCAGGATCAGAACTGCCATCAGAAGCTCCATGGATTCAGTGTTCCCAGTTTCAATGTCCGAAGCAACAGGAGTTTTCCAGATAAGCTTTCGAAGTGGCGGATAATTGGTCCAGCGTCGAGCTGAAGCACCTCCGGGCGCTGCGCGCGGTCGCCGAGACGGGCACGTTCTGGAAGGCGTCGGAGGCGTTGAACAGCTCGCTCTCGACCGTGAGCGACCACGTCGGCGACCTGGAGGCGCTCGTCGGACAGCGGCTGGTCGAGCGCTCGCGCGGCCGGCGGACGGTGCAGCTCACCGAGGCGGGTCGGCTGCTGCTCGGTCACGCCGGCGCGATCGAGTCCCGTCTGCACGCGGCCGAGGCGGACTTCCGGGCCTACGTCGCCGGGGCGTCGGGTGGCCTGCGGGTCGGCATCTACCAGAGTGTCGCCAACCACGTCCTACCGGACGTGATGCGCCTGTTCAAGGCGAGGTGGCGCGAGGTGGACGTGCAGGTCACGGAGCGAGACCACGACGTCGAGCTGGTCGTCGCGGTCGAGCGGGGTGAGCTCGACATGACCTTCGCGATCCAGCCCATCGTCGAAGGTCCGTTCGAGGTGCGTGAGCTGATGCGGGATCCGTACGTGCTGGTCGTCGCGGCCTCGGTGGCCGAACGCTGGGCCGTCCCGCATGTGTCCGACCTCGACGGCGCGGCGATGGTGGGATTCCAGCCCGGCAAGCACCAGGAGCAGGCCGAGGATTTCCTCGCCCGACAGGGTGTGCGTCCGCGGTTTGTGTTTCGCTCCAACGACAACGGCACGGTGCAGGCCATGGTGGCCGCTGGGCTTGGCATCGCGCTGGCGCCGCTCCTCGCGGTGGATCAGTCGGACCCGAAGGTCCGCATCCTGCGTCTCGCCGAGCCGGTGCCGCCGCGGGTGGTGGTGATCGTCTCGCATCGCGACCGGTACCGGCCGCCCGCGGCGGCCACGTTCGTGGACACCGCGGTGGCGGTGGCATCGGCGATCGAGCGGGAGGCCGATGCGTTCGTCAGGCGCGTACAGCGAAGACGAGCTCCAGCCCGTCGACCTCGTCCTCCTGCGTCCCGACCTGGATGAAGCCGAGGGAGCGGACGACGGCAAGCGAGGGGGCGTTGTCAGGGGCGACGGTGGCGAAGACCTCGCGCTGGCCCTGGTCGAACGCCCAACGCACGAGGGCGCCGGCTGCCTCTTTGGCGTAGCCCTGGCCGCGGAATGTCGTGAACACGGTGTAGCCGATCTCGGCGCGGCCGATCACGTCGGGAGGCCCATGGAACCCGCAATGGCCGATGAGCTGGTTTGCCTTGTCAACTATGAGGCGCGCCATCCATTCCCGGCGGTTGGGCGCTGCCTCCATGCGGTGCAGCTGCACGGGCAGGAAGCCGCGGAGGTCGTCCTTGTTCGGGAACTCGTCGGGGAGGTCGTGGCCGATGATCCGCCGTGCCTGCGCGCGCTCTCCGGCGATCACGCTCCGAATCGCTTCCGGCTCGAGCGGTACGAGGTCAAGCCGGGGCGTTGTGATCGAGGCGACCATCAGGTGGTATTTCACCGCGCGCGCGGCGGCTCGCGCATGGCAGCACCTAGAATTCGAGGTCTGTTCCGGGATAGCTCAATCGGTAGAGCAGGCGGCTGTTAACCGCAAGGTTCGGGGTTCGAGTCCCCGTCCCGGAGCCACGTCTGTGTGCAAGTTCGGGACGTAGGCGACAAAACGCCTTCGGCTCCTGCGTGACACACCTTCGGCTGATTCGCTACAGCTACTTCGGTACCTACGCGACACTCCCCGGCCATGAGGGAGATGAGCGTGAGTGAGCAAAGGTACA
>DATEGB010000104.1:0-14391 GCA_035280365.1 Candidatus Dormiibacterota bacterium | reverse complement strand
GCGATCTGGATCGATGTCGGGATCACGTCGTTCGAGGACTGACACACGTTCACGTGGTCGTTGGGGTGGACGAGCTTCGAGCCGCGCTCGCCGCCGAGGATCTCGGTCGCGCGGTTGGCGATGACCTCGTTGGCGTTGGTGTTGCTAGAGGTCGCGGAACCCGTCTGGTAGACGTCGATCGGGAACTGGTCGTCTAGCTTCCCGTCGACCACCTCCTGGGCGGCAGCGGCGATTGCGTTGGCATGGCCGTTCGGCAGCAGGCCGAGCTCGTGGTTCGTCTCCGCCGCCGCGCGCTTGACCATGCCAAGGGCGCGGATGAAGCGGCGGGGCAAAGGTTGTCCGGAGATCGGGAAATTGAGGACGGCGCGCTGGGTAGAGGCGCCATAGTACGCGTCGGCCGGGACCTCCATCTCGCCCATCGAGTCCTTTTCGACGCGCGTGCGCTTGGCCACCTTCGCTGATTCTAGAGTTCCAATTGAATGCGACTGGCCGCGCTCGACATCGGCTCCAACACGGTGCACGTGCTCGTCGCCGACGTCGTCCGCGGCAAGCTCGAGGACGTCGCGCACCACGTCGAGATGCCCGAGCTCGGGCCGCAGGTCGCGCGCACCGGGGCCATCGGCAGCCGGGGCAGGACCGCGCTGCGCGCGGTGCGCAGGGTCCTCGCCGTGGCGCGGGCGCATGGCTACGACGAGCTGATCGCCGGAGCGACGCAGGCCGTGCGGCAGGCGTCGGACGGGGCGGCCTTCGTCCGCCAGGCGAGCGAGGTGCTCGGCGTCCCACTCCGGGTCATCCCGGCGCGACGCGAGGCCGAGCTGAGCTTCCTCGGCGCGGCGAGCCGCCACGCGATCCGGCGCGAATGGGCGCTCGTCGACCTCGGCGGTGCCTCGACCGAAGTGGTCATCGCCCGCGGGGAGAAGATGCTGCGCTGGTCGACGTTGCCGATCGGCTCAGGCGTCCTGGCCGACGAGTACCTTTCGGACCCTCCCAGACCGGAGCAGCGGGCGCGCCTGCGCAAGGCCGCCCTCCGCGAGCTGACCCGGGCGCCCGACGGCGAAATCGAGCGCCTCGTGGCGACAGGCGGCACGGCATCCAACCTCCCGGCGGTGCTGGCGAAGCGCAACCCGCCGCAGGTGCTGACCACTGCGGACATCCTCACCTGCGAGAAGCGCCTGGACCGCGGCCGCGCCCGGCGCGTGGCCCAGGACGTCGGTCTGCCCGCCAACCGGGTGAAGGCGATGCGGGGCGGCGTCGAGGAGCTGCTCCTGCTGCTCGACTGGTTCGGGCTGGCCCTCCTCCACGTCAGCCACGAGGGGCTGCGCCACGGCATGCTCCTCGCCTATCTGCACCGTGGAGAGGACTGGTGGGCCGCGAAATCCGCTGATTTCGTGGGGACCCCTCACCGGGATGGGTAAATTTGATACGTGGAGAACACCAGGCTCCGGCTGGCGTTCGGGCTGACGATCGGCGTCCTCCTGATCGAGCTCGCCGGTGGCCTCCTTGCGCATTCGCTGGCTCTGCTGTCCGACGCCGGCCATGTCCTGACCGACGTCTTCGCCCTGGGTCTGGCCTGGTTTGCAGTCGACCAGTCGAGTAGGCCGGCCGACCGCCGGCGGAGCTACGGCTACCAGCGCGTGGGGATCCTGGCCGCCCTCGTGAACGCGATCACGTTGATCGTGATCGTGCTGGCGATCGCGTACGAGGCCGTCCAGCGCCTGGCCACCCCGGAGCACGTGCAAGGCGGAATCGTCATCGCCGCCGCGCTCGTCGGCATCGCGATCAACACCTTCGTCATCGTCACGCTGCGCAACGGAGGGCACAACCTCAGCCTGCGCGCGGCCCTGCTGCACGTCACCGGCGACGTCGCCGCCTCGATCGGGGTGGTGGTGTCCGGGGCGGTCATCCTGCTGACGAGCTGGCTCTACATCGACCCGCTGCTCTCGCTCGCCATCGCGTGCCTGATCGCCTTCGGCGCGTGGCGCATCGTGCGCGAGGCGGTGAACACGCTCATGGAGGGCACACCGCGCGAAATCGACCTCGACGCCGTGACGGCGGAGATCACCGGCGCGCGCCTCGTGGAAGGCGTGCACGACCTTCACGTGTGGGCGCTCTCGACGGACGAGACGGCGCTCAGCTGCCACGTCGTCATTGACGACGTCTCGCTCGGCGACGCGGAGCACGTGGTGCGAGACCTGGAAGGCCGGCTGTGCGAGCGCTTTGCCATCGGCCATACCACGATCCAGGTCGAGAGCTGCCACCCGTGCGGCGAGATCCATCACGGCGCCGGGGAACACAACCACCCGCATCCGGTGACCTTTAGTTCTTCGCGGCCAGCGCCTCCTCGCGAGAACCCCGCGAAATCGGAGCCTTCGGCTTGATTTCGCGGGGACCCCTGCGCTCTACGTGGCGACGTTGCTAGCGGCGAGCGCTCCTTCCTGTCCGAGGATCCGCCGCGCCACCGCAATAGCCGCCGCGTACGTGGAGTCCATGCCCCGGTAGCTGAGGCCGCGCGCGCCGAGCGTGCGCGCCTGGGTGTATGGGGTGTCGGAGGCGTAGTGGACGATGCCGAGGTCGAAGTGGGCCTGGGCCATGTTCACGCTCTCGCCGACGGGGTACCGCTCGGGCTGGCCGATCTCGAACCCCGCGTCGAGGTACGGCCCCGCCTCCATCTCGACCACGGTGTAGCGGCCGTGGTAGTAGAAGTCGAGGTAGTCGCGGTTCTGCAGGAACGTGCCGCGCACCGTGACGGCGCGCTGGTTGTCGAGCGCCGATCCGTACACGAGGTTCGGCTGCACGTCGGCCGCGGTGAAGCAGTTGTCCAGCCAGTACGTGTTGCCGGAGTGCTCGTTGTAGACGACGTTGGGGATCATCACGTCGCCGACGTCCGCGTTCAGCGTCGCGGCCTTGCCCAGCACGTACACGCCCGCGACCCACGCGCACTGCTCCGCGACCTGGCGGAGGATGTGGTACGCAGCCTCGCCGAGCGGGTAGTCGACGTTGATGATGCAGGCGTCGGACTGGCGGAGGGTGGCCTCGTCGACCGCGCCCACGCGCGGGTCGATCGACGCCGGGTCGAGCTTGGAGAGCATGAAGACCTGCGCCGCCGAGTCGACGCCGGTGCCGCGCGCGGGGATGTGGCGGACGCCGTTCGCGGTCTCTACGTCGGCGCGCCACCTGCGCAGGCGCTCGCGCTCCGGGTGCACGTCGAACACCTGGCGCGCGCCGTAGTAGAGCCAGTTCTGGCGCGACGCGCGGCTGTGGCCGGCCTCGAGCTTCCGGCGTTCGGCGTCGAGGTCGCGGTCGGACCGCCCGATCCAATCGACGATCTCGCTCTCGATGCGGCGTGCGACGCCGGTGAGGACGTTCACCAGGCTGTGCGCGTTGGAGGACACGAAGTAGACCGGCGCGTCGCGTGCCCCCAGCTCGTCCATCGCCGCCGCGATGGGCTGCCACCAGCGGCTCGCGTTGCGCGCGAAGCCGATGTGGCTGGCGCCGATCAGGCGGAGCACGATCCGGCACTCCTCGCGCTTGATGGCGGCGAGGTTCTGGTCGAATGCGTCACCCCACGCGTCGTGGAGGCGGCGCCAGTCGTCCGGTGAGGCGGCCGCAGCCTGGCGGGCCTCCTCGTCGGACAGGCCCACGTCCTGGAGCGATCGGTGCAGCTTGTTCCACTCGATCTGGAAGGCGACCAGCGTCGGGACCAGGTCGTCGATGTCCGAGGTGGAGGCGATCAGCACCGCGACCGTGTTCTTGCCGTCGTGGTACCAGCGCCGGCGCCGGGCCGGGGCCTTCACGGCCTCCCAGCCCAGGATGTCGGCTTCCAGCACCGCCTTGAACCCCTGGGGGCTCTGGCCCATGACCACGTGCCGGCACCGCATGATCGCCGCCGGGAGGCGGCGGATGGCGTAAAGCAGGGCGCCCATGTCGGACTGGGCTTGGGCGGCCAGGGGGTGCAGGACGGAGCCCATGCCGAGGTGGGCCTGGACGAGCGACTCGACCTTGATGTCGCCGGAGCTCTGCAGCATGGTCGTGTACGTCCGGACGTAGAGCTCGACCGCGTGCTTGCCTGACCAGCCCGAGCTGGGGGGCGCTTCAATGCCCATTTCGACTTACAAAACCATAAAGATGCGGCGTCCGTACCCTGCCAGAGTGAATTCCATGATCAACCGAATCTGGAAAACGCGCTACCTGCGCGTGGCCGGGCTCGCCGCCGGGGCGGTGGCCGTGGCCGGCGCCGCCGTCGTCGTCACCGCGTCCGCCTCGGTCATGACCTTCGGCGCCCGCCAGGCGCCCGCCACCACGGCCACGGTCGACGCCCACGCCTCTTCGACCGTCTGCGCGAACTTCATGAAGCACTTCGCCGTCGACATCGGCAGGAGCCAGGCCCAGATCAACGCCGCCTTCCAGAAGGCGATCGCCGAGACGCTGGCCGACGAGGTCAAGAGCGGCCAGATCACCCAGGCCCAGGCCGACGCCATCAAGAAGAAGCTGGCCGGCCAGTCGCCCTGCACCCTGCCCAGCCCTCGCACGGGTGGTGACAAGGCGCTCGGCGCCTTCCTGGAGCAGTACCTCGCAGCCGCCGCGTCGGCGCTTGGCATCACCGAGACCCAGCTCCAGACCGACCTGAAGAACGGTCAGTCGCTGTCCCAGGTCGCGGCGGCGCAGCACGTCTCCGAGGCTGACTTCCGGGCCAAGGTCATCGCCGCGCTGAAGCCGGCGCTGGACAAGGCAGTCAGCGACAAGAAGATCACCGCCGCGCAGGAGCAGGCGATCATCAGCCGCCTCCAGACGGGCGAGCTGCCTCTCTGGAACACCACGCCCAAGCGCCGGAAGCCGGGGACGACCGCGAGCCCCGCGGCGTCGCCGAAGGCAGCCTAAACAGGCTTAGTTCAGCTCGTCGGGCGGCGGCGCCCCGCCGCCCAGCCGGCGCATCAGCTCCTCGAGCAGCTGCCGCGTCTCCGGGTCGGACATGAGCTTTTCCTGCATCTCCTCGGCGGAGCGCCGGATCTCCGGGTCGGCCATCAGGCGCTCGGACATCGCCTGGAACCGCGTGCTCATGTCCTTCATCGCCGTCTCCTGGGCGACCTGGATCAGGATCGGCTGGCTCGCGGCGGCGGCCACGGCCTCCGCCTGCACGCGCACCATCTCGATCCCCTTGCAGCCGAGGCATTCGCCCTTCAGGCCGCAGTGGCACAGCTGGGGCCGAAGCCGGTCCAGCGCCGCATGGAGGTCGGAGAGGTCGATCGGTCCAGCCACGCCGGTCAGGTTACGAGTCTTTCGACTGCCTCGCGTACATGGCTTCGATCTGGTCCCTGTAGTGCTCGCCGACGACCTTGCGTTTGACGTCGAGCTTGAGTGAAAGCTCACCCGCCTCCTCGGTGAAATCGTGAGGCAGGAGCGTGAAGTATTTGACCGTCTCCCAGTGTCCGAGCCGCGCGTTGACGCGGTCGACGACGCCCTGGATCCGCGACTGCAGAGCGGCTTCGTCGAGACCCTGACTCGCGGCCGTGGACCAGTCCGGCACGATCAACGCCGTCACGTAGGGGCGTCCTTCACCCACGACGACGGCGCGCGCGATGATCGGGTCGCTCAGCAGCTCGTGCTCGATCTGCAAGGGCGAGACGTACTTCCCGCCTGCAGTCTTGAACAGCGACTTCTTGCGGTCCGTGATCTTCAAGAACCCGTCGGCGTCGATCTCCCCGATGTCGCCGGTGCAGAACCAGCCGTCCTGCAGCACGTCGGCGGTCGCCTCGGGCTTGTTGTGGTATCCGCGCATGACGCTCGGACCCTTGACCAGGATCTCGCCGTCCTCGGCGATCTTCAGCTCGACGCCGGGGAATGGCTTCCCGACGGTGAGGAACTTGTGGGCGTGAAGGGTGTTCGAAGACACGCCCGAGGACGTCTCCGTGAGGCCCCACCCGTTGAGGATCGGAACGCCGATGTCCCAGAAGAACTCCTCGATCTCGCGCGCCAGGCCGGCCCCGCCGCTGACGAAGAAGCGAAGGTTGCCGCCGGTCAGGGTCCGGCGCAGCGAGCTCAAGACCAGCCGGTCCGCAAGCCGCCGCTGCGCGCGCAGCACAGGGCCCGGGTTGTCAGAGGCGGAGAAGCGAGCGCCCGCTCGAATCGCCCAGCGAAAGATCGCGCGCCGACTCGCGCTCGACTTGTGGACGCGGGAAAGCACCGCCGCATACATCTTTTCGTAGACCCGAGGGACGCTGTTCATGATCGTCGGCTTGATCTCGCGCAGCTCTTCCGCGAGATGGTCGGGGCCGCGCGAGATCCAACCGGACAGGCCGACGACGACGCCGAGGAAGATGTCGTTGATCCGGCCGTAGACGTGCGAGTACGGCAGCCAGGAGATCGAGTAGTCCTGGTCCGTGATCGGGTGCACGCTCGCCGCCGCGTGGCTGATGTCGACCACGTTGCGGTGGCGAAGCTCCACGCCCTTGGGGACGCCGGTCGTGCCGGACGTGTAGACGATGGTGCAGAGGTCGTCGGGGTTGATGCTCTGCGCCCGCCGCGCGATCTCGGCCACGTTCCGGGGCTCCGCGGCGATCCACTCCCGGACGTCGCGGTCGATGGTGGCGACGCTCGTCGTCATCAGCCTGGTGGCGATCTGCGAATCGCCGGCCAGGGACAGCACCGCCGCGCTGTCGACTGTGATCGTCCGCGCCGCCTCCTCGGAGACATTCGGATAGATCGGCACCGTGATCCCGCCCGCCGCCTGGATCGCGAAATCGCACAGGAGCCACTCGACGCAGTTGTCGGCCATGATCACGACCGTGTCCCCTGGCTTGACTCCGGCATCCACCAGCCCTGACGCGACCGCGACCACGCGACGCTGCAGGTCGTTCCACGACAGCGTCTGCCAGGGACCGTCGTCGTCGCGGTAATGAAGGAACTGGCGATCGCCGTACTTCGCGACCTGGCGGAACAGGATGCCCACCGTTGTTCTCGCGTTGATCGTCTCCGGATCGATCCCCGCGACGGCGCCGGTGGTGGTGGCTATTTGACCGCCTTGATGGTCAGGGTGAGCGTTCCGGACGGCACCGAGACCGTCACCTTGTCACCCTTCTTGTGCCCGACGAGCGCACGACCGACCGGCGAGTCGACGGAGATCCGCCCTGCCGACGGGTCACTCTCGACCGCGCCCACGAGGTGGTACGTCTCGCTCTCGCCGTCGTTGTCGACGACTTCGATCGTCGAGCCCGGGCCGGCCACGCTCGAGTGCGTGTCCCTGATGATCTGGGCGCGGCCGATCATCTCCTGCAGCTCGTAGATGCGGCTGTCGAGCATGCCGACCTCTTCCTTCGCCTGCTCGTACTCGGGGTTGTCCTCGATGTCGCCGGGCTGGAACGCTTCCTTCAGCCGCTCGCCCGCCTCGGAGCGCCGAACGGTCGCGACCTCGAGGTCGCGCTTGAGCTTCTCCAGCCCCTCAGGCGTCAGCAATACAGGCTCGGTGAGATCCATGACCACCCTTGATTGAATAATAGCCCGGCATATGGACCCCTCCGACCTCAGGGCCGAGCTTGCCGAACGGCTGGCGAATAGTACGCCAATCGACGCGCAGACATTCAACGCGGCGTGCTTCATGCTGACGCGCGCGTTGGAGGGCCTGGAGTTCAGTTCACCCGACGCCGCGCCCCTGGCGAGGAGGCTCCTCCGGGTCGTCGGCAGGGTCGTGATCGACACCGCGGAGCCGGGTTCGTCGCCCGACGTCTGGCCGAACACGCGCGAGATGGCGTTGGAGTGGATCGACGAGGCCCTGCGCGCGCTGGGCTACGAGGCGACCCCTTCCGGCTAGTTGATCAGCCTCGCGGCCGGCGGCGCCGGCGCGTAGTTCGGGTTGAAGTCGATGCCCACCGCGGCGGAGCCCGAAACCTTGGCCGTGTAGCAGATCACCTGGCCGGCCAGCGGCGAGCGGTTGCCGCCGTTGATGGTCCAGTTCTGGCCCGGCGTGTAGATGGTGCCGATGTACTGGGTCGACGCCCCGCCGTTCATGGTGTTGCTGCAGGTGTTAGCCGCGGGCGCGTAGATCACGATCCAGTTGAACTGTTCGCCGGCGAAAACGTACGTCGCTCCCTGTGCGTTCTGCGTCATGCACGACCCGTTGGGGAAGTAGAACTGCACCGCCCCCGGCGTCACGGTCGTGTTCTCGCAGGGTGCGATCGGGTTGCCCGGGTTCGGCGAGACCTGGCAGTAGTTCTCGTTGGCGACGTCGCCGCCGGTGTACGGCGGATACTCAAGCGCCATCGGCGCGTTCTCCTGCGACAGCAGGTTGGCCGGCGGCGGGCAGTTGCTGAAGCACTGCGGGTTGGTCTCGTCGTCAGGCGGCGCGCAGTTCAGCGTGCGGACCTGCGCGAAGCAGTTGGTCGAGGGGTTCGGGATCATTGTGTCGATCAGGTCGTAGACCGACGCCCCAGAGGCGGGCGGAATGAGTGGCGCACTGGCGCCAAGGGTCCAGTTGGTTCCATTGGGGAAGGGACCGACGGGCGTGCCGTTGACGAAACCTGGGGCGTCGAAACGGCCAACCCAGCCGAAATTCTGCGGCTTGCCGTCGCAGCCCGCCGGGTTGACGTACACGTTGTAGTACTGCGCCCCGGGCGCGTTCTGGGTGATGTTGATGCTGATCCCGATGTTGGACGGAGAGCCCGGGGTGCCCGTCACCTGGTTGGGCGTGAGCTGGCAGCCCGACGGCGCGCTCTCGCGCCGGCAGCCGGGCGCCGTGTAACAGGGGGCGGGCGTGATGGTCGGGTCGAGGAAGCGGTCGTAGCGGATCGACGTCAGCTCGACGCCCCACCTGTTGTTCCGGCCAAGAGTGTCGTTGACGCCCGTGTGGCAGGGGTTCGGTGTTAGTGGGTTGAGCTTCGTGCAGGGCGGGGCGAGGAGGATGGTCTGGCCGGCGCCGTTGACGACGTTGAAGTGTCCCGCGCAGCCGGTGCTGTTCTGGTCCCAGAACTGCGGGTTGGCGAAGTTGGACGTCGCCGGCGCGCTCGACAGCTCCTCGTCCGGCGCTTTCAGCTCGTTGGAGAGAAGGCTGCCCGTGGCGTCTGATTGGTATCCGTTGGTCCAGTTGTAGACGCCGGCGTTGAGGAAGGCGCAGCTCGCCGAGCCGCCGGTCAGGTGGAAGCTGCCGTATGCGCCCGGGAACATCTCCGTCCACGTGCCGCGGTTGTATTTGCTGTACCCCTGGGCGCTCGTGTAATAGCCGACAGAAGGGGCCAGGTAGCCCGGGTCCGGCAGTGTCGGCGCGGGCACGATGCCGGTACCGGTGATGTCACCAGGCGCGCAGGGTGGGGGGTACGGGATGAAGCCCGGGGTCGAGTTGTAGCAGAAGTACTGCGCGACGCTGCAGTTCGAGCCCGCCGCGCCGTAGCAGTTGCCCGCCTCGTGCAGATTGCTGTCCAGGCACGCGGTGCCGTTCGTGTAGACGTCACCGAGCACGGTCAGCTGGGCGGCACCGGTGAGCGTCGTCGCGCAGCTGCCGGTGCTCAGGGTCAGGAGCGCCGGCGTCTGGCGCTGGTTGCCGACGATGGACGTCGCCGTCGCGGCGATGGGCACCGTCGGGCTGCCGCCAAAGATCTGGATGAACGCCAGGGGCAGGTTGTGCTGGCTCGTGAACTGGAACTCGTAGCCGTTGAACTGCGTGTCGGTGGCCACGATGGTCAGCGTGTAGCCCTCCTGGAAGGTGTAGGTGTAGGTGTCCTGGGGCAGGTTGCTCTGCGGACCGACCAGGGCGCTGGTGTGGCTGGTCGTCTGGTACCCGTTGTAGAGGCGCAGGTTCGACTCGTAGAGCGCGAGCGAGTTCGGGACGACAACGCCGTTCAGGTCCTGGTAGTTCTCCCACCAGTCGCCGGCGGCGAGCGCGGAGGCGTCGACCGCGGTCTGCTGGTCCCGCCGGTCGACGTAGCCGCGACCCGAGTCGATGGCGAGGCCGAGCATGCCGAACAACACGAGGATCAGCAGCGCGATCAGGACGATCGCCTGCCCACCCTGGAGCGTCGCTTTGCGCGCGCTAGTTCGAGTATTCGGCACGGTAAACCGCATATGCCGTGATGACGATGTTGTTGCCGACAACTTGCTGGATGATGGGAGTGATCGGCTGGAACGTATACCAGAGCGTCACCTTGATCGGCTCGTTGCCGGTCGCGGGGGTCACGTTGTTGCAGCCGGCGCCGAAGTTGGGCGGAGGGTAGCTGCCCAGCCCGCCGCGAGGACCGTTCGGGGTGCCGTTGCCGGCCTGGCTCGGGTCGGTGATGAAGATCCAGCCGGTGTTCGCGGCAGGCTTGGTCGGCGAGCCCTGGGCGACGCCGCCATTGGGCAGCGGACCGTTGGGGCAGGCCGGGTTGTTGGCCAGGTCCATGATCACGGCGTGGCCGGTCACCGCGTTGGCCACGTCGGTGTCAGTCGGCCAGGTGTGCGAGTTGCCGTTGGGGTCGATGAAGTACGAAGCCCGGACGGCGACACGCGCGCCTTCGTTGGCCGCCTGCTGCAGCGTGATGTAGAGATAGAGCGCGCGGCCGAAGTCGATGATCCCGAAGGTCAGCAGGAGGATGACCGGCGCGATGATCGCGAACTCGGTCAGGCCCTGCGACTTCTGGCTCCGGAAGTAGGTCCGCAGCTGCTCGAGGCGTTCTTTCATGGTTTGCCCTGGATGGTGAAGTGCTCGTTGTACGCCAGGTCGAGTCCTGTCCCGAACAGGCCCTGGATCAAGGGCGTGATCAGCTGGAAGTTCATCAGCAGCGACACGTTGATGTCGCCGAGCTTCCACGAGTTGTCGGGCGGCGGCGCCGGTCGGGTGCCCGTCTGGCTGCCGTACGGGTCCGTGTAACAGACGTAGACGTAGACGGCCTGGGACGTCGTGGGGTAGGCGGCCTGCGGGTAAGGCTTGTTGGATCGGGTGTTGCTGTCGGTCGGGGTCAGGCAGCCCGCGCTCTTGATCTGGGTGATGTTGGTCAGGCCGGCGCCGGCAAGCGCCTGGGTCACCGCCTGCATCACCGCGTCGTCGTACAGGAAGTTGTTCTGCCGGGCGGCGGTGTTGAACCACGCCCCGTGCCTTGCTCCCTCGCGGGCAGCGCCCTGGAGCGCGACCGAGAAGTAGAAGGCCCGGGAAAGGTCGATCAGCCCCATGGCGAGCAGCAAAAGCACCATGGAGGAGATCGCGAACTCCACCAGCGACTGGCCTCGCTGCCGCCCGTGACGAACTCGGGTTCGACCTCCGGCCGGCATTTTCAGCGCCATAGAATGCACCATCTGAGGCCGTCTAACGCCGAATTAGGCGTTTTCGCTCGCCGAAATCGCAAGGAATCTGTTAACGACCCGCGAACGCCTCCAGCTGGACCGGTCTGCGGCGGCGACGTTCGAGCTTGCGCAGAAGCCTACCGCGGCGGTGCTCGAGGGCGGCCGCTTCCTCCGGCATCCGGCGCTGGGCGTCCTCGACCACGCTGAGCGCCAGCGCCGGGTCGCGCCGGCGCCATTCCAGGAGCCGGGCGCGGGCGACCGGGACCCGGATGTCGTCGATGCTGTTGGCCTCGAGCCAGCCAAGAAGCGCGTCGGCGCCGGCGACCGCGCCACGGCGTACGAGGCGCCGCCCGAGCAGCAGGCCGGCGGTGGCGGCGGCCTCGCCTCTGCCGAAGGCGGCTGCATTGCGCAGCGCGCGCCACCCGTCGGCGCGCGCCCCGCGCCGCCAGCGATGACGGCCCAGGGCGAGCCAGTCGTCCGCGTTCATGTCGACGTCGGCGCCTTCGAGCCGGCGCAGCAGGCGGGAATGGAGGTGGACGAGGCTGATCACGTCCAGGCGGTTGTGCTCCAGCGCCGCCTCGAGGTACTCGTGGGACCCCTGCCGCAGGTAGCCGAAGTACGCGTCCGGGACGAGAGCGCTCGGCAGCGGATCGTCGCGCTCGTAACCGAGGACGCGCTGCTCGACGTAACGCAGGGTGCAGTTCTCGAGCCGGTGGCGATACAGCGCGCGCACGAGAGTCAGCAGGTCGACGTGCGGCGCGTGGGAGAGCTCGCCGGGCATGCGCGCCATCACCCAGCGCGTGCGCAAGATCGGCAGGTCGAAAGAGCCGCCGTTGAAGGTGGCGACGCCCTCGGCTTCCTCGAGCTCGTCACGGAGGACATGCAGGAACGCCGCCTCCATGCCCGGCTCGGGGAGGAAGAACTGCGCGACGCGCAAACCTGCCGGGATCGGGGTCGCCACGGACGCCGCGAACACGTACGTTCCGGCGCCGCCGGCAAGGCCCGTCGTCTCGGTGTCGACGTAGGCGATGCGGCCGGGGTCGGGGTCGAGCGACGGAAGCCCGATGACGTCCTGACGGACGGCGGCCGGGCCGAACGGCGTGGTCACCTCATCGAACCCGCGTGGCGGCTCCCAGAACCGCGCGGGCCGAGGCCGCGGAGGGGCGCCGTGTACCGGGTGGTTTAGACGGGTAAGGCGCTCGCGGAGAGAAGCCTGAGACAAGCCTCCTTCGCTCCTTCCACGAGGTGAAGCGGGCCTACGCATGAGGGGCAGCCCGCCGCGCATGGGCATGCGCGCACCAGGGCCGCGGCGTCGTCGAGCAGCTCCCTGTGCAGGTCGTAGAGGCGTGGCGCGAAGCCAACGCCGCCCGGGTAGACCTCGAACACGGTCACCGTCGGCAGCTGCGTCGTCACCGAGCGCACCTCCGCGACCGAGCCGAGGTCGCGCGGGTCGCACATCAGCCGCAGCGAAGCGATGTGGCGCAGCGAGTGCGCCATCCCCTGCAGCCCGGCTTCGAGCGTCTCGCGTCCGAGCGACCGCCAGAGGTCCGCGTCGACGGTGATCCAGTAGCCCGTCGTGTGCAGGGTCTGCTCGGGCAGGTGGATCGGCCCGGCGCCGATGTTCTCGTGCGTGTGGAACCGGATCTTCTTGAACATCGACGCGAGACTCGTGATCTTCACCTCGCCATGCGAACGTGCGAGACCCTCGCCTTCGGGACCGCCGAACGTCTCCAGCACCTGCACCGACACGGACGCCAGCGCGTCGGTGTAGTAGTCGACCTCGACCGGCCGCACGTACGCCTTCTTCTCGTCCCAGTCGAGGCGGTCGACGTGGTACTGCGCACCTTCATGGAGGTAGACCGCCTCCTCGTGGAGCAGCACCGGCGCCGTGAACTGGTCCATCTCGCCGATGACCTGCGGCCGTGGCTTCGAGGTGTCGATGATCACGACGTTGTCGGCGAGGATCCGGCGCAGATGGACCTCTTCGGCCGGGAACGCTTGCCGGCTCCAGAACCACCGGCCGGCCGAGCGCGTCGCCGAGCCGTCCTCTTCGAAGACCTTCAGCAGCTCGCCGACGTCGGCTCGGCCGAGACGCTCGTCGTCCAGGAAGGGCAGCTCGAAAAGACCGGCCTGGAGGTGAGCGGCCAGCAGCAGCAGGTTGTCGGGGTCGATCAACCCCTCCTCCGGGTCGGTGCCGAGGAAGTACTCGGGGTGACGGACGATGAACTGGTCGAGCGGCGAGCTCGAGGCGACGAAGACGCCGATCGACCCAGAGCGGCGACCGGCGCGGCCGAGCTGCTGCCACGTCGACGCGATCGTCCCCGGATAACCGACCAGGACCGCGCACTGGAGGCTTCCGATGTCGATCCCCAGCTCGAGGGCGTTGGTGCTGACCACGCCGGTGATCTCTCCGTCGCGCAGTCCGGCTTCGATCTCCCGCCGGTGCAGCGGGAGGTAGCCGGCGCGGTAGCCGCGCACGCGTTTCGACGCGTCGAGGCGGGGCGCGAGGTCCTGGCGCAGGTAGCTGAGCATCACCTCGACCTGCAGCCGGCTGCGGCAGAACACGATCGTCTGCACGCCGTTGCGGATCCAAGGAGCGGCGATGCGGCGCGCCTCGAGCATCGAGCTGCGGCGCACGCCGAGCTCGCGGTTGACGAGCGGCGGGTTGTAGAAGATGAGCCGGCGTTCCCCGCGGGGGGCGCCGCTGCGGTCGACGAGCGCGATGTCGTCCTCTTCGAGCAGGCGATGCGCGAGCTCTAGCGGGTTGCGGATGGTCGCCGACGCACAGATGAACGTCGGGTGGGATCCGTAGAAGGCGCAGACGCGCTTGAGGCGACGGATGACGTTGGCGACCTGGCTGCCGAAGAGCCCGCGATAGGTGTGGAGCTCGTCGATGACGACGTACTCGAGGCTGGAAAAGAGCCGCCGCCACCGCGTGTGGTGCGGGAGCAGCCCGGTGTGGAGCATGTCAGGGTTCGTCATCACGACGTGCCCGCCCTCGCGGATCGCGGTGCGGCGACCGGGAGGCGTGTCGCCGTCGTACGTGTCCACGCGCACGTCGATGGGCAGCCCCCCCTTCAAGGCTCCGAGCTCGGTCAGCTGGTCCTGCGCGAGCGCTTTCGTCGGGAACATGTAGAGCGCGCGCCGCTC
>DATEGB010000103.1:0-2869 GCA_035280365.1 Candidatus Dormiibacterota bacterium | reverse complement strand
CAGAACGGTGAAGCCGCCGCCGTAGCCATCGTCGAAAAGGCGCCCGCGCCCGCGCCGCCCGCCCCCGCGGACGACTTCCGCGACCTGCTCGGCCAGGCGGTCGGCCTCCGCCTCGACGCCGTCTCGCGCGAGTTCGGCGGCCGCTACGAGGGGCGCGTGACGGCGCTCCACAACGTGACCCTCGACGTCGGTCCGTGCGAGTACGTCGCCATCGTCGGTCCGTCCGGCTGCGGCAAGAGCACCCTCCTGTCGCTGATGGGCGGCCTCGACCGGCCGACCACCGGCCACGTCTATGGCGCCGGCCTACCGCTGGGCGAGCTGCCCGACCGCGACCTCTCCGACTACCGCCTGCAGCGCGTGAGCACGATCTTCCAGACCTTCAACCTCATCCCCTCGATGACGATCGAGGACAACGTCGCCCTACCGCTGACGCTCGCCGGGGTCGAGCTCGAGGAGCGACGCAAGCGCGCCCGCCACCTGCTGACGCTGGTCGGCCTCGAGGACCGCGCCCGCACCCGGGCGGGGCGGCTGTCGGGCGGGGAGCAGCAGAAGGTGGCGGTCGCCCGGGCGCTGGCCAACAGGCCGGGCCTGATCCTTGCCGACGAGCCGACCGGGAGCCTTGACTCGACCGCCGGCGAGGGCGTGCTCAACCTGTTGAACGACCTGAACCGCCGCGGGGCGACCGTCGTCCTGGTGACCCACGATCCCGAGGTCGCGCGCCACGCCAAGCGCGTCGTGCGCATGATCGACGGCCGGGCCGTGGAGCTCGACGCCGGCAAGCCGACCGTCCGCAGCCAGGAGCCGGTCGACCCGGCGCCGCGAATGCACTGGAAAGACACGCTCAAGGTCGGGCTGGGCAGCGCGGGACGGCGTCCGCTGCGCACCACGCTGACGACCACTGGAGTCGCCATCGGCATCGCGGCGCTGAGCCTGATCGTGGCGCTGGCGGGCGGCCTCCAGGACGCTCTCACCGCGCCGGCGCTGGCGACGAGCCAGGTCCACCAGGTCGCCGTCTACCCGACCACCGGCGCGCCCACTCCGGCCTTCAACCAGGCCACGCTCGACACGCTCGCCGCGCAGCCGCATGTCCGGGCGGCGTGGGGCCAGGTGGGCATGAACGGCACTTTCACCTCGCCGGCCCCGCCGCTTGGCGTCACGCCGCCGGCGACGCCTCCGGCCGGCGCCCTGGTGTCGCTGCCGCTGCTGTCGGGCTCGAGCGCGCTGCCGATCGTGAGCCCGGGACGGCTGCCCGGGTCCGAGACGGCCTCCGAGGTCCTGCTCACCGACGGCGAGGCGGTCGCGCTCGGCTACCGGTCGCCGTCGGGCGCGATCGGCACGCATGTCAGGTTCAGCGCGACCTCGGGCAGCCTCGTCCCCGCCCTGGTCAAGACGCCTGTGTCCAGGCCGTTGGCACTGGACGCGGTCGTGGTGGGCATCGTTTCCAACAACTACCTGCCCGCCGGCGCGCCGGGCGCCCTTGCGCCGAACGGCCTGATCAGGTCGTACTGGACGAGCCTCGCCGGCGTGAACGGCTGGAAGACCGGCGAGTACTCGAGCGTGACGCTGCTCGCCGACTCGGGGCTGTCGGTGGAAACCCTGCGCCAGCGCGTCATCGACCTGGGGTTCCAGGCGCAGACGTTCGGCGACCAGTTCCGCAACTTCGAAGACCTGCTCAGCAAGCTCCGCGTCGCGCTCCTCGGCCTGGCGATCGTGGCCCTGCTCCTCGCCTGCCTCGGGATCGCCAACACGATGTACTCGGCCGTCCTCGAGCGGACGAACGAGATCGGCGTACTGAAGGCCCTCGGTGCCCGCTCGCGCGACGTGCTCCTCCTGTTCCTGGCCGAGGCGCTCGTCATCGGCGTGGCCGGCGGCCTGGTCGGCGCGCTGGTCGCGGTGGGGCTCGGCCGGCTGGGCAACGCGGCCGTCGACCGGCTGACGCAGTCCGTCACCGGCGCCGGCTTCGACGTCTTCCGGATCGACGTCCGGGTGGTGGTGATCGCGGTGCTCCTGGCCGCGGTGCTGAGCATGGTCAGCGGCTTGCTGCCGGCGCTCCGCGGGGCGCGCCAGGACCCCGCCCGCGCGCTGCGGTACGAATGAGGCGCCTGGGCGCGCGATAGTCGCGACTATCGCGGGGATTGCGGGGCGAGAAGTAACGTTAGTCGCGACTATCGCGGGGATTGCGGGGCGAGAAGTAACGTTAGTCGCGACTATCGCGAGGTTTGCGGGGCGAGAAGTAACGTTAGTCGCGACTATCGCGAGGTTTAGCCGTTGCGCGCTTCGACGTACCCGCTGATCGACGCCGACGAGGCCGCCGCGCTCGTCCTCGAGCGCACGCCGGTGCTGGGCGTCGAGTCGGTCGCGCTGGCTGACGCCCCCGGCCGCGTGCTGGCCGAGGACCTGGTCGCGGAGGCGCCGCTGCCGCCGTTTCCTTCGAGCGCGGTCGACGGCTTTGCCGTGCGCGCGGCCGACGCGGGCAAGACCCTGCGCGTGTTCGGCGAATCGGCCGCCGGCCGGCCCTTCGACGGCACGGTCGAGCCTGGGGCCGCGGCGCGGATCCTGACGGGCGGGGTCGTGCCCGAGGGGGCCGACACCGTGGTGATGGTCGAGGACGTCGAGGTCTCAGGCGACCGCGTCACCGTCCCCGTTTCCCTGACGGCGGGCGGCAACTTCCACAAGGTCGGGGCTGACCTGGCCGCCGGTGACCTGATCCTCCGTGCCGGGACCCAGCTCGGCGGGGCCGAGATCGGCATCGCCGCCGCGACAGGGCGGCCGCGGCTGGCGGTCCGGCGGCGCCCCCGGGTGGCCCTGATGTCAACGGGCGACGAGCTCGTGGAGGTCGGGAAGACGCCAGGGAGGGGCCAGATCCCCG
>DATEGB010000102.1:0-37162 GCA_035280365.1 Candidatus Dormiibacterota bacterium | reverse complement strand
ACATCGATCCAGCGAATCGACCGGGAACATGTCTGAAGGGGTTCTAGCAATGTCAGGGGAGCGCGCTCCAGTAGAGGTGCTCAAGGTTTCGGCCACCTCCAAGCCGGTCGCCGTCGCGGGCGCGATCGCCGGCGTGATCCGGAGCAAAGGCCGGGTCGAGGTCCAGGCAATCGGCGCCGGCGCCATCAACCAGGCGGTCAAGGCGATCGCCATCTCGCGCGGCTACGTCGCCCCCGGCGGTCTCGACCTCGTCTGCATACCGGCGTTCATCGACATCTCGATCGACGGCGAGGAGCGAACCGGAATCCGGCTGTTGGTGGAGAGCAGGTAACGGGCAGACCGCGGTCCTTCCACGTCTGGACGATCGGCTGCCAGATGAACAGCGCGGACTCCGAAAGCCTGGCCCGGCGTTTGCTCGCGGCCGGCTACGTCGAGGAGACCCTCGACCGCGCCGACGTGGCCATCCTCAACACATGCGTCGTCCGGCAGGCCTCCGAGGACCGCGTCTACTCCAAGCTCCACGAGCTGCGCGAGTGGAAGACCGGCGAGCGGACGATCGCCGTCACGGGCTGCATCGTGGCCAAGGAGGGGAACGATCTGCGGCGCCGCTTCCCCCACCTGGACACGGTGGTGCCAATCGGCGACTACGAGCCGTTCGTCGCCGCCCTCGAGGCGCGCTATGACTACTCGGAAGGCGAGGCGCTCCCGCACGCCGGGCGCACGGGCGTCAGCCACTACGTGCGCGTCATCCAGGGGTGCGACCACAACTGCACCTTCTGCATCGTCCCCCGCGTGCGCGGCCGCGAGAAGCACGTGCCTCTCGACGCCGTCGTCGCCGAGTGCGGGCAGGCCGTCGCCGACGGTGCGCGTGAGGTCGTGCTCCTGGGCCAGAACGTCGACGACTACCACGACCCGGAGGGCCGGGGCGGTCTCGCGACCCTGGTCCGCGAGGTCGAGCGAATTCCCGGACTGAAGCGGCTCCGCTTCATGACCTCGCATCCGCAGGATCTCGAGGTCGAGCTGCTCGAGGTGATGGCCGCGAGCGGCGTGGTGTGCCGCGAGCTGCAGTTGCCGGTCCAGTCCGGCGACGACACAATCCTGAAGCGAATGGCGCGGGGCTACCAGACGCGTCACTACCGGGCGATCATCGATAACGCGCGCCGGTTGATGCCCGACATCGGGCTCGTAACCGACGTCATCGTCGGTTTTCCGGGCGAGACCGAAGAGGCGTACATGAACACCCGCCGGCTCGTCGAAGAGCTCGAGTTCGACGTGGTGCACATCGCCATGTACTCGCCCAGGCCGGGCACCCACGCCGCGACCCGGATGGCCGACGACGTCCCGCACGAGGAGAAGCTGCGCCGGCTCAATGACCTCCTCACGCTGTCGCGGGAGATCGCCTCGCGCAAGACCGCGCGGTGGGTCGGGCGCGACGTGGAGGTCCTGGTCGAGGGTCGCGACGAGCTCGGCCGTCCCTTCGGCCGCATCCGCCAGGGGAAGCGGGGCATCGTGCTGCGCGGTGGCGACATCAAGCCCGGCGACGCCGTCAACATGCGGGTCGTGCAGTCCAACGCCGCCCAGCTCATTGGACTGCCCGCGGCGTGACCATCCCCGCCACTCCGGTCATGCGGCAGTACCGGGAGGCGAGAGAGTAGCACACGGACGGAATCCTTCTCTTCCGACTCGGCGACTTCTACGAGATCTTCTTCGACGACGCCAAGGTCGCCGCGCCGATCATGGGCGTCCAGCTTACGTCACGACCACTCGGCAAGACAGGCCGCGCGCCGATGTGCGGCGTGCCGCACCACGCGTGGCAGTCGTACGTGGGCAAGCTGCTGCGTGCCGGCCACAAGGTCGTCATCTGCGACCAGGTCGAGGCCAAGAGCAAGAGCAAGATCGTGCGCCGCGGCGTGACACGGGTCCTGACGCCGGGCACCGTGGTCGAGGACGCGTACCTCGAGCCCAACCGTTCCAACTACCTCGTCGCGGCGTGGACCAGAGGCAACGAGGCCGGTGTCGCCGCCTGCGAGGTCTCGACCGGTGAGCTGCTGCTCTGCCAGCTGCCGAAGGACCGGCTTCAGTCCGAGCTCGAGCGCCTGGCACCCGCCGAGCTGCTGGCTCCGCCCGAGGTCGAGGAGTACCGGTTCGACCCTGTGCGCGGCCAGCAGCGGCTGAAGGACCTCCTCGGCATCATGTACGCGGCGTCGGTGGGCGCCGGAGACGCACCCCTTGCCGTGGGCGCGGCCGGCGTCGTGCTCGACTACCTGAAGCAGAACCAGACGCGAATCACCCCGGGCTCGCTGAGCGTCCGCACCTATTCGCCGGATGCGACGATGCCTCTCGACGCGGCGACCGTGCGCAACCTCGAGCTGCCGGCGCTGGCGAACCTGGTCGACCGCACGTGCACGCCCATCGGCGCTCGCCAGTTGCGCGCCTGGCTGAGCGCGCCGCTGCGAGAGGTCGAATCCATCGAGCTGCGACTGGCCGCCGTGGACGAGCTCGTCGCCGCGCCCGACCTGCGCGACCGCCTGCACGCCGTGCTGAAGCCGGTGGGCGACCTGGAACGGCTGGTCGCGCGAGCCGCCCAGGGCCACGCGGGCGCGCGGGAGCTGGTCGCGTTGCGGCGATCGCTGGAGGCGATCCCGGCCGTGCAGGACACCCTGGGCCGGTGCGAAGCGCTCGTCACCCGCGAACTGGCCGCCCAGGTGAACGCCGCGCCGGACCTCGTGAACCTGCTGGCCCGGGCGCTGATTGACGACGCCCCGAGCAGCGGTCGCGAGCGCGTGATACGTCACGGCTTCGACGCCGACCTCGACGCCATCTCCGATGCGTCCAGAGGCGCGCGCGAGTGGATCGCCAGGCTCGAGGCGGCGGAACGGCGTCGCACCGGCATCAAGTCGCTGAAGGTCGGCTTCAACAAGGTGTTCGGCTACTACATCGAGGTCAGCCACGCCAACACCGCGCGCCTGCCGGAGGACTACACGCGCAAGCAGACCTTGACCGGCGGCGAGAGGTACGTCACACCTGAGCTGAAGGAAAAGGAATCCGTCGTCCTGAGCGCGCAGGAGCGGATCGCCGCGCGTGAGCAGGAGATCCTGCACGACCTCGGGGAGGCGGTCGCGGCGGCCGCGCCCTCGCTGCGCGCGAGAGCCCACGCGATCGGTATGGCCGACGCGCTGCTCAGCCTGGCTTGGGCCGCCGCCGAGCACGGCTGGCGGCGCCCCGTCGTCAACGCCGGCGTCGGCCTGAGCATCAAGGGTGGGCGTCACCCGCTGGTTGAGAAGGGTCTGCCGGCCGGAGTCTTCGTCGGCAACGACCTCGAGCTCGATCCCGACGGCGCGCAGATCGTCATCCTCACCGGCCCCAACATGGCCGGGAAGTCGACCTACCTGCGCCAGGCGGCGATGATCGTCCTGCTCGCGCAGTGTGGGAGCTTCGTCCCGGCCGAGAGCGCGGTCATCGGCCTGGCCGACCGGGTCTTTACGCGCGTCGGCGCGCACGACGACATCAGCGCCGGGATGTCGACCTTCATGGTCGAGATGACCGAGACCGCCTACATTCTCAGCCACGCGACGCGGTCATCGCTCGTCATCCTCGACGAGGTGGGAAGGGGGACGTCGACCTACGACGGCGTTTCGATCGCGCAGGCCGTGGTCGAGCACCTGCACAACGCGCCGAAGCTCGGCTGCCGCACGTTGTTCGCCACGCACTACCACGAGCTGACGGCGCTGGCCGAGCGCCTGCCGCGGGTGCGCAACCAGCGGGTCGAGGTGCTCGAGGAAGGGGACGCGGTCCGGTTCCTTCACCGCGTCGTCCCTGGCGGAGCCGACCGGTCTTATGGCATCCACGTCGCCGCAGTCGCCGGCCTGCCGCCGGCGGTCATCGCCCGGGCGCGCGACGTCCTGGGCGAGCTGGAGCGCCAGAAGCCGCTCGAGCCGCCCGAGGTCCAGCTCGGTCTGCCCATGGAGATGGCGCCCGACGCGCTGCGCAAGGAGCTGGAGGAGATCGATCCGTCCGCTCTCAGTCCGCTGGAGGCGCTGCAGAAGCTGTATCAGCTCCGCGCCAAACTTTCGTCATGATCCTGATGCTGCCGCCGAAGGTCGCGGACGCGATCGCCGCGGGCGAGGTGATCGAGCGTCCCGCGTCGGTCGTCAAGGAGCTGGTGGAGAATGCGCTCGACGCGGGCGCGCGGCGCATCAACATCGACGTGCGGGGAGCGGGGAAGACGTCGGTCCGCGTCAGCGACGACGGCGCGGGCATCCCGGCCGACGAGCTCGCGATCGCCTTCGTACGGCACACCACGAGCAAGCTCTCGACACTTGCTGACCTGGCCGTCATCGAGTCGTTCGGGTTTCGCGGCGAAGCCCTCGCGAGCATCGCGGCGGTCGCCGACGTCGAGTGCTCGAGCGGAGGCGCAACCTTGCGCCTCCGCGCGGGCGAGGTCGTCGAGCAGGGCAACGGCCCGTTGCTGCCGGGCATCGCGATCGAGGTGCGCGACCTCTTCGCCAATGTGCCGGCCCGTTTGAAGTTCTTGAAGAGCGACGCCACCGAAGTGGCGGCGATCAAGGACGTGGTCAGCGCGTTCGCGCTGCTCCACCCGCACGTGCGCTTTCATCTCACCGTCGATAGCCGCGCCGCGGTGAGCAGCAGCGGTGACGGCGACCGGCGGCGCGCCATCGCGGCGGTCTACGGCGCTCCCGTGGCCGGGGAGATGCTGGAGATGATCGGTATGCCGCTGGTTGCCGGAATGGTCAGCCAGCCCCGACTGAGCCGGGGCAGCCGCGATGGCATGGTCCTCGCGGTCAACGGCAGACCCATCAGCGCTCGCTCGCTCGTCTACGCCCTCGAAGAGTGCTACCAGGGCCGCCTCGAGCGCGGCCGGCACCCGATCGCCGTGATCGACATCGGCATCGACCCCGAGCTCGTCGACGTCAACGTGCACCCAGCGAAGAAAGAGGTGCGTTTTCGCGACGAGGGAGCGGTGTTCGCCGCCCTGCAGCGTGCCGTGCGGACGGCGCTCGACGGCAGCGACCCGTTCCGGTACCGGCCCGTCCAGAGCTCGCCGGTAGAAGCAATGGTCGCCGGCCCGCAGCTGACGCTCCACGACGCGCCGGCCACCGTCGCCCCAGAGACCAACGGCCACGCTCCAGCGACCGTGCTGCGGCCGATCGGCCAGGCCGGCCTCGGTTACCTCGTCGCCGAGGGGCCGCACGGCCTCGTCCTCGTCGACCAGCACGCGGCCCATGAGCGGGTGCTCTTCAACCGTCTGCTCGAACGCCTGCGCAGCGGCCGAGGCGCGAGCCAGCCGCTGTTGATCCCGCAGGCGGTCGACCTCGAGCCGGCGCTGATCGCCGCGGCCGCCGATCATCGCGCCGAGCTCGCCAACCTCGGCCTCGAGTTCGAGGAGTTCGGCCCGCGCAGCCTGCGCGTCATCGCGGTACCGGTGGAGCTGCCCTCGGGACGCGCCACGGCGGCGATCCAGGAGACGCTCGCGGCGTTGGCGGAAACACGAGGCGACGGGGCCATCGAGAAGGCGGCGGCCGCGCTGGCCTGCCACTCGGCGGTCCGGTTCGGTGATGTGCTCGACGTCTCTGAGCAGCGCAAGCTGCTGGCCGACCTCGAGGGCGCCGAGGAGTCGATCACCTGCCCGCACGGCAGGCCCACGCGGCTGCTCGTCGAATGGCAGGAGCTGACGCGGCACTTTCGCCGCAACTACTAAAGCTGAAAGAAGTCCCCGTCATCGTCGGCCCGACGGGCATCGGTAAGTCGCAGCTCGCGTTCGACCTCGCGCGCCTGCTCGGCGGCGAGATCGTCGTCGCCGACTCCCGCCAGGTCTACCAGCGCCTCGACATCGCCACCAACAAGCCGAGCCCCGAGCAGCGCCATGAGGTGCGTTACCAGATGATCGATTTCGTCGATCCTTCCTCCGGCTTCAACGCCGCGCAGTACGTGGAAGGTGCGCATGCGGCGATCGAGGACATCGCTTCGCGCGGCCGAGTGCCGATCGTCGAGGGTGGCACGATGCTCTACGTCGATGCGCTCTGTGACGGCTTCAGCCTGACTGGGATTCCACCCGATCCCGAGCTGAGGGCCGAGCTCGAGCGACTCGACCCCGGCGGCTTGCGTGCGCGCTTGCTCGCGGTGGACCCCGATCCTGGCGTGGACCTCCAGAACCCGGTGCGGATGGTCCGCGCGATCGAGATCCTGGAGGCAGCCGGACCGCCACTTCGTCGCCTGCGCACCCGCACTCCGCCGCCATGGCGGCCGATCCGCATCGGGCTCACGGCGCCAATCGAGGTGATCGATCGGCGGTTGGAACAACGCAGCAGGGCGCAGGTCGCGCGCGGGCTCATCGAAGAGACTCGGGCTGCACTTGACGCCGGCGTGCCGGCGACCGCGGCCGTGCTCACGGGCATCGGCTACGCCGAGGCGCTGGCGCACATCCGCGGCGAGCTCACGCTCGAGCAGCTCCCGGAGGCGATGGCGCGCTCCAACAAGCGCTACGCGCGGCGTCAGCTGCGTTGGTGGCGACGCGACGAGCGGGTGCGATGGTTCGAGATCGAGCCTGATCCACTGCCGGGTATCCTCAGGTATCTGCGTGAGTAGGACATTCGCCGGCGCCAAACGCCTCGGGCGCATCCCGCCGTATCTCTTTGCCGAGATCGATCGCAAGGTGCAGGAGAAGAAGCGCGCGGGCGTCGACGTGATCTCGCTTGGCATCGGCGACCCCGACCTGCCCACGCCCGGCCGCATCGTGAGCGTGCTGCAGGAGACCGCGGCCGATCCCTCGAATCACCGCTATCCGTCCTACTTCGGACTGGCCGAGCTGCGGGAGGCGATCGCGCGCTGGTACAACGAACGCTCCGGCGTCGAGCTCGATCCCGCGACCGAGATCTTGCCCACGCTCGGCTCCAAGGACGGGATCAGCCACGTGCCGCTCGCCCTCGTCGACCCCGGCGACGTCGTGCTCGCGCCCGACCCCGGCTACACGGTTTACGTCACGGGCGCGCTGATGGCCGGAGCCGAGCCGTACACGATGCCGCTCACCCAGGCCAATCACTGGCTGCCCGACCTCGACGCCATCGCCGCCGATGTTGCGGGGCGGGCGCGGCTGATGTGGCTCAACTACCCGAACAACCCGACCGCCGCGACGGCAGACCGTGGGTTCCTCGAGCGTGCGGTCGACTTCTGCCGCCGCCACGACATCGTGCTCTGTCACGACGCGCCCTATTCCGAGATCGCGTTCGACGGTTACCGACCGCTCACCCTGTTCGAGATCCCGGGCGCGAAGGAGATCGGACTCGAGTTCCACTCCCTGTCGAAGACCTACAACATGACCGGCTGGAGGGTCGGCTGGGTCTGCGGGCGCGCCGACCTGGTCGGTTTGATCGGGCAGCTGAAGACGAACATCGACTCCGGCATCTTCCAGGCGGTGCAGTGGGCGGCGATTGAAGCCTTGAACGGCGGGGAAGAGGAGACGACGGCCGCGTGCGCCGTCTACGCGCGCCGTCACGGGTTGGTCGCCGACACGCTCAACAGCCTCGGCTGGGACGTCAAGCCGCCCCGCGCGACGTTCTACGTATGGGCGCCCGTCCCGGAGGGCTATGACTCCATCGGCTTCGCGAGCCACGTCCTGGACCAGGTCGGCGTGAACATCACTCCCGGCGTCGGCTTCGGAAAGCACGGCGAGGGTTACTTCCGGCTCTCGGTGACGGCCCCGGACGCCCGCCTCGAAGAGGCGATGGCGCGCATGAGGAAGCTTCACCTCTGAACTCCCCACGAAATCCGAGGCCTTCGCCCCGATTTCGTGGGGGCGCCTTCTAAATGATCACGACCCGCAGCCCGCGCGAGCGGGCTTTCCTCGTCGGCCTTCTGCTCTCTGGCACCGCGCACGAGGCGGTCAGCGACCAGATGGCCGAGCTGGCGGACCTCGCCCGTACGGCAGGCATTGACGTGGTGGGCTCGGACGTGCAGCGAAGGTCCGAGGTCGACCCGGCGCACATGATCGGCATGGGCAAGGTCGAGTCGCTGCGGGAGATGAAGCTCGAGGGCGGCTTTGACCTCGTCGTCTCCAACGAGGACCTCAGCCCACGCCAGCAGCGCAACCTCGAGCTGACGATCAAGGCCCGCGTCCTCGACCGGACCGAGATCATCCTCGAGATCTTCGCCCAGCACGCGCGCACCCATGAAGGACGGCTGCAGGTCGAAGCGGCGCGGCTGCATCATCTGCTCCCGCGCTTGATCGGGGCGTACGCCTATGACCGACAGGTGGGCGGCCGGCGTGGGGGAGTGGGCGCCCGCGGCGGCTTCGGCGAGCAGCAGATCGAGGTCGAGCGCCGGCGCATCCGCAGGCGGATCCGCGACCTCGACCGCGAGATCGCCCAGGTCCGCAACCAGCGTCAGCAGCAGCGCACGGGACGGCGGCGCGCGGAGCTGGAGACCGCTGCGATCGTGGGCTATACCAACGCCGGCAAGTCGACGCTGCTGAACACGCTCACGGGCGCCGGCGTACGCGCCGAGCAGCGGCTCTTCGCGACCCTCGACCCGACGACGCGCAAGCTGGAGCTGCCCGCCGGCCGGGAGCTGCTCCTGACCGACACCGTCGGTTTCATCCAGAAGCTGCCCACGGAGCTCGTCGCCGCCTTCCGGGCAACGCTCGAGGAGGTGACCGAGGCGGACCTGGTGATCCAGGTCCTCGATCTCAGCTCGCCCGCGGTCGAGGAGCAGGCGCAGACGGTCGAGGGCGTGCTCGCCGACCTTGGCGCGGCCGACAAGCCGCGCGTGGTCGCCCTGAACAAGGTCGACCTGCTCGGCCCCGCGACGCGCCGGCGGGCTGTCGCGACCCTGTCGGAACGGTATCCGGGAGCGGTCGCCATCTCCGCCAGCCAGCGCGCCGGCCTACCTCCCCTACTGAACGCGATCGACCTGGCGAGCCGCGGGGACTCGGTGTCCCTGGAGATCCTGGTTCCCTACGGCCGCGAGGGTGTGCTGGCCGACCTGCGCCGGGTGGGCGCGGTCGAGCGCACCGAGTACGTCGAAGGCGGGACGAGGGCGTGGGGCTGGGCCCCGCGCAGCTCAGCCGCTCGCTTTGCCCGCTACGTCGCTAACGGAAAAGCCTGATCACGCCGCGGACGATGCCGACGAGGCTCACGTTGGTGGTCACGATCGGCTGGTAGGCGGGGTTCTCGGCGATGAGCTTCACGTGGCCGTTGCTGCGCTCGAAGCGCTTGACGGTCGCGTCGCCTTCGATCATCGCGACCACGATCGACCCGTTGCTGGCCTCATGCTGCGGCCGGACCAGGACCAGGTCGCCGTCGAGGATGCCGGCGTCGATCATGCTGTCGCCGCGCACCCGGAGGAGGAAGTAGCCCTCCTTGGCCAGGTCGGACGAGAGCA
Organism: Candidatus Dormiibacterota bacterium; assembly: GCA_035280365.1. Taxonomy (GTDB): domain Bacteria; phylum Chloroflexota; class Dormibacteria; order Dormibacterales; family Dormibacteraceae; genus 40CM-4-65-16. Next base: position 27,766 of record DATEGB010000102.1, on the reverse strand, counting down.
GGACGTGGTCCTCGATGTTCTGCTCGGCCAGGATCGGGCTGCCCGCGGCGACATGGCCGACTATGGGCACCGAGACGGCGCTGCGGCGTTCCTGGTCGAGCTCGATGTCGGAGACAAGCTGCACGGTGCGCGACTTGCTCGGGTCGCGCTTGATCAAGCCGCGGCGCTCCAGCTGGTTGAGGTGGTTGTGCACGGTCGAGCTCGAGCTGAGCCCGACCGCCTCACCGATCTCGCGCACGCTCGGCGGGTAGTTACGGGTCTTGGTGACGTAGCGGATGTAGTCGAGGATGCGGTTTTGCCGATCGCTCAATTGTTCGGTCAATGCAGTGTTCTTCTCCAGATCGTGGTGGGGGACGTTGAGCTTCATCCTAGCAGCTTGGCGGCCGGAGCGCAAACCTTTGTTCGGTTCAGGCTTGACACGAACGCGCGTTCGGTCCTACGATGCCGAACGTATGTACGCCGCCGGTCACGGAATTCAACCTTGGCGGGCACCCCGTGCCGGCGGCATTTCTGGTGCGCGGCGACTGGCCGGGCGCGCGCAGGGCGCACGGTCTGTAATGGCCGCAATCGCCGCCGTCGCCTGCCTGAGCGTCGGGTTCGCCCTGGGCGCCCGGGGCGACGGACCGGCGCGCTACTCGACCGTGGTCGTCCAGCCCGGCGACACGCTGTGGTCGATTGCCGCCGCGCACTATCCGGGCGATGATGTCCGCATCCGTGTCCAGGACATCGAGCAGGCCAACGGCCTGGCCGGACCGACGATCGAGGTGGGGCGGACGCTCAAGCTGCCGGGTTAGCCCATGAGGCTGGTCCTGGTCACCCGCCAGGGCTGCTCGCTCTGCGCCGAAGCCCTCCGCCTCCTCCGCTCACTTGGCCACGCTCCTGAGCTCGCCGACGTCGATGCCGACGACCGCCTGCACGACCTCTACGACTGGCGCGTGCCGGTCGTGCTGCTCGACGGCCGGGTCGTCGCCGAGGGCAAGATCACGTCTCAGCAGCTGGAAGCGGCGGTGGGCAAGGGGTCCGGGGCGGCCTAGGCCACGGCACTATATGGACGCGATAATCGCCGTTAACCGGAGCCTGAGCTCGATTATCGAGCCCAACTCGGCGAAACCCGATGCCGCTCAGGCCGAGCGCTGCAGCGCCGGCTCCGCGTCCAGGCCGCGCATGAACACCTCGAGCGGCAGCGCCGCCGCTTCGAAGTCGCCGCGCAGCAGCTCCAGGTCCGCGCCCGCCTGGCCCAGGCCCGCCACCGCCAGCTCGGCCGTCCGCAGCGAGCCGGTCACGTAGGCGTCCAGAGGCGCCTCCAGGGGCTTCAGCCGGGCCTCCCGGCGCCAGGAGTCCCGGACGTCCGCCGCGAGCTCGAGCAGCCGCTCGACGACTGGACCGACCGCTCGGCGCTCGAACGGCTCTGCGGCCAGCCGCTCGCGCGCCTCGCCGAAGGCGCGGATCAGCCGCCGCAGCTTGACCTGGGTTGCCAGCGTACGCATGTTCGTGAGGACATTGTACCGAACGAGTGTTCGGAGTGCAACCCGTGGCCTGTTAAGCTCGCCTGGTGCGCCAGGCCCTGGTCACGGCTGGGCTCCTCCTCCCCCTCGCTCTCGACACCTTCGCCCTCGCCGCCGCCCTCGGCATGGCCGGCCTGGAGGCAAAGGAGCGGCTGCGAGTCTCGCTGATATTCACGGCCTTCGAGGCCGGTATGCCCATCATCGGCATCCTGGCCGGGCGCGTCGTCGGCGCCCTGATCGGTGAATGGGCCGGCTGGGGCGGAATCCTGGTCCTTTTCGGCGCCGGCGTCCTCCTCCTGCGGCCCGGCAAGGACGAGGAGGGCGAGGACAGGCGACTGAAGCTGCTGGCGCACGCCCGCGGCATCGCCATCGTCGACCTCGGGCTGGGAATCAGCGTCGACGAGCTGACCATCGGCTTGAGCGCGGGACTCCTCGGGCTCTCGATCGCCGTGACGGTGATCTGGATTGCCGTGCAGGCGTTCCTCGCCGCCCAGGTCGGGCTCCGGTTCGGCGGGCGGATCGGCGAGGAGCTTCGGGAACGATCAGAGCATGCGGCCGGCGCGGCTCTGATCGTCGTCGCTGTGTTGTTGCTGGCGCTGAAGCTCCTGAAGATCTAAGGAGCGAAGATCCTGCACAGCGACTCCGCCAGGGAGTCGGCGTCGACTCCAGGGTGGGTCAGGCAGTACGACACCGCGTCGTTCACCGCGCCCACCACCGCCCGCCCGAAGACCGCGGGGTCCTTGTCGGCGTAGAAGGCGTCGTGGGTCATGGCGTGGCGGACCTCCTCCGCCACTGCGTCGGCAAAGCGGGCCTGCAGGTCGTGCCGCACCGCCTCCACGCCGGCGCTCAGCCCCACCGACTCGACGATCAAGAGGCGCGCTATGTCCGAGCGCTCGAAGCACGCGCGCACGAAACGCGTTATGCCCAGCCGCAAGCGCTCGTGGTGGTTGTGGCCGGTCGCCGCGTCCGCCAGCACGTCGTGGATCAGGCCCCCGCCCTCCTGCGCCAGGAGCTCGCGGAAGCAGTGCTCCTTCGACTCGAAGAACTCATAGAACGCCGACTTCGAGACCCGCGCCCGGGTGACGACGTCGTCCACCGACGTCACCGTGTAGCCCCGCCCGGCGAACAGGGCCAGCGCAGCCTCCGCGATCCGCTTCCGCCGGCGCTCCAGCCGCGCGTCCCGCCGCAGCTGCGCAGCGGGAACCGCCACCAGGCCGCCTCTAGTCCGCCGCCAGCGCGCGCGAGATGACCAGGCGCTGGATCTCGCTCGTGCCTTCGAACAGGGTGTAGATCTTGGCGTCGCGGTGCCACTTCTCGACCGGAAAGTCGCGGATGTACCCGTAACCGCCGCAGATCTGGATCGCCTGCTCGGTCACCTTCACCGCCACCTCGCCGGCCTTGAGCTTGGCCATCGAGCCCTCGGCGTGCTTGAACTCGCCGCCGTGGCGTCCTTCCCACAGCGCGCGCCAGATCAGCGCCCGCGTCGCCTCGATCTCTGTCGCCATGTCGGCGAGCATGAAGGCGATCGCCTCGTTCTCGATCAGGGCGCGACCGAACTGCTTGCGCTCTTTGGCGTACTGGAGGGCGAACTCGAACGCCGCGCGGGCGATGCCCAGGGCCTGGGCGCCGACGATCGGGCGTGATAGCTCGAACGTCTTCAGGGCGACCGAGGAGCGCTGGTGGCTGCCCTCACGCGCCCGCTTGAGTCGCGCCTCGAGCTTCTCCATGCCGCCCAGCACGTTCTCCGCCGGCACCGTGCAGTCCTCGAGCAGCACCTCGGCCGTGTGCGAGGCGCGGATGCCCATCTTCTTTTCCTTCTTGCCCATGCGCAGGCCCTTGGTCCCTGGCGGGACGACAAAGGACGCCTGGCCGCGCGTGCCGAGCTCGGGCTCGACCGCCGCGACCACGACGTGGACGTCGGCGATGCCGCCGTTGGTGATGAACACCTTCTGGCCGTTGATGACCCACTGGCCGTCCTGGCGCACGGCGCGGGTCTTCATCGACGAGACGTCGGAGCCGGCGTCCGGTTCGGTGACGGCGAACGCGCCCAGCGCAGGCTTTTCGGGGGTGCCGAAGCAGGCCGGGATCCAGGTCGCGATCTGCTCGGGCGTGCCCTGGGAGAAGATCGCGGCCACGGGCAGCCCGGTGCCCTGGATGGCGAGCGCGATGCCCGCGCAGCCCCAGGTCAGCTCCTCGGCCACCAGGGCGGGCATGATTCCCGTCTCGTCGGCGTACGTCTGCTGCAGGAACTCGGTGCCGTACAGCCCCACCTCGGCCGCCTTCTTGAGCACCGGCCACGGGAACTCCTCCGACTCGTCGTACTGGTGCGCGACCGGGCGGATCTCCTTCTCGGCGAAGCCGTGGACCCAGTCGCGGATCTCCTTCTGCTCGTCGCTGAGCTCGAACGAAACCATGCCTCTGACCGTCCCTCCTGGGCTGTGACCCGCTGGTACTCGTACGTACCGTTTCCCCCAAGAAACCTACGCCGCCGCAACTCGGCGTGTCAACGCGCTTAAGCGGTCTTTTTCGCCTGCCGGATCGCCTGCAGGGTGAGGCGGTAGGCGCTGAAGAGCAGGAACGCGCCCCAGATCCGGGCTAAGAAGGGCCCCGGCACCTCGACGGCGACCAATGCGCCCATAACCGCCCCGACCACTCCCCCACCTCCCATCAGCAGCGCGGGCGCGAGCAGGACGTGGCCCCGGCGCAGGTGCGTGAAGCCGCCCACGATCGCGGTCGGGACGATGGCGACCAGCGACGTGCCCTGGGCCACGGCCTGGGAGAGGCGCAGGCCGACCGTCATCGTGGGCACGAAGAGCAGGCCGCCGCCGATGCCGATGGTGCCGCTAAGGAAGCCCGCCCCGAAGCCGCCGGCGACCGCCACAGCGTCGGCCCAGGTCATGGCAACAGCAGCTCCCTGAGGCCGACCACGCCCAGCACGATCGCGACCGCGATCTTCAGCTGGCGGTCGGGGATCCGGCTCAGCACCCTGGCGCCCATGTAGGCGCCCACCACGCTGCCGAGGACCAGAAACGCGGCGACGTGGAAGTCCATCTGGGGCGAGCCCTTGCGGAAGTAGTAGATGGGCAGCGCGGCCAGGGCGATGGGGATGATGGCGACGAGCGAGTTGGCGTTGGCGTTCCGCTGCGGCGTGTTCGTCCACAGGGCCTGTAGGGGCACGAGGACGAACCCACCGCCGACCCCGAGCAGGCCACCGAGCAGACCCCCCAGAAAACCGATCGCCGCGAAGAGGGCGCGACGATTGGCCAGGGGCCCCCACGAACTCACGCCCGAGGTTCTGAGTTCGTGGGGATCCCCTATTCGGTGGTCCGGATCGGCGTTTCGGGCTGGTTCATGACGACCGAGTGATGCCGAAACTCGACGCTCGGCTGTCTATCCCCGCCCGGTTGCTTGGCCTTCTTCGGCTTCTTCTTCTCGCGGCCCTGCTTGTCGCGGCCCTTAGCCATGGCGACCAGTTTCCACGACAACGGCCAGTTCGCGCAAGAACGATTCCACGTCGGTGACCAGCCCGATCGACTGCCAGCTCCCGCGGTCGGCCAGCTTGGTGACGACGGCGGGGTTGATGTCCACGCACACGGCGCGCACGCCGGCGGGCAGCATGTTGCCCGTCGCGATCGAGTGCAGCATCGTCGAAAGCATCAGCGCGATGCGCACGCCCCTGAGCGCCGCACGCATGCGCCGCTGCGCCTCGACCACGTCGGTGATCACGTCGGGCAGCGGCCCGTCGTCGCGCACCGACCCGGCCAGGACGATCTCGACGCCATGGTCGATCGCGGACTTCATCACCCCGCTCTCGAGCTGGCCGCTCTCCACCATCTGGCGCAGCCCGCCCGCGGCGCGCACCCGGTTGATGGCGCGCATGTGGTGCTCGTGCCCGTGCTCGATCGGCGCGCCGCTCTCGATGTTGACGCCGAGGGCGGTGCCGAACAACGCCGCCTCGACGTCGTGCACGGCCAACGCATTCCCCGCGAACAGGACCTGGACGTAACCCAGCTCGATCAGGCGCGAGAGGTAGACGCCGGCGCCGGTGTGCACCACCGCGGGCCCCGCCACGACCAGCACACGCCCTCCGGCCGCGCGCGCCTGGCGCATCTCCTCAGCGATGCCGGCGATGAGCACCTTCTTCGGCTTCTCGGCCGAGACTTCGCTGCCCATGAAGCTGAAGATCTCGGTCTGCCGCGACCGCTCGAGCGGCGTGACACGCACGCCGTGGTGACCGATCACCACCTCCATGCCCGGCTTCGCGTCCTGGAACACGATGCACCACGCCCGGCGCGCCTTGCGGTCGACCGCGATCGCCGCGTCCATCTCGATGTTGTCCACGGGCACCCAGCCGCCGTTGATCAGGACGTCGGTGGGCAGGTTGCTGGTGGAGTAGAAGCCCTCGGGGAAAACGCCCTCGCGCGCGACCTTGTCCGTGCGCACCGGCTGCTCGTGCTCGGCGGTGGCGCCCAGCGCGCGCGCACGCTGCACGATCTTGTCCAGCTGCTCCGCCGTGCCCGCGTAAACCTCCATGCGGCAGATCGACGTGTCGGTCTTGTGCTGGCCGACCTTGAGCTCTTCGATCGTGAAATTGCCACCCAGGTCCATGACCAGGTCCATGACCTGCGGCAGCATCATCGAGTCGATGATGTGACCCTTCAGCACAAGGCGTGCGGTGTGCTTGCCGCCCGCGCTCACGTGCGCACGCCCGCGGCCGCGTTGACCTGGGCCTTCAAGGCCGCCGCCTCGCGCGCCGGGTCGGCGGCGAAGAGCACGCTGCGACTGGCCGAGACCAGGCAGGACGCCGGGTCGCCGTTCCATGCCGCACCCACCGAAGCCTCGACGTCGCCCCCCTGGGCGCCGACGCCGGGAAGCAGGAACGGCAGGTCGGTGACGCGACGGACCTCGGCGACCTGCGCCGGGGCGGTGGCGCCGATGACCAGGCCCACGTTTCCAGCGCCGTTCAGACGCTCCGCCAGCTCGACCACATGGCGGTACACCGGCCGGCCGGCCACCTCGAGGTGCTGGAGCTCAGCCGCGCCGGGGTTGGAGGTGCGGCAGAGCACGTACACGCCGCGGTCCTCGTAAGCGGTGAACTCTCTGACCGAGTCGCTGCCCAGGTAGGGGCTCACGGTCGCCGCGTCCATGGCCAGAGTGCCGAACACCGCGCGCGCGTAGGCCCGCATCGTGTTGTCCATGTCTCCCCGCTTGGCGTCGAGCAGAAACGGCGTGCGCGGCGCCTCGTCTCGCAGCTCCAGCAGCGCCTTCCAGCCGTCGGGGCCGTACTGCTCCCAGAAGGCGGCGTTCGGCTTGAAGCAGCACACGTGCTCCTCGACCGCGCGCACGACGTCACGGCAGTGCCGAAGCGCGCCTGCCGCTCCACCCTCGATCCGGTCCGGGTCGGGGTCAAGGCCGACGCAAATCATCGTGTTTCGCTCTCGCGAAAGCGCGCGGAGACGTTCGAAGTAGCTCAAGCTCGTCCAATCCTAGGTTCAGGCGGGCCGAAGCATCGAGTAGACCACGATGTCGTGCCAGGCGCCGGCGCGGAACTGGGCCCCGCGCAGCACGCCTTCGCGCGTGAATCCAGCCTTTTCCAGGGCGCGCTGCTCGGCGTGATTCTCGACGTCCGTCATCGCCTCCACGCGGTTCACGCCGGTGGTGGCGAAGAGCCTGTCGGCGAGAAGTCGCTGCGCTTCGGCGCCAAAGCCCTGGCCGCGCGCTTCAGGGATGAGGTTGATGCCGATGTTCCACGCCACCGATTCCGGATTCGGCCCATACATCTCGGCGTGCCAGGACACCGAGCCGATCGGCCTGCCGCCTGCGGTGACTTCGACGATCAGCGCGCCGCGGTCCTCGCCGACCAGGCCCGTCTTGCGGATGGCGTCACCCAGGGCACGCGCCGGCAAGTCGAACGTGTTGAACTCGCCGATGTATTCGGGCTGCTGCCAGCTTTCGAGAAGCTCGATGTCGGCGACCGTCGCCTGCCGGAGCCGGACGCGAAACACGCGACAATTGAAGCGTGAGGATCGCTCTGGCGCAGGTGAACCCGACGGTGGGGGACCTTGCCGGGAACGCGCGCCTGGTGGTCGACTGGATCGGCCGGGCGCGCGATGCGGGCGCCGACATCGTCTGCTTTCCCGAGCTCGTGATCACCGGCTACCCGCCGGAGGACCTCGTCCTGAAGCCTTCGTTCGTGCGCGACAACCTGGCCCAGCTCGACTTCATCGCCCAGGCGGCGAGGGACATCGCCGTGGTCGTGGGCTTCGTCGACCGTGACGGCGACCTCTACAACGCGGCCGCGTTCATCTGCGACGGCGAGGTCAAGGCCGTCTACCACAAGGTCTTCCTCCCCAACTACGGCGTCTTCGACGAGAAGCGCTACTTCGTGCCCGGGCACCGCGCCCCGCTCATCCAGCTCGACGGAGTGCCCATCGGGCTTTCGGTGTGCGAAGACTGCTGGTTCCCCGCCGGCCCGATGGCGTGGGAGGCCGAACACGGCGCCAAGCTCCTGATCAACATCAACGGCTCGCCGTATCACTACGGCAAGCGGGCGCCGCGCGAGGCGATGGTGGGAGGCCGGGCCGCGGACTACGGCGCCTACGTGGCGTGGGTCAACACCGTCGGAGGGCAGGACGAGCTAGTCTTCGACGGCAACAGCGTCGTCTTCGACACCAGGGGCAAGCCCGTCGCCCATGCGAACTCGCTCGTCGAGGACCTCCTCGTGTGCGATATCGACGTCGAGCGTCCGGTCCACCACTCACCGGAGACGCTGCGCCACGAGGCCGACGCGGCGGCGCGCCTGGAATTGCAGGTCGAAGAGCTCACGTTTCGGAGCTCGAGCAAGAGCAGCCCCAAACCGAAGCTGGAGAACCGCCACTCGGAACCGCTGGACGGCGCCGCGGAGATCTATGCCGCGGTCGTCCTCGGCACCCACGACTACATGCGCAAGCAGGGGTTCCGGAAGGTCGTGATCGGCATGTCGGGCGGGGTGGATTCCGCGCTTACCGCGGCGATCGCGGCCGACGCGCTCGGCTCCCAGAACGTGATCGCCGTCCGGATGCCGTCGCGCCACTCCTCGGCCGAGAGCCTCGAGGACGCCGGACTGTTGGCGGAGAACCTGGGCCTGCAGCTGATGGACTTCTCGATCGAACCGCCGCACCGCGGCTTCGAGGAGACCCTGGCCCCTGTCTTTCAGGGCACGCAGCCCGGAGTGGCCGAGGAAAACCTGCAGCCGCGCATCCGCTCGACCATCCTGCACGCGCTCTCGAACAAGTTCGGCTACATCGTCCTCAGCACCGGCAACAAGTCGGAGCTGGCCACCGGCTACGGCACCCTCTACGGTGACATTGCCGGCGGCTACGCCGTGCTCAAGGACATCACCAAGACGACGGTGTACGAGCTCTGCCGCTACCGCAACTCACTCGGCCCGGCGATCCCAGAACGGGTCATGACCAAGCCGCCGTCGGCGGAGCTCAAGCCAGGACAAAAGGACACCGACAGCCTGCCTCCGTACGACGTGCTCGACCCGATCCTCATCGGCTACGTCGAGGAGGACCTGAGCCCCGAGGAGCTCGTGGCGGCCGGGCACGACCCGAAGACCGTGGCCCGGGTCATCCAGCTGGTGGACCGCAGCGAGTACAAGCGCCGCCAGGCGCCTCCCGGCGTGAAGATCACGCCGCGCGCCTTCGGGCGTGACCGACGGATGCCGATCGTCAACCGGTACAACCCGAACGGGGCACGGCCTCGGTGAACTTCTCGGCATAATTTCTATCGATATCACATATAGGTAGGAACTATGGCTGGCAGCTTTGACGTGGTCGTGATCGGAGGTGGGCCGGGGGGCTACGTCGCCGCGCTGCGCGCCGCCCAGCTGGGCGCCACGACGGCCATCGTCGAGAAGGACCGCATGGGCGGCACGTGCCTGGTCCGGGGCTGCATCCCGACCAAGGCGCTGCTTCAGTCCTCTGAGCTGTACACGCTTGCCAAGGGCGGCCAGCCGTTCGGCCTGGTGGCTGACAAGGTCGGCTTCGACTGGCCGGTCGCCCAGAAGCGCAAAGCGGCGGTGGTCGACCAGCTGGTCAAAGGCGTCGAGGGCTTGCTCAAGGCGGGCGGCGTGACGACCTTCAGGGGCGCCGGCCGCCTGGCGGGCAAGGGCGCGGTCGCGGTCGGCGGCGAGACGATCCAGGCCGGGGACATCGTGATCGCCACCGGCTCGGCGGTGGCACGGATTCCGCTCCCCGGCGCCGAGCTCACGATCGACTCCGACCAGATCCTGGAGCTGAAAGAGGTCCCAAAGCGGCTGGCGGTGATAGGCGGCGGCGTGGTCGGGATGGAGTTCGCCGCGATGTTCGCGGCCCTCGGGAGCAAGGTGACCGTGCTGGAGATGCTGCCGCAGGTGCTGGCCATGGTCGACGCCGACCTGGTCAACGTCTACACGAAGCACTTCGCAAGACTGGGCGGCGAGATCCACACCGGGAGCAAGGTCGAGAAGATCGTCCGGCAGAACGCCGGCCTGCAGGTCCGGTTCTCAGCCGGCGGCGAGGGGGGCGCGGTGGACGCGGACCAGGTCCTCCTGGCCGTCGGCCGCGTGCCGTACACGCACGGCCTCGACGCCGAGAAGGCCGGCGTCAAGCTCGACCGCTACCGCGTCGTCGTGGACGAGCACCTGCACACCGACGCCGACGGGATCTGGGCGATCGGCGATGTCGTCCAGCGCATCATGCTCGCGCACGTCGCGTCCTACGAGGGCGTCTGCGTGGTCGAGAACATCGCCGGCCACTCCAAGCGCGTGCCCGACTACCACGCCGCTCCGAACTGCATCTACACCGACCCGGAGATCGCCCAGGTCGGGCTCACCGAGGAGGATGCGAAGGACAAGGGGATCGCGGTCAAGGTCGGGAAGTTTCCATTCGCCGCCGCCGGACGGGCACTCACCCTCGGGCAGACGGAAGGCTTCGTCAAAGTCGTGGCCGAACCGGAGTCCGGCAAGATCCTGGGCGCGCACATCGTCGGCCCTCGCGCGACCGACCTCATCGCCGAGGCGACGCTCGCCGTCCAGAACGGGCTGACGCTGGAGCAGGTCGACCTCACCATCCACGCGCACCCGACGCTGCCCGAGTCGTTCATGGAGGCGGCGCTGGCGGCGCAGGGCCGGGCCATCCACATCGCCAACCGCCGGAGCGCCAGCGCGGCCGGCGCGGCGCCCACCCAGACGGCTCCGATGCAGCAGAATCAGGAGAAGCCCATGGCTGCCACCGTCAAACCCTCCTCCCCACCTCCAGCCGTGCCCGGAGCGATCACGCCCAAGAAGCTCGAGCTGACCAAGGACAACCGCGACTTCCTGCTCGCGCTGCACCGCAAGATGCAGCTCATCCGCCGCTTCGAGGAGCGGGCCCAGGAGCAGTACACCAAGGCCAAGATCGGCGGCTACTGCCACCTCAACATCGGCGAGGAGGCAACGGTCGTCGGCGGCATCCTCGCGCTGAAGCCGAACGACTGGATCTTCACGAGCTACCGCGAGCACGGCCACGCCATCGCCCGCGGCGTCGATCCCAAGAGCGTCATGGCCGAGCTCTTCGGCAAGGAGACCGGCACGTCGCACGGCCGCGGCGGCTCGATGCACCTCGTCGACTACAGCAGGCGCTTCATGGGCGGCTACGGCATCGTCGGCGGCCATCTGCCGCTGGCGGTCGGCGGCGCGTGGGCGGTCAGGTATCGCAAGCAGCCCGACGTCGTGTTCTGCATGTTCGGCGACGGGGCGACCAACATCGGCGCCTTTCACGAGTCGCTGAACATGTCCAAGGTCTTCGACCTGCCGGTGGTCTGGTTCTGCGTCAACAACCGCTACGGCATGGGCACTCCCGTGGAGAAGGCCTCGGCCGTGGCCGACATCTACAAGAAGGCGTGCGCGTACGACATGGAGTCGATCCAGGTCGACGGCATGAACCTGCTCGAGGTCCTGCTCAAGACCAGCGAGATGGTGGAGAAGACGCGCAAGGACTCGGAGCCGCGCTTCGTCGAGGCGCTGTGCTACCGGTTCCGGGGCCACTCGGTGGTCGATCCGGACAAGTACCGCTCCGAGGAAGACAAGGTGAAGTGGCGCAAGGCCGACCCCATCGTCGCCTTCGAGCACGAGCTCGAGAAGAGCGGACTTGCCGACGAGGAGTACTTCAAGAACGTGCGCGTCGAGGTCGACAACCAGGTCAAGGACATCATCCAGTTCGCGGACGAGAGCCCGGACCCGAGAACTGACGACCTCTACAAGTACGTGTACGCCGGGCAGTGGGATGACAACCCGATGCTGCGCGCGGACTGGGTCTGATGGCCGTCGCGACGGCAACGGAGGAGAAGCTCTACCGCGTCGCGCTGCGCGAGGCGCTCACCGAGGAGATGGAGCGCGACGACTCGGTGTACGTGATCGGCGAGGACATCGGCAAGTTCGGCGGCGCGTACCGCGTCACCGAGGGTCTGCTCGACAGGTTCGGACCGCAGCGGGTCGTCGACGCGCCCATCGCCGAGGAGGTCATCGTCGGCACGGCGATCGGCTCCGCGATGCTCGGGCTGCGGCCGGTCGTGGAGATGATGACGATCAACTTTTCGCTCGTCGCCTACGACCAGATCGTCAACAACGCCGCGAAGATCCGCTACATGTTCGGCGGCGAGGTCAAGGTGCCGATGGTGATCCGCATGCCGGGAGGCGCGGGCCACCAGCTCTCGGCGCAGCACTCGCACAGTTTCGAGGTCCTGTACGGCCTCATCCCCGGTCTGCTCGTGGTCGCGCCGACGACGCCGGAGGACGCCAAGGGCATGCTCAAGTCCGCGATCCGCGGCGACAACCCGGTGATGTTCCTCGAGTCGATGAGCCTCTACAACGTGCGCGGCGTGGTGCCCGCGGGCGACTACACGACGCCGCTCGGCAAGGCGGCGCTACGGCGCGAAGGCTCGGACGTGACCGTCGTCGGCGTCTCGCGCATGGCGGTGCTCGCCAACGAGGCGGCCAAGCAACTCGAGGAGGAGGATATCGACGCCGAGGTCATCGACCTGCGCTCCATCCGGCCCATCGACTGGCAGCCGATCGTCGACTCCGTACGCAAGACGAGCCGATGCGTCGTGGTCGAGGAAGGTTGGGCGACATACGGCGTGACCGCCGAGGTCGCCGCCGGCGCCCAGGAGCGGTGCTTCGACTACCTCGACGCCCCGGTCCGTCGGCTCGGCGGAGCGCAGGTGCCGATGCCGTACAGCCAGGGCCTCGAGAAGGCTTCGATCCCGACCGCCGAGGACATCAAGCGGTTGGTGCGCGCCACGCTGGGCAAGAAGGTGGACTGAGTGCCCGACATCAACATGCCCAAGCTCTCCGACACGATGGAGGAGGGCACGATCGTCGCGTGGAAGAAGAAGAGCGGCGACCAGGTGAAGACCGGCGACGTGCTGGCTGAGGTGGAGTCCGACAAGGCCACGTTCGACCTCGAGGCCGACGCGGACGGGACGCTGCAGATCCTCGTCGAGCAGGGCGTGCCCGCGAAGATCGGCGCCCCGATCGCGCGCATCGGTTCAGGCGAGGGCGCGCCGGAGGGCGGGGCCCAGGCGCCAGAGAAGGCCACGCCAAAAGAGCCCGCACCTCCGACGCAGAAGTCCGTGCCGCCGAAGGAAGCGCCGCCAAAGGCCGCACCCAAGCAAGAAGCTCCGCCTCAGGACGGTCAGCGCGAAGGAATCAAGGCCTCACCCCTGGCGAAGCGCCTGGCCGAGGAGATGGGCGTCGACCTGGCGTCGCTGCAGGGTTCCGGCCCAGACGGGCGCATCGTGAAAGAGGACGTGATGGCCGCCGGAGGCTCCCGGCCGAAGACTGAGCGGCGGCGTCCACAGCCCAGCGCGGAGCGCGCGCCCGGGCCGGAGGTCGAGGTCATCGAGCCGACCCGCATGCAGGCGACCATCGCCAAGCGCATGGCGGAGTCGAAGGCGACCGTACCGGAGTTTCAGGTCACCGTCGAGGCGCGCGTCGACCTGGCGGTCAGCATGCGCCAGCAGCTGAAGGACTCGGTGCCTGGCGCCGAGAAAGTGACCATGACGGACTTCCTGGTCCGCGCGTGCGCGCTCGCTCTGCGCAAATTCCCCGAGGTCAACTCCTCCTGGGCCGAAGGCAAGTTCCAGCGCAAGCGCTCGATCAACATCGGCCTGGCGGTGCCGCCGAGCCAGGGCATGGGCCTGCTGGTCCCCGTCGTCCACGACGCCGACATCAAGGACATCGTCCAGATCTCGATCGAGTCGCGGCAGGTAATCGAGCGCGCGCGTTCCGGCCGGCCGGCGGAAGGCGACCTGAGCGGCGCCACCTTCTCCATCTCGAACCTCGGCATGTATGGCGTCGACGAGTTCACGGCGATCATCAATCCGCCCGAGGCGGCGATCCTCGCCGTCGGCGCGATCAAGGAACTGCCGGTCGTCGAAGGCGAGCGCATCGTCCCCGGCAAGGTCATGCGCATGACGCTGTCGGTCGACCACCGCGTGTTCTACGGCGCGACAGCGGCCCAGTTCATGGCCGAGGTCAAGCGACTGATCGAAAATCCCGTCACGCTGCTCGTGTCGGCGTAGAGACCTCCACGACCGGCTTCGGCAGCGCCTCGCGCGAAGCCGGAAGGGCCAGGTGGACCCGCAGGTTGCCGGAGTCGTCGAAGTCCGCCCACAGCCGGCCGCGCATCGCCGCGATGAGCTCGCGCGAGATGGCCAGGCCCAACCCGACTCCGCCAGCCGCGGCCGAGCGTGACGGATCGGCCCGGTAGAAGCGGTCGAACATGCGGTCAGGGTCGGGCCGGTGGTCGCCCGCCGGGTTCGAGATCACGGTCTCGACCAGGGCGCCGCTCAGCCGCGCTACCGCATTCACCGCCGTGCCTTGGGGCGCGTACTTGACCGCGTTGTCGAGCAGGTTGTCGAGCACCTGATGAAGTCGCTCCGGGTCGGCCGCCACGGGCGGAATGTCGTCGGGCACGTTGAGGTTCAGCGCCAGCGACCGGCCCGAAGCGCGCGGACGGACCATCTCGAGTTCTTGCTGCAGCTGTCCCCCCAGGTCAACCGCCGTGATGTGCATGGAGATCGAACCCGCCTCGACGCGCGCAAGGTCGAGCAGCTCCTGCGCCATGCGTAGGACCCGCTCCGACTCCTCGTGGACGATCGTCGCCGCCCGCGTCCTCTCGGCGTCGCTGAGAAGGCTGCCGTCTACGAGCGCGTGGCTGAAACCGATCAGGCTCGTGAGCGGCGTCTTGAGCTCGTGCGAGACGTTGGCCAGGAAGTCACGCTGGACCTTGCGCGCGCGCTCGACCGCCTCGGCCATGCGGTTGAAGGCGGAGCCGAGCAGGCCGATCTCGTCCTGGCCCGCGATGCTCACCCGGCGCGAGTAGTTGCCCGCGGCGATGTCCTCGGCCGCGGCTGCGAGCTGGCTGAGCGGCCGGGTCACCGACCGGCTCACGATGAGGATCAGCAGCATGGCCACGATCAGCGCCGCGCCACCGGCCTCGAGCAGCCTGGTGGCCAGGTCGCCCGCGGCAGCCGTCGCGACGAGCGACTGCGGCTGGGCGAGCACCACGTAAGTCGCGCCCAGGGGGTCGAACCTCTTCCCCGGCAGCTTCATTGCGGCCGCCAGGTAGTCCTGGTCGCCCAGCGTGGTGCGCGACTCGAGCACGTTGGGGAACCGGGTCGACTGGCCGAGCATCAGCCGTGTGCCGACGCTCTCGTCGGCGTTGCTGTCGTAGACGACGTACCGCTGGCTGTCCAGCAGCAGCAACCGCCCCGCGCCCAGGCGCGCGGCGCCGGTGTTGAGGCGGTCGCGAAAGACCTCCGGCGACGCCGGCCGGCACGAGGTCGTGCCCGGCGCCGGCGAGACCACGCATTCCTGTTGCCGAACCGCCGCTGCCGCCTGCGCAATCTGCCGGTCCAGGTTGTCCTGCACGCTCTGGAACTCGAGGTCGCGGATCATGACCCAGGTCAGCGCGCCCGCGAGCAGCAGGCTGACGGCGACGATGCCGGCCGCGGCGGCAAGGAGACGCAGGCGGAGCGTCAGCTGGCTGCCAGCTCCAGCCGGTACCCGACGCCCCAGACGGTCTGGATGCTCGGGTCTGTGATCTTCGCCCCGGCCAGCTTCTCCCGCACCTGCTGCACGTGGACGTCGACCGTGCGCGTGTAGCCGGGGAAGTCGTAGCCCCAGACGAGGTCGAGCAGCTCGCTCCGCTGGAAGACGCGGCCGGGATGCCGCGCCAGCAACGCGAGGAGGTCGAACTCCTTGGGCCGCAGCTGGACGCGTTCGCTGCCGAAGCGGACCTCGTGCCGGTCGATGTCGATCTCGAGCTTGCCCGCGCGGACCAGCTTTGGCAGGTCGGGCTCGGTGCGCGCCCGGCGCAGCAACGCCTTGGCCCGCGCCACCAGCTCCTGGGGGTGGAACGGCTTGGTCAGGTAGTCGTCGGCGCCGACCTCCAGGCCGACCACCTTGTCGGTGACCTCGTCGCGCGCGGTCAGCATGATGATCGGCACCTGGCTCTGCTTGCGGATCTCTTTGCAGATCGTGAGCCCGTCCGTCCCCGGCAGCATGATGTCGAGGATCACGAGGTCGGGCTTGACCTGGCCAAACTTGGCCACCGCCTGCCCCCCATCCCCCACTCCCTCGACCTCGTATCCCTCGCGGGTCAGGTAAAGGCGCGCGAGCTCGACTATGTGCTTCTCGTCGTCGACGACGAGCACCTTCGGAGTCATCGTTCCGCCCATGGCATGGACAAATTCATCACCGCCGGGTCAGACGCCTGTTTTACATCTATGAGCGAAATGTAAACCCGGCTATTTTGCCGCCCTGGCCCTGGATTTCCTGCTCTCTTCCGCCCGCAGCACGAGCTTGAGCGGGTTGCCGACGAGCCCGAAGCGGTCTCGAACTTTCTTCTCCAGGTATCGCCTGTACGAGAAATGCAAGAGGCTGGTGTCGTTGACGAACAGCACCACGGTCGGGGTTTCGCCGCCCGCCTGAGTGGCGTAGGTGAGCTTCAGGCGCCGGCCCTTGTAGCTCGGCGGCGGGTGCTCCAGGAAAGCCTCGCGCAGTACCCGGTTCAGTTCGTTGGGCGGCATCTTGATCCTGCGCTGCCCGACCACCTCCAGGGCGACCGGCAGCACCGACCCGATCCCCTCCTTCGTCTTGGCCGATACCGTGACCACGGGGGCGAATGTCGCGAACTTGAAGTGCGATGCCAGCGCTTTGCGCCAGTAGGCGGGCTTGCGCACCTCGGGCTCGACAAGGTCGACCTTGTTGACGACGATCACGAGCCCCTTGCCGGCGTCGAGCGCGTAACCCGCGACGTGCTGATCCTGCGCGAGCACACCCGCGTACGCGTCGATGACGAGCAGCACGGCGTCGGCGCGCTCCATGGCGTGGATGCCGCGCAGCAGGCTGTAGCGTTCGAGCCTGTCGCGGCTCGAGGACTTGCGCCGGATGCCGGCGGTGTCGATCAGCACCACGGGTACGCCGTCGAAGGTCAGCTCGGTGTCGATGGGGTCGCGCGTCGTTCCCGGAGTCGGGCTGACCAGCGCGCGTTCGTCGCCCAGGAGGGCGTTCAACAGGGACGACTTGCCCACGTTCTGCCGGCCCATGATGGCCAGTCGGTCCGCCTGCTGGTCTGTGTGCTCCGCCTTCTCCGCGGGCGGCAGCCCCTCGAGGACGCGATCGAGCAGGTCGCCCACGCCCAGGCCGTGCTGCGCCGAGATCAACGCGGGCTCGTCGAAGCCGAGCTCGAGCATCTCGTGGGCGAAATGACGGTCATACGGCGAGTCGGCCTTGTTGGCGGCGACGATCAGCTTTCTTTGTGCCGTGCGCAGCATGCGTGCGATGTCGCGGTCGATCGGCGTCAGGCCCTGGCGCACGTCGAGCAGGAAGACGATCACGTCCGCCTGGTCGATGGCGATCCTCGTCTGCGCCTCGATCGCCGCCCGTGACGAGTCTTTCGCTCCGTCGAGGTCCAGGCCGGCCGTGTCCACCACGGTGAACTCCCGACCGCGCCACTCGGCGACGCCGTAGAGGCGGTCGCGAGTCAGTCCGGCCTGCGGGTCGACGATCGCCTTCCGCCAGCCGAGGACGCGGTTGAAAAGGGTCGACTTGCCTACGTTGGGCCGGCCGACGATGGCAACGATGGGCCTCGCCATGCCCACAGGATTGCAGAGGCGATGACGCTCAGCGCGGCCCCAAAGCCCATGGCCTCGGCGGGGCTCACTATCCACAGCACGCCGGCGAGCACGCTCGAAGCCAGGTCGCCGGCGCCGTTGATCCCGTTCAGGACGCCGAACGCGGTACCCAACCTGGGCTCGTCGACGAGCGAGCCCCCCAGCGAGCCCTCGACCGAGGAGACGACCGGCGACTTGGCGCCGACGAAGAGCGCGAGCGCGGCGACGGCCGTCCAGCCGTGGCCGAACGCGCCGACGAGACACGCGAGGGCGAACGTGAGGTAGGCCGCCGCGAGCACCGGCGCCTTGCCCACGCGGTCGGCCAGCGCTCCGGCGGGGAACGAGACTGCGGTCCCGACGGCGTTGTGGGCGAGGTAGAAGCCGACCGCCGCCGCCGTCGCCGCCGGGCGGCTCAGCTCCGGCTGCGGCATCTGCACCACCCGCAGGGTGAAGAAGGCGGTTGCGAAGTTGCCCACGCCGAAGACTGCGATCGGCGCCATCAGGCGCCAGAAATCGGGCGGCAGCTCGAAGCCGGCGGGCGCCGCGTCACGGTCGCCGCGTCGTCGCGGGTCACGCGCGAGGACGCCGAAAGACGTGACCGCCAGGACCGCGGGGATCATCGCGACCGCGAAGACCGTGCGAAAGCCCTGGCCCGTCGCCAGCAGGATGAAGGCGGTCGCCGGCCCGATGAGCGCGCCGGCGGTGTCCAATGCCTCGTGGAACCCAAACGCCTTGCCGAGGTCCTTCTTCTCGACCGAACCCGCGAGCATCGCCTGCCGGATCGGCTGCCGCAGGCCGCGCCCGACCCACGCGAACGCGCGTGAGACGAGCACCTGCGGCCACGTCGTCACCGCGACCAGGAGCGCGAAGCCGAAGCCGGTCGCACCGTAGCCGCCGACGGCGAGCGACTTGCGCCAGGCGACGCGGTCGCTGTACCAGCCGCTCCACACCTTGACCGCCGCGGACGAGCCGTCAGCCACGCCCTCGACCAGTCCTACAGCAAGCGCGGGTGCGCCAAGTCCCGCGGTGATGAACAGCGGCAGGACCGCGAGCACCATCTCGTAGTTCGCGTCCGCGGCCAGGTCGGCCAGGCCGATGCCGACGACGTTGCGGTTGAGCCACCTGACGGCCGGCGGGGCTTGGATGCTTACACGACCTCGAGTGGCTCGTGAACCATCGGACCCCGGTCGTTCTGCGCGACAAAGGCATTCACGTCCGCCGGCGTGCCGTCCCGCACCGACACGATCACGTAGACGTACCTCTCCCACGAGCGCTCGGTGTCGAAGATCGAGGGCTGCGCGGGATGGTTCGGGTGGCTGTGGTAATAGCCGACGACGTCGAGGTCGGTCTTGTACAGCTCCTTGCGGATGCGCATGTCCTCCCTGTCGTCGATCAGGTAGCGCACCTCGGGGTTCTGCGTCTCCAGGTTCTTGGTCGGCCGCACCTCGGTGATCAGCTGCTCATCCGGTTTGCCGATCAAGAGCCCGCAGATCTCATAGGGAAAGCCGCGAGCCCCGTGAGCCCGAATCGACTCGTATGCCTCCCGCCGGATCTTCACCTCCTGCGTGAGCCGTACAGACCAGTCGACAGATAGCGGTCGCCGGAGTCGGGGAAGACCGTGACGACGACACCCTCGCGAATCGTCTCCGCCAATTTGCGCACCGCCCACAGCGCAGCACCGCTCGAGTGGCCGACCAGCAAGCCTTCGCCGCGCGCGACCGCACGCGCCATGTCGTAGGCGGGCTCGGTCGGGCACCACAGGACCTCGTCGGCGAGGGTTTCGTCCCAGATCCTGGGCACGATCGCGGTCGGGAGATGCTTCAGCCCTTCCAGGCCGTGGAACGAGTCCTCCGGCTCCACCGCGATCGTCCTGACCGAGCCGTCGTGCTCCTTGAGGCGCCGGGCCGTGCCGACGAAGGTGCCGGTTGTGCCGAGCCCCGCCACGAAGTGCGTGATCCTGCCGCCTGTCTGCTCGAGGATCTCGACCGCCGTGCCGTCGTAGTGCGCGCGCGGGTTGGCGGGGTTGGAGTACTGGTCCGGATAGAAGTACGCGTCCGGGTCGCCGGCCACGATGTCGCGCACCAGGCGAATGGCGCCGTCCGAGCCTTCGCCGGCGTCGCTGTAGACGATCTCCGCCCCGTAGGCGGTGACGAGCGCCTTGCGCTCCGCGCTGACGTTGGCCGGCATGACGAGCCTGACCCGGTATCCCTTGGCGGCGCCCATCAGCGCGAGCGCGATGCCGGTGTTGCCCGACGTGGAGTCGATGATCGTCTTCTCCCTGGTCAGCGTGCCGCGGCCCTCGCCGTCCTCGATCATGGCCAGCGCGGCGCGGTCCTTGACCGAGCCGCCCGGGTTGAACCACTCGGCCTTGGCGTAGACGTCGACGTGCGGAAACTCGCGCTCGAAGAGGCGCACGCGCAGTAGGGGCGTGTTGCCGACGAGCTTCGTGATCCCCGGGCTCACCGTGGCGGCCATGTCGCTACAGGATAAGAACGGCTATTGCGCGAAGTGCACGATCAGAAGGCCGCCGAGGACGAAGACCCCGCCCACGCCGTAGCCGATGATCGAGCGGCGGTAGACGCTGCCGCCCTCCGGCCACAGGACGTTCAGGATCGCCTTGCCGATCAGAAAACCGCCGCCGAGAAGCGCGACCGGCCCCCAGCCCTTCAGGACCCCGATGAGCAGGACGAGGCTCGCGACCGCGACCTCGAAGAGCTGGAGGAGCGTGTACGCGGCCAAGGGCTAGGACGCGAGGGCGTGAGCAAAGTCGTCGACGATGTCCTCCGGATCTTCGATCCCGACCGAGACCCTGACCGTGCCGGGGCCGACGCCGAGCTCCCGCCGCTCCTCCACGCTCATCGAACGGTGCGAGGTGATCTCGGGATACGAGATCGTCGTCTCCACGCCACCGAGGCTGGCTGCGAACCTCACCAGCTGGAACCGCTCGATCATCCGCTGCACCGCGTCGCGTCCGCCTACGAGGTCGAACGCCATCATGCCCCCAGACCCGTCCGGCAGTCGAGGGTTGGGCCCGTCCAGCAGCGGATGGTGGACGCGCGCGACCCCACGCATCGACTTCATGGCCCGCGCCAGGGCCAGCGAGTTGTCGCTGTGCCGTCGCATGCGCACGTCCAGCGTGCGCAGCCCGCGCAGGGCGAGCCACGCGTCAAAGGGCCCGAGCGTGGTGCCCGTGCGCGCGGAACGCGCTCGTGCCACGCCCATCGTCTTGGAGTCGCCTGCGATGACGCCGGCCACCAGGTCCGAATGGCCGCCGAGGTACTTCGTCGCGCTGTGCATCACCACGGTCGCACCGTGCTCCAGCGGGCGGCACAGCAGCGGCGTGGCGAAGGTGTTGTCGACAATCAGCGGCGCACCGCGTTCGCGGCACATGGCGCCGATTGCGTCGAGGTCGGGCACGCGGCACAGCGGGTTCGTGATCGTCTCCGCGATGACCAGGCCCGCGCGCTGCACCGCGCGGCGCGTGGCGTCGAGGTCCGTCAGGTCGACGAAGACCGCCTCGTAGCCGAGCGGCTCGAGGTCCTGTCGCAGCAGCGCGGCAGTGCCACCGTACAGCTCGCGGGTGGCGACGACCGTGACCGGACTTGGCGCCAGGGCGAGGATCGCGCCATGCAGCGCGGCCATGCCCGACGCGGTGGCGACGGCCGCGGGTGCGCTTTCGAGGTCGGCCACCGCGCGCTCGAGCATGTCGCGGTTGGCGTTCGAGTTGCGGCCGTAGTAGTGGCCGGGCCGCTCGCCCCGGGCGACGGCGTCGTAGTCGTCGAGGTCCGTGTACACGTGAACGGAAGACTGGCTCAGGTCGGGCGCGAGCGGGCTTCGGGCCGACAGCTCGCGGCCCGCGTGCACGGCGCGCGACGCCGGCTTCACTGCCTGGGTCACCTCAATTTCGCGCGGCCCGCGTACGCCGCCGCCTCGCCCAGCTCAACCTCGATCTGCAGCAGGCGGTTGTACTTGGCCACGCGATCCGAGCGCGCGGGCGCGCCGGTCTTGATCATCCCCGCCCCGGTGGCCACCGCCAGGTCGGCGATCGTCGTGTCCTCGGTCTCGCCCGAGCGGTGGGAGATGACGGCGCTGTAGCCGGCCCTGCGCGCGAGCTCGATCGCCTCGAGCGTTTCGGTCAGCGTCCCGATCTGGTTGACCTTGATCAGGATCGAGTTGGCGACGCCGCGGTCGATGCCTTGCTTCAGCCGTCCCACGTTGGTCACGAACAGGTCGTCGCCGACAAGCTGAACCCGAGCGCCCACCGCGTCGGTGAGCTGCTTCCAGCCGTCCCAGTCGTCCTCGGCCATGCCGTCTTCGATGGAGACGATCGGGTAGCGCGCGATCCAGTCCTCGTAGAGCTTCTCCAGCGCAGCGCCGTCCAGCGTGCGGCCTTCGCCCTTCAGGACGTACTTGCCGTCTTTGTAGAACTCGCTGGACGCGGGGTCGAGCGCGATCGCGATGTCGCGGCCGGGTTCGTAGCCAGCCTTGCGGATGCCTTCCATGATCAGCTTGAGCGCGTCCTCGTTGGAGGGTAGGTTGGGAGCGAAGCCGCCCTCGTCGCCCACCGCTGTCGGCAGGCCCTGCGTCTTCAGCACGGACTTCAGGGCGTGGTACACCTCGGCGGTCGCGCGGATGGCTTCGGCGAAGGTCGGGGCGCCGACGGCGCAGACCATGAACTCCTGCAGGTCGACGGACGTGTCGGCGTGCGCGCCGCCGTTGAGGATGTTCGCCATCGGCAGGGGAAGCAGCGTCGCCTCCTCGCCGCCGAGGTGCCGATACAGGGGCACCCCTCTCGTTCTGGCCGCCGCCTGGGCCACGGCCAGCGACACACCCAGGATCGCGTTGGCGCCGAGGCGGCCTTTGTTGGGCGTGCCGTCGAGCTCGATCATGGCCTGGTCGATCGCCTGCTGGTCCTCGACGTCGAATCCTTCGAGGCGCCTGGCGATCTCGCCCTCGACGTTGGCCACCGCCCTGAGCACGCCTTTGCCCCCGTAGCGCCTGGGGTCGCCGTCGCGGAGCTCGACCGCCTCGTGCACGCCCGTTGATGCGCCCGAGGGCACCATCGCGCGCCCGGCGCCTTCTGGGGTGTGCGCGGTGACCGCGACGGTCGGGTTGCCGCGCGAGTCGAGCACCTCGAGGGCCTCGAGGCCTGTCAGGCGAGTCACGACTTTCGAAGTCTAGCTAGAGGCCGAGAATGGGCCGAACGCGCGCGCCGGGTGAACGCTGAAGCCGTAGTTCAACAGAATCGCGGCGTCGTTCGTGGAGTAGCCGGTGGCGTTGAGCACCACCGCGATCAAGTGCCGGCCACCTCGTGTCGCGGTCGCGAGCATGCAGCCGCCGGCGTTGTCGGTCAGCCCCGTCTTGAGCCCGGTCGCGCCCGGGTAGGTCCAGAGCAGGCGGTTGAGGTTGTGGGGGTAGAAGGCCTTGTGCGTCGCGGTGGCCGCGATGGCGAAGTCCTTCGTCCCCGCGATCGCCGCGAGCTGCGGGTAGTACGTGTCGAGGTAGGCCGCCGCGTGGACCAGGTCGTGCGCGGACATCCCGTGACCGGGCGCGTCGAGGCCGCTCGGCGTGACGAAGTGGCTCGCCGTCAGGCCGATGCCCTTCGCCTTCTGGTTCATCTGCCGGATGAAGCGGTCGCGGGGGACGATGCCGTTGGCGAGCGCCTCGGCGGCGTCGTTGCCCGAATCGAGCAGCATGCCCTCGACGAGCTCGCGCACGGTGAGCTTCTCGCCCGGCGTCAGGCCCATCACACTGGGGACGACCTGCGTCGCCTGCGTGGTCACCTCGACCACGCCGTCCAGCGAGCCCGCATCGTCGACGGCGACCATGGCGGTGATCAGCTTGGTGAGGCTCGCCGGCGCGCGAGACGTTTCGGGGTCGCGCTGCCAGAGCACCTGGCGGGCATCGAGGTCGACCAGGTAGGCGGCCTGGCCGTGGATCGCCAGGCTCGGTTGGCCGTGGGTGGCGAGCCACCACGTGGAGAAGTCGAAGTGGTCGTACCGCTGCGTTGCGGGCGCGGTCGCGCTCTGCAGGTTGAAGTCGAACGGCGAGGTCCGGTTGTGCGCGACGTAGACGGTGGTCGCGATCGCGGCCGCGATGACGCCCAGCGAGACAAAGAACGTGAAACGCTCGCGCTGGCGCCGGAACTTGGCCCGCGTGAAGGATCGTTGTGCTGGGACGTTGGCTGGGATGTCGCCGGGATTTTAGCTAAGCGGGCGCATGTTCTGGGGCAGTCGCGGGTGGCGGCGGCATGGCCGGGACCGGCGACGTGGCCTGCTCGTGCAGGCGAAGCGCGAGCTGGTCGCTTGCCGCCTCCATGGTCTGGAGCGCGGTTGCGTTGTCCTTCGCGTTCATGAACACCGGCTGCCCGTAGTCGTAGATTCGGTACGCCTTCCACGTCGCCGCCACAAGCTGCGTGCCGTAGAAGGTGTACGTCCCGATCACTCCCTCCCGCGTCTCCTCCGACCACATCTGGTCGAAGACGAAATTGCCGTGCGCGTAGGTGATCAGCTTGCCGTGGTAGATCTCGATCCCCTGGTACCAGTGCGGGTGATTGCCGATCACGATGTCGGCGCCCCAATCGATGGCATCGTGGCCGATGACCACGGGGTCGTCCGGGGTCGGGACGTGAGGGTCGGCCATGGGTTGGCGCTCGTACTCCTTGCCCCAGTGGAACTGGACGACGACGATGTCGACCAGCTGCCGGGCGCGCTCGATGCCCGCCTTCAGCGCCGTCTTGTCGATCGCGCGGCCCACGCCGTTGAACCCGACGAAGCCGAACTTGATGCCGCGGACGCCGATCACGGCGACCGGGCCGAGCCCCGAGGTCTGGATGCCGTGCTGGTGCAGCAGCTGGTCGGTGAGGGTCACGCCCTCGGCGCCGTAGTTGGTCAGGTGGTTGTTGGCCAGGTTGGCGACGTCGGCGCCCATCAGCGTCAGCCCGTCCACGAAGCGCGCATCGCCGCAGAAGGTGAAGCTCGGGCCGGGATTCACCGGACAGCCGGCGAAGAGCGGCGACTCGAGGTTGATGTAGGTGATGTCCGCATTCTTCGTGTAGTCCGCGGTGCGCCGGAACGGCCACAGGAAGTCATGCCGGCTGGTCGCGAAGTAGTCGACCCCACGGGCCGGGATCACGTCGCCGGTGACCAGCAGGGTGCGGACCCGGCTGGGGTCGCCCGGCACGATGTAGCTCGGGTGGAACAGGCTCTGCAGGCTCAGCACCGGCAGCCGGCCGGTGCGGTCGGAGAACCTCGGCTGGTCGCCGAAGTCGGGGGCGGCCACGAGGACGCGCGGGCCGGACGCGGGGTTCGAGACCGCGAGCGGCGCCTCCGAGTTGTTGCACGCCCCGACCACGACAGCCGCGGCGGCCAGCGCCACCAGCCTCATTTGACCGGCAATTCTGCCAGGAGATCCTCGAGAGCGATCAACCGGGCGACGTAGGACCGCACAGGCTCACCCAGCTCGCCGGCCGCCCGGAAGAGGCGCTCGTTCCCTTCCATCCGCCGCTGCACGAGCATCGAGGCACGGTTGCGGTCCAGCGAGCCTCGACGCAACGCGGCCTCGACAATGCTGCCGATCCAGGACGCGTAGAGCGCCACCTCCTGTTGCCGCGGGTCCGGGCCGGTGACGGGCGCGAGCGTGTGCGTGTGCTCATCCCAGAGCTTGCGCAGGCGCCGGAGTTCGTCGGTGCTGTCCTTAGGCGGCCGCACCCGCTTTGAGCTGGGCAATCACCGCGTCGGCGACCTGGCTGGTCCCGACGGCGGTCGGATCGTCGCGCTTCTCCTTCAGGTCGTAAGTCACGTTCTCCCCCAGCGCGATCACGCTGGCGACCGCCTTCTCGAGCGCGTCAGCCGCCTGGCTCTCCTCGAGGTAGCGCAGCATCAGCACGCCCGACAGCATCACGGCCATAGGGTTGACCTTGTTCTGTCCCGCGTACTTCGGCGCGCTGCCGTGCGTGGCCTCGAAGACCGCGCCGTTGATGCCGATGTTCGCGCCGGGCGCGAGTCCAAGCCCGCCGATCATGCCGGCGCCGAGGTCGGAGATGATGTCGCCGTACAGGTTCGGGCAGCAGAGGATGTCGTACTCCTTGGGCCGCAGCACGAGCTGCATGCACATGTTGTCGACGATGCGGTCCTCGAACTGGATGTCCGTGTTCTTCTCGGCCACCTTTCGCGCCACCGCGAGGAAGAGGCCGTCGGTGTGCTTCATGATGTTCGCCTTGTGCACGGCGGTCACCTTGCGCCGGCCGTTGCGTCGGGCGTAGTCGAACGCGAACTGCACGATCCGTTCCGAGCCGGCGATGGAGATGGGCTTGATCGAAAGTCCGCTGTCGGTCCTGATCTTCTTCTTAAGAAGGCCTGAAATCTCTTCGATCAGGTGCTGCGCGTCGGGAGTGCCCTGCTCGAATTCGATGCCGGCGTAGATGTCTTCGGTGTTCTCGCGCACGATGATGAAGTCGAGGTCGTCGCGGAGGTTGCGAGCTCCCTTGTAGGCCTTGACCGGCCGCACGAGCGCGTAGAGGTCCAGCGCCTGACGCAGGGCCACATTGACGCTCCGGAAGCCGCTGCCGACCGGCGTTGTGATCGGGCCCTTGAGCGCGACCCTGTTCTTGCGGATCGAGTCCAGGACCTTCTCGGGAAGCGGTGTGCCGAACTCCGCGATCGCGGCCTCTCCCGCGTTCTGGACGTCCCAGTCGAACCCGACCCCGGTCGCCTCGAGCACGCGACGCGACGCCTCGCAGATCTCAGGGCCGACGCCGTCCCCCGGGATCAGCGTTACGGCGTGTCTGGCCAACCCGTTTAGCTGATCGTGATCGGGAAGTCGCTACCGGTTTTTGAAGTAGTCGGCGTTGATCTGGATGAAGTTCCGCCATTGCTCAGGCACTTCATCCTCCGGGAAGATCGCGTCAACGGGACACGGATCGACGCAGGCGCCGCAGTCGATGCACTCGTCCGGGTCGATGTAGTACATGTTCGCCGAGTCGTCGGAATGAATACAGTCGACCGGGCAAACCTCGACGCAGGAGGCGTCTTTGACGTCTATGCAGGGCTGGACGATGACGTAAGCCACGTCCCGCAAATGTACCATGCACCCTCAAATGCCCGAATCTGAGCCGAAACCGAAGCTGATCGAACTGATTGGGCCCGGCGCGGGCCAGGGCTGGAAGGCCGTCCTCAAGAACGGCAAGCCGGCCGTCGTCCACGAGATACCCGTCCCGCAGGCGGAGGCCACGGCCGCCGTGCCCCGCCTCCAACGCCTGTTCGAGCACCGCCACCCCGCCCTCTCCCCAGTGCTCGCGTGGGGTACCGACTCGAACGGGATCTGGGTCGCGGTCGAGCCGAACGAAGGCACGCCGCTCAGCTCGATCCTGACCCGCGGGCCGATGACGCCCGGGGCAGCCGCCGCGCTCGGCGCGGCGGTGCTCTCCGGAGTTGCGGCCCTGCACGAGACCGGCATCGCAATGGGCGGCTTCGGCGCCACCGCCGTCCGGGTCACCTCCAACGGCGAGGTCAGGCTTGCGGGCCATCCGGCGGCTGCGGTTCGAGGCGCACCCTCGCAGAGCGACCTCCGGGCCGACGTCCGCTCGTGCGGCATGGCGGTCTGCGCCGCGTTCGGGGTCGACCCCGCCGGCGCCCCGGCCCCGGGCAACATCCCGCCCGGCCTCGTGGTCACGATGCGCTCGATGGCGAGCGGAGCCATGGGCCCTTCGGCCGACCGCGCCCAGGCAGCGCTCCGCGAGATGGCGGCGCCTCTTCTGGCGCCCGACCGCCAGATGGCGGCCCAGTCGGAGCTCGCGACTCGCGCGGGCGGACGAGAGATCCCCGCGATCACGCCTTTCCTCCCGGGCTCAACGGTACCCCCGGCCTCTCCGCCCAGCGCTCCCAATCTTGCCGTCCAGGCCCCCTTCATCGCCCCGCCCAGGCGCGATGAGCCAGCCGTCCGCGGCTCGGTCTACGAGGCGCCCGACCGGCCGGTGCAGACCTATCCCTCGATGCCGGCCGCGACGTTTCCGCCTGCCCCCGCAGCCCCGGCGCCCTCGGCCCCGGCCGCGATCGAGACTCCGCCCAGCGCGCCCGCCG
>DATEGB010000101.1:0-8490 GCA_035280365.1 Candidatus Dormiibacterota bacterium | reverse complement strand
ATGCCGGCCGTGCGCGCGCTCGCGGGTTGGGCCGAGTCCCTGCCGCTCGCCAGCGCCTGCTCGCAGCTGACGGCGGCCTGCGGCGCACTCGGTCCAGACCCCGCCGTGCTGGCGGAGCTGCGGCGGGTCACCGCGCCCGGCGGCGTGATCGCGCTCATCAGCCCCGAGCGGCCCGACTGGTTCGAGACCGAGGGATGGCGGCGCGTCGTCGTCTACGCGCCCGCGGCACCGGAGCACGCCGCCTGGCTCGACGAGTTCTTCGGCCCGCCCGACCCTCCCCGCGAGCTCGTCATGACGACCGTCTAGGAGGTCGCTCGGACCGACGCTACTGGTCAGGCGGTCGTCGCCGAGGCCGGCTGCTTCGCCTCCTCATCGGCCTCTTCCGGCCTGCGCGCGCGGTTCTGGATGCCCACGGCGTTGACGATCGCACCCGCGAACAGCAGCGCAACGCCGATCAGCATCGCCAGGTGAAACGAGGTCGTCGACGCCTCGCGGACGACCGCGACGATGTGCGCGTCCGCCGGCGTGTTCAGCGGGCTCACGTTGGCCCGAAACGCCTCCGATGAGACGTCGACGCCCGGCAGCCGCGAGGCCAGGTAGGAGTAGAAGGACGCGGTCAGGAAGACGAAGATCAGCGCCCCGGCCAGCTGCGGACCCACGCGCGAGATCGCGTTGTTGATCGCCGAGCCGAGTCCAGAGTGTCGCACCGGCACCGAGGTCATGAGCGCGGTCGTCAGCGGCGCGACCATCATCATGATCCCGAGCCCGAAGATCACACCGCCGGGCAGGAAGTCGATGAAGTACGAGGCCGGCGGAATGTAGGTCGACAGGTTGCCGGGCACGAGCCTCCAGGGGACGCTCGAGGCGGGCACGCGGGCGAACCAGAGCACGCCAAGTCCCATCAGCAGAGGCCCGACAGTCATGAAGATGCGCGGACCGTACTTCGCGGCGAGGCTTCCAAACCGCGGCGAGAAGAAGATCAGGAACAGCGTCCCGGGGATGCCGGCGGCGCCCGCGGCCGCGGCGGTGTAGCCGAGCGTGCCCTGCTGGAACAGCCCGAGGTAATAGAAGACGACGTACAGGGCGCCGTAGATCAAGAGAGTCGAGATGTTGGTGACCGTGAAGTTGCGCGAGCGGAACAGCTCGAGCGGGATGAGAGGGTGCCGCGCTGTCCGCATCCAGAACGGCAGCGCCGCGGTGGCCACCACGCCGACCCCGAGGATCACGTAGCCGAGAGGGTCGCGCCACGCGCGCTGCTGGCCGTAGATGGCGCCGAACGCAAGACCTCCCACTGCGAGCGCGACGATCGCGGCGCCCAGCCAGTCGAACGAACGCGACGCGCCCTCGTCGCGGCTCTCGGGCACGTGGCGCCAGGTCGCCCACGCCGCCACGATCACGATCGGGACGTTGATGAAGAAGGCCGAGCGCCAGGAGATCGTGTCGACGAACACGCCGCCGACCACCGGGCCGAGGATCGTCGTCGCGCCCGAGGCGCCGGCCCACAGGCCGAACGCCCGTCCCTGCTCCTGGCCGGCGAAGTTGGCCGTGATCAGGGCCAGCGAACCGGGAACGAGCAGCGCTCCCGCCGCGCCTTGCAGGACGCGGAAGAGCACCAGCAGCTCCATGTTCGGAGCGAACCCGCACAGCGCCGACGTGGCGCCGAAGCCCAGCAGCCCGAGCAGGAACGTCCGCTTGCGGCCGTAGAAGTCGTTGACCGCTCCGGCCAGGATGAGGAGCGCGCTGAGGGTCAGCAGGTACGCGTTGTAGACGTACGACTGGCCCTCCAGGACGCCGAGGAAGATGCGCGGCAGGTCGCGGCCGATCCGGGGCAGGGCGACGTTGACGACCGTCGAGTCGAGGAAGACGATCCCCGAGCCGAGCACCGCGGCGGCCAGGATCCAGCGCTTGGTACTCATCTCAGCTCAGAAATCTCGGCGACCGAGGAAATGTTTCAGGACTTCCGGCCGCGAAGCCTCATAGAGGGCGATGCGGTGGCCGTTGGGCAGCGTGAACGATGAGCAGGGGCCCATGGGGATCTCGAGCCGGCGCTCGCCCTCGAGGCCGCGCCGCTTCAGCGAGGCGACGGCCTTGCGAAGGTCTTCGACGCGGTAGATGTAGATGGGCCGCTCGCCATCCAGGTGGTCGGTGAGCAGGACGTGCGGCGGGCCGTCGGTCAGCTCGACCATCGCCACGCGTGCGCCCATCCCCTCGACGGCGAAGGCGAGGTTGCCGCCGACGACGTCGGTGTAGAACTTCGCGTCCTCGGCTACGTCCTTCGACGGCGTGTAGAGGTAGTCGAGCTGGAGGAACGCCCCGCCCATGTCCCGGCAGGATAGTGGAGTGCTGGGACCCCCGAGGCTGGAAGGAATCGCGGCTCGACCTCTCGGGCGTCATGGGAGCGCACCAGCTGCACCCGGCGCTGTGCGACCTACGCGACCGGCTTGCATGACCACTGCGGCAAGGATGAGCACGCCGCCCAGCGCCTGGACCAGCGAGAAACGGTCGCCGAAGATGATCACGGCCAGGATCACCGTCACGACCGGCTCCCATGTGCTCAGCAGAGACGCGCGCGCCGCGCCCACTCGAGGCAGGCCGGCCAGGAAGGTCGAGATGGCGATCATCGTCGGGATCAACGCCAGGGCCAGCACCACCATCGACCCGTTGCCGGACGCCGGCATCCTGAGCTGACCCTGGAAGAGGGCGATGACCGCGAACGTGATCCCGGCGCCGGACATGATGACCGCGCTCGCCCCGACCGCCGGGACGCGCTTCATCACGCTCTCGCTCAGAAGGATGTAGGCCGTGTAGATCGCCGGCGCGGCGATCGCGAACACGAGTCCCCAACCGGCGCGCAGCTCCGCGCCCCCGACGAGCAGCACCAGGCCGGCGAAGCTGCCCAACAGAGCGACCGTGTGCCACGACGACACCGGCCGGCGGAGGAACAGCCTGCCCGCGAGCACGACCAGGCTCGGATAGATGTAGACGATGAGCACGCACAGCGACGCGGGCAGCGTCTGCAGGGCAGTGAAGTAGGTCAGCGACTGGCCGGTGTAGACGACCGCGCCGAGGCCGAGCAGCGCGAGCAGGCTCTGGCGCTCGAACCGCAGCGGGTTCTGGCGCAGCACCAGGGCGAGCCCCCACATGCCGACCGCGGCCAGGACGAAGCGGAACGCGAGCGTTTGCGTGGGGCTGAGCCCGGCGCGGTAGGCGAGCTTGGCGAAGATGGCGTTGGTGCCGAAAGCCGTCGCGGATACGAGCACCAGGGCGACGCCGATCCACTCCGTCCGGCGGCTCTCCGCCGCGAGTGCTCTTACGGCCAGAGCAGGTGGCCGAGAACCATGCCGATCAAGACCGCGAAAGCGTAGGTCACGCGCGGAAAGCGACGGACGAGGGAGCGCACCTCGTTGCTGGCGGGGTCGTCGCCACGTCCGAGCGCAAACGACTCCTGGAGCATCAAGAGAAACGCGACGAGGGTAAACGCCGTAAACAGGAGGGCGATGATCGCGTCGGGGGTGAAGGTCACGGTCTCTTCACCGGAGAGGTGCGGCCGTACGCCGGCCCCCACAAAAAGTGTCCCAGCAGGACGCCGATGACGATTGCGATCACGAAGGCGAACCCGGGATAGGCGTGCACGGCCGGCCGGACGTAATACGTGATCGGCGTGTGGTTGGTGAGCAGGGCCCAGCTCTCGAAGCCGAGGAGCAGCGTGAGCACACCGAACAGCACGGTCACCGTCCAGGAGAAGAGCCGGCCGATCACCAGCGGGTCACCACGACCTTCTTACGCGTGTAGAACTCGACGCCGTCGGACCCGTGCACGTGCAGGTCACCGAAGAACGATCCCTTCCAGCCACTGAAAGGGAAGAACGCGAAAGGCTGGGCGACGGGTACGTTGATCCCGGTCATCCCCGCCTCGACCCGTTCGCGGAACTCGCGTCCGGCGCGGCCCGAGCGCGTGAAGATCGTCGCCATGTTGCCGAGCGAAGACGCGTTGGCCTGGGCTATGGCCTCGTCGAGGTCGGTCGCACGCGACACCGACAGCACGGGCCCGAATATCTCCTCCCGACCGACCGACATCACCGGGGTCACGCGGTCGAGGATGGTCGGGCCGAGAAAGAACCCGCGGCGCGACATCTCGGGGCGGCCGTCGACGACGAGGTGCGCGCCCTCCTTGACGCCGGCCTCGACGTAAGAGGCGACGCGGTCGCGGTGCTCGGCGCGGATCAGCGGGCCGACCTGCACGCCATCCTCGTCTCCCGGCCCGACGACCATCCGCGACGCGGCCTCGCGCAGCGGGTCGAGGAGGGAGTCGGCCGCAGCGCCGACGGCGACCGCGACCGAGCCGGCCAGGCAGCGCTCCCCCGCGTTGCCGAACGCCGAGTTCAGGATCGCCGGCACCGCCATCTCCGGGTCGGCGTCGGGCATGACCACGATGTGGTTCTTGGCGCCGCCCAGCGCCTGCACCCGCTTACCGTGCGCCGCCGCCGTCGTGTAGACGTGGCGCGCGACCGGCGCCGAGCCGACGAACGAGATCGCGCCGACGGCGGGGTGCTCGAGCAGCGCCCCGACCGCCTGCGACGAGCCGTTAACGACGTTGAGGACGCCGGGCGGAAACCCCGCATCGAGGAACAGCTCCGCCAGGCGAACGCCGCCGAGCGGGGTGCGCTCGGAGGGCTTGAGGATGAACGTGTTCCCGGCCACGACCGCGAGCGGGAACATCCACAGCGGGATCATCACAGGGAAGTTGAACGGAGGGATCCCGGCGCACACGCCGACCGGGTAGCGGTAGAGGTCCTGGTCCACCCCGCCGGAAACGTCGCGCAGGGTCCGGCCCTGGAGCAGCGTCGGCGCGCCGCACGCGAAGTCGACGACCTCGATCCCGCGCCGGACCTCGCCCCGCGCCTCGTCGAGGGTCTTGCCGTGATGGCGGGTGATGATCGCCGCCAACTCTTCGAAACGCTCTTCGAGCAGCGCCTTGTAGCGGAACATCAGCCGCACCCGCTCCATCACCGCCGTCCGCGACCAGGTCGCGAAGGCGGACAACGCCGCGGCGGCGGCCAGGTCGACCTCGCGCGGGCCGGAGAGCGGCACCTGCTCGATGACTTCGCCGGTCGCGGGGTTGTACACGGGCAGGGATTCGGCGACGTCCGGCGCGGTCCAGTCCGGCCCGACCAGGTTGCGGATCAACATTGATACCGTACTTCTCATGGCGCCGACAGCGCGCGAGCTCCTCGAGCAGGCGGCCAGGAACGGCGGCGACCTCGAGACCGTGGCCCGCGGCGTGCTGGAGCGGCTGTCGGATCT
Source organism: Candidatus Dormiibacterota bacterium (assembly GCA_035280365.1). Taxonomy (GTDB): domain Bacteria; phylum Chloroflexota; class Dormibacteria; order Dormibacterales; family Dormibacteraceae; genus 40CM-4-65-16. The sequence goes on along the minus strand of DATEGB010000101.1, from coordinate 3,187 downwards.
GACCGGCCTCAGCTCGACCTATCTCGCGGAGACGCGCCTCTTCAGCGACGAGCAGTACATCGTCTTCTCGGTCAACCGCAGCGAGGCGTTCCACATCCCCGAGGACGTGACGCTTCCCTGGTCCGAGGGCGTGTGCCGTTTCGTCGTCGAGGGCGGCCCGCACTACACCGACGACGCCCAGAAGCGGTTCCCGAGCAGCAGCGTGGCGCGGCTGCTTGAGATCCAGACCTTCGTCTCGTACCCGGTGTTCACGGCCGAGGGCCGGTTTTTCGGCACCCTGTGCGGCGCGAGCAAGGAGCGCGTCCAGATCGAGCAGCAGGTGCTCGACCTGATGCGCGAGTGCGCGCGGCTCATCGGGCAGCGGCTGCGTTCCGACGTGGCAGCCCACCCGTGAAGCTGCTCACGTTGCGCACGCCAGACGGCTTTCGCCTCGGCGTCCTGCGCGGCCGGGAGGAGGTCGTCGAGCTGGCGCAGCCGGACGGCATGCTGTCCCTCATCGACTCCGGCGAGGAGGGCCTGGCGCTGGCGCGCCGCCCGAACGGCAAGGTTCACAGCCTGGCCGGCGTGCGCCTGGCCGCGCCGCTTCCGAACCCCCGCGGCAACGTGGTCGCGATCGGCCGCAACTACCGGGCGCACGCGGAGGAGAGCGCTCGCGCCGCGGGCAAGCCGGTCGACCCGCCGACCGTCTTCACCAAGGCGGCCACCAGCGTCGCCGGCCCATTCGACGACGTCGTCATGGACCCCGCCGTCACCTCGCAGGTCGACTGGGAGGTCGAGCTCGGCATCGTCATCGGCACGGCCGGGGCCAACATCCCGCGGGCGCGGGCGCTGGACCACGTGTTCGGCTACCTGGTCGTCAACGACGTCAGCGCCCGCGACGTCCAGTTCGGCTGGGGCGGCCAGTACTTCAAGGGCAAGAGCCTGGACGGCTTCTGCCCCACCGGTCCCTGGATAGTGACTCGTGACGAGCTCGATGACACGGGCTCGCTGCGGCTGTCGCTGCGCGTCAACGGCGAGTCCAAGCAGGAGGGCAACACGCGCGACATGATCTACCCGGTCGACGCGATCATCGAGTGGGTCTCGAAGGGCATGACGCTGCCCGCGGGCACGATCATCGCCACCGGGACGCCCGACGGCGTCGGCTTCGCCCGCACGCCGCCCGAGTTCCTGGTGCCGGGCGACGTCGTCGAGGCCGAGGTCGAGGGCATCGGCACGCTCCGCAACCGCTTCGTCGAGAAATGAAGGAAACGATGTCCGACCTGGCCGATCTCTCGGGCGTCCTCGTCGCCCTGGCTTCGCCGCTCCACCGCGATGGGTCGGTCGATGAGCCCGCGATCGCCAGGCTCGTCGAGCACGTGGTCGCGGGCGGCGTGCACGGCGTGCTCGCGCTCGGTTCGACCGGGGAGACCGCTTCGCTCGACGAACCCGCGCGGCGCCAGGTGCTCTCCGCCGTGGTCACGGCCGCCGCGGGTCGCGTTCCAGTGCTGAGCGGGGTGGCCCAGCCGCAGCTCACATCGGCGCTGGCGGAGGTCCGCGCCGCCGCGGACCTGGGGACTGCGGGCGCGCTCGTCGCCCCGCCCTTCTACTACCCGATGAGCCAGCCTCAGCTGATGGACTTCTACCGCCAGCTGGTGGCGTCCTCGCCGCTGCCGATGATGCTCTACAACATCCCGCAGTTCACCAAGGTCGTCGCCGAACCGGCCAGCGTCGCGACCCTGGCGCGAGAGGGAGTCATCAAGGGCATCAAGGACTCCAGCCGCGACTTCGAGTACTTCGAAGGCGTGTGCCTCGCGACGAGGGAGATGCCGGACTTCCGGATCTTCACCGGCAGCGACTCGATGCTCCTCGCCTCGCTGGCGATGGGCGCGTCGGGCACCATCTGCGGCGCGGGCAACATCGCGCCGGCGTGGGTCGTGCGCATCTACGACGCTTACACGCGCGGCGACCTCGCAGCCGCACGCGAGGCGCAGGACCGGCTCTACGCCCTCGTGATGGCCGTGCGCGGCGGCGTCTTCCCGAGCGCCATCAAGGCCGCCCTCCATGTTCTCGGCATCTGCGAGCCGTGGACCGCACCACCGGCGACGCGCCTCGATGAGCACCGCGAGGCCCGGCTCCGCGAGCAGCTCGCGGAGTGGGGCCTCCTCAAAGCGGAGCCGTCACGCCGGCACTGAGATCTTCGCCACGACCTGCTGCTGGTAGTGGTTCGGGTTCGTCCCGTCGTCGTAGGTGCTGATGAAGCTCGAGTAATCCGTCGTGCCGGCGATGTCGTTGCCGAAGTAGTCGCCGAGGAACCCGTCGGCCGGGTTGCACACGCAGGAGCGGTTCGGTTGGTTGAGCTGCGGGTCCCAACTGTGCTCGGTGATGCGGGCGTTGTGGCCCCTGGGGGTGAGGTCCGGGCCATAGAACTGGATGCTCGACGTGATGCAGTAGTTGGCTGCGCCGTACGGCGGGTTGGGGCCCCGGATCGGGTTGGCGGTGTCCAGCCCGATCCCCGCCGCGATCGCTTCGCTCGTGCCCTGGGCCGGACAGGCCAGGCGCCGGTCGTAGAAGTTCACGCTGACCGTGCCGTTGGCCGCGACGGCCAGGTTCGGCTGGAACTCGTCCACGCTCGGGTTCGCGTTGTCGTTGACCTGGATCGGATATGTCCACGTCGTGCCCCGGTCGTAAGAGGCGGTGAGCAGGATGTTTCCGTGGCCCGAGCTCTTCGACTCGTACGCGAGGTACAGCGCGTGGCTGCCGACGTTGAAGGTCTCTTCGATGCCGTCCTCAAAGGTCGTGTTCTCGTACCCGGGGCCCGTCAGGGGCGGCGTGTGCACGCCCGCGGCGGCCAGCAGCGGACCATGCCACGTCACGCCGCCGTCGCTGGAGTAATCGACGTAGATGTCGACGCAGCACGAGCCGGTCTGCGACACGTAGTTGACGACCGGCGTGTAGACCACACCGTCCGGGTCGACGTGTGGGTAGAGGTAGGTGTTGTTGTTGGTGGCGCCGTTTCCGGTCGGAAGCAGCACCGGCGCCGTCCAGTCGCTGTGTGTGCCATCCGGGTTGGCGATCGCCGTCGAGACGTAGGGCTTGCTTCCGTGGCCGTTGAAGTTCACGAACATGAAGTAGATGCGGTTGAAGTTCGGATTCGGCCGGCTGCCCACCGTCGCGTTGCGGTCGATGGCGATCCACTCCTTGTCCGGCT
>DATEGB010000100.1:0-9198 GCA_035280365.1 Candidatus Dormiibacterota bacterium | reverse complement strand
CAGCGCTGCCCGTCGCGTGATCCAACCATCGGCCGGTGCCGCCTGAAGCTCGCGCTCGAGCCGGCGCCGGAACTCGGGCCGCATCCGCTGCGGTCCGTGGCGCGTGCCCGCCAGGCGGGCGGCCGCGGTGACCGCCTCCTTCTCCTCCGCGTCCCCACCGCGGAGCTTCAGGCGGCGGCCGCGCAGCACGTCGGAGACGATCTTCTCGACGCGGTTCTCGGGGCCCTTCATTCCGGCAGGCGCACCTTCGCCGCCGCGCGCAGGGCGCGCAGCTGCATGACCTTGATCGCCCCGACCGTGGATCGCATCTCGGCTGCCACTTCCTTCAACGAATACCCGTGCAGGAAACGGAGCTCCAGCACCCGGCGGTAGTTGTCCGAAAGCTGAGCCAGGACCTCCTGCACCGTCTCCACGCCCTCCTCGGAAGGGGGTCCGGACGCCACCGGCGTCGCGAGGGCGAGGTCTTCCCGCAGCTCGGCCTCGGACAGACCGAGGCGCGTGCTCCAGAAGCCGCCGAGGACCGAACGGGCGGTGGCGAACAGGTAGCCACGGATCGCGCTTGCCGGCGCGCCCTGGCGCAGGCGGGGGATCGCTTTCAACGCCACCTGCTGGGTCAGGTCCTCCGCATCGGCGCGGTTGCCCACGCGAGCGTAGATGAACGCGTACACGAGCTCCAGCTCGTCGAGCGCGATCTCGGTCGCGCTGGCGCTGGTCGGAAGAGGGACGACCTGTGCCGGTTCCTCGACGTCTTCCTCAGCCGTCATGCGCGGCCTAGAAGAAGAGGTTGCCGCAAAGCAGGTAGCTCGAGCTCGAGCCCTGCATGTCGGGACCGGCGTGGACGACCACGTACCAGTGACCCGTCGTTGGTGGGAACTTCACGTTGTTCAGCGTGGTCCGCACGTCGGCGTCGCCCTGCCCGTCGGCGATCACCTGGTTCAGGGCGAACTGGATGGGGCCGCGCTGCGCGCAGCTCCCGACGTGGATGTGCGAGATGTGGGACGAGTTCGCCTGCAGGCCGCTGACTTTGAGCTCGATGGTGGTGCTGCCGGCGCCCGCGAAGACGGTGATCGTGCCGGCCGCCTTCACGCCCGGCTCGGGGTTGATGTTGAACGTCTGTCCGGCCGGCGAGGGCGAATGCGAGCCCTGCGCGCTTGGCGACGGCGAGGGCGACGAAGTCGCTGCCGTCTCCGTGCCGCAAGCCACGGCCAGAAGCGCGACTGCGAACGTCAATACGGCTCGGCACCGTGTGCCCGACATTACCGGCGAAGGTTACGGCAGCGGGCCGGGAGGTTCATCCCGGCCCGCTGGGATTCTTAAGAACTAGGCGTGCCGCGGAGCGGTGGGCGCCTCACGGCGGCGGGCGCGCCAGGCCAGGTAGCCCAGCAGGACCAGGACCAGCAGCGGTCCGACGGCGCCCAGCGCGGTGACGACGTAGTTGATGGTGGCGACGAAGTTGTGGGCGGCGTCGTTCACGGCCGTGGCGAAGCCCCAGCTGTCACTCGGCTGCGTCTTCGCGGGCGCGCCTGCTTCAGTCAGCGTGACGCTGACAGAGCTGTACGAAGTGTTCTGGTCGAGATACTGGATCTGCCCCTTCAACTGCTCGATCTGAGCGGTGATCTGGCCGATCTGGTTCTGCACGGCGATGATGTCGTTGATGCTCTTCGCCTGGCTGAGCAGGGCGAGCATCGCGTTGCGCTGCGCCTCCGCGTTGGCGAGGCGGGCCCGAAGGTCGACGTACTGGGCGCTGACGTCGGTCCCGCTGATGTGCTCGCTCTGGACCTTGCCGACGCCGGACAGATCGTCGATCGCCTCATCGAACTCGGCCGCCGGGACCATGAAATTGATGACGCCGGTCCGGATCTGCGCGGGCTGGTCGCTGACCGGGTTCGCCTGCGCGTCGGTGCCGGCGATGTAGCCATGGTGCCCCTCGACGAGCTTGCGGACGGCGGCGAGCTTGGCGTCGAAGCTGCCGTTGTCGACGCTGATGGCGATCTGGGCCTGGCGGATCACCGGTGGACCTTGCAGGACGGGCACTGTCGTCGTGCCGCCGCCGGTGGTCGTCGTCGTGCTGCTTCCGTCTTTCGGCGCCGGCTGATGTCCAACGGTCGTGCCACCGCCGTTGGCAGCGGTCGGGTTTCGGCTCACGGACTGGCTGGTGTTGCTTTCCGCCGCGCCGCCACAGGCGGCCGCTATCGCGACCAACGCGATGAGGACGAGGAGCTTTTTCATTTCGGGTAACGGCCTCCTGGGCAGGATTTGCCTGACCAAACGTCGCCCGGATCGGGACGTAACATGGCGCGGGTGTCACGCTCCCGTGGGCCGACGCAGATTCGCGAGATCGGCGGGCGGAGCCAAGGACAGGGTGGCGCGACGAGGAGCGCATTGTTGATGCGCGACGAGGAAGCGCCGGGCCCTTGACGCAGGCTTCAGCGCCATCCGGGGTCCCCACGAAATCGCAGATTTCGTGGGGTGGTCTGGCGCCCGCCCGCCTAGCTCGCGAAGATGCGAGGACCATCGGGGGCGGGACACCCTAGCTGTGCTGCAGGCCAGAAGCCTCGCCATCGACGTCGTCGCGCGACGCGTGCTGTCCGACGCGAGCTTCACCGTGACCGCGGGGGACAAGGTCGGCCTGGTCGGCCGCAACGGCGCGGGCAAGACCAGCCTGCTCAAGGTGCTGGCGGGCGAGGACGACCCGGCGGCCGGAGTCGTCCTGCGCCGCGGCACGCTCGGCTACGTGCCCCAGAACCCAAAACCTCGCGGCGAAGCGACCCACACGGCGCTGTCGCACATCCTCTCCGGCAAGGGCCTGGACCGCGCCGCGGAGCGCCTGGCCGAGCTCCACCGCAGGCTCGAGACCGACCACTCGCCGGCGATGATCGAGAGGTACGCGGAGGCGGAGGAGCGCTACCGGCACGCCGGCGGCTACTCGGCGGAGTCGGAGGCCCGCCGCATCGTCGCGGGGCTGGGGTTGCGACCGGACCGGGTCGACCTGCCCCTCGGCGTGCTCTCGGGAGGCGAGCGGCGGCGAGTCGAGCTGGCCCGCGTGCTCTTCGCCGAGGCCGACCTGCTCCTGCTCGACGAGCCGACCAACCACCTCGACACCGACGCCAAGACGTGGCTGATGGACTTCCTGCGTGACTACCGCGGCGCGGTCATCGTGGTCAGCCACGACCTGGGCCTGCTCGACGCGTCGATCACGCGCGTGCTGCACCTCGACGCCGGCCGGCTGATCGAGTACCGCGGCACCTACTCGCAGTACCAGGTGGCGCGCCGGCGGGAGGAGAGGCGCCTGACCTCGCTCGCGCAGCGCCAGGAGGCGGAGATCCACCGCCTGACCCTGCTGGCCGAGGTCATGCGCCGGCAGACGCAGAAGCGCGCCCGGCAGGCGAAGTCGATCTTTACGCGCGTCGAGCGCATGAAGGCGGCGCGCGTCGTCGCTCCGAGGCGCGAGCGCCAGGTGAAGATCAGCTTCCCAGAGCCTCCGCACAGCGGCCGCGTCGTACTCCGGTGCTCAGGCCTGGCCAAGGGGTACGGCGGTCCGCTCGTCGTTCGCGATGTTTCGTTCGAGGTGGAGCGGCAGGACCGGCTCCTCGTGATGGGCTTGAACGGCGCCGGGAAGACGTCGTTGCTCCGCATCCTTGCCGGGGAGACCGAGGCGAACGCCGGCTCTTTCCAGCTCGGGCACGGCGCGTCCCTGGGCTACTACGCCCAGGAGCACGAGGGCATCCGCGCGGGGGTCACCGTCCTGACGCACATGCGCGAGCAGGCGCCTGAGCAGGAGGAGCGAGTCCTCCGCGCGTTGCTCGGCATGTTCAGCCTCACCGGCGACGTCGCGCGGCAGGACGCGGGGACCCTCTCCGGCGGTGAGAAGACCAAGCTCGCCCTGGCTCAGCTGGTGGCGGGCCGGCACAACCTGCTCCTGCTCGACGAGCCGACGAACAACCTGGACCCACCGTCGCGCACGGGCGTGGCGCGCGCCCTCGCCGCGTGGCCAGGAACGATGGTCATCGTCAGCCATGACCCCGAATTCGTCGAAGCCCTGCAGCCGGGCCGGGTGATGTTCATGCCGGAGGGACGCGTCCACTACTGGGAAGAGGAGCTGCTCGACGTCGTCGCCATGGCCTGAGGCGGGAGAATTGTTCTCGTGAGCGTCGAGATCACCGAGGTCGTAATGCCCGACCTGCAGGGCGCGGAGGAGATCACCGTCGGCGCCTGGAGCAAACGGCGCGGGGAACGCGTGGCCGAGGGCGAGACGCTGATGGAAGCGCACACGGACAAGGTCAACGCCGAGGTCCCCTCCCCCGTCGCCGGCACAGTCGAAGAGCTGCTGCTCGAGGTCGGCGACCCCGTGAAACCGGGCCAGACGATCGCGCGCATCGCCTCCGAGTGAAGGTCGCCGTCGTCGGCGGCGGCGTGATGGGCGCCGCCACCGCCTGGAGGATCGCCAAACGAGGCGTCGAGGTCGTCGTCTTCGACCGCCACTCGCCTCCGCACCCGTATGGCTCCTCGCACGGCGAGTCGCGCATCATCCGGAGCGCGTACTTCGAGGGCTCGTGGTATGTGCCTTTGCTGCGCGAGACGTTCGCGCTGTGGCGCGAGCTCGAGGGCATCAGCGGCAAGCGCATCCTGACGATGACGGGAGCGCTGATGATCGGAGACGGGTCGTCGGAGGTCGTCGCCGGCGCGGAGGCGTCCGCGCGCGAGCACGGTCTCGAGGCGGAGGTCCTCGACTCCGAGGCTCTTCGCGGCAGGTTTCCTGGCCACCTCGCCCGCGACGGCGACGTCGCGGTGCTCGACCGCCAGGCGGGCGTGCTGGATCCCGAGGCCGCGGTGTCGGCGATGTTGGGGCTGGCTCCGCGCGTGGTCCGCGACACCGAGGTCAGGTCGATCTCCGAGCTCCGGTCGCAGTTCGACGCGGTGGTCGTCGCCGCGGGGCCGTGGACGCCGGAGCTGGTCGGCTGGATCCCGCTGCGAGTCGAGCGCCAGGTCCACGGCTGGTTCTCCATCGCCCGCGACGCCGACTGGTTTGGGCCGGACCGTTTCCCGGCGTTCGTGCGCGAGACCCGCGAACGCGGCTTCATGTACGGGATCCCGAGCCTGGACGGTCGGACCATCAAGGTCGGCCGCCACCATGAGGGCGAGTTCACAACGCCGCAGGCGATCCGCCGCCGCGTCGACGAGCGCGACCTGGACCCTCTCCGCCTGCTGACCGCGACCTACCTGCGCGGCGTTAGCGGACACGTCACGCGGACGCTGACGTGCATGTACACCAACACGCCCGACAACCATTTCGTCATCGACTTCAGCCCCGACGACCGGCGCGTCGTCGTGATCAGCGCGTGCTCAGGTCACGGGTTCAAGTTCGGGCCGATCATCGGCGACATCGCCGCCGACCTGGTCGTCGACGGCGGCACCCGCCGCGACATCTCGCAATTCTCAGCGAGCCGTTTCGCGGCGACCCCGCAGGTACCAGATCACCAACGCGACGGCCACCAGTAGCGCGATCCCGATCGCGCCCTTCTCCAGCGGGCCGCTGATCCGCTCGTAGTTGCGACCCAGCGTGTAGCCCACGAGCGCGAGCGCCGCGCACCACGGCAGCGCGCCGGCGAAGGTGAGGACGGAGAAGCGAAGAAGGTCGACGCGGGCGAGGCCCGCGGGGAAGGAGATGTACGTGCGCACGACGGGCATCACGCGGCCGAAGAACACCGCCCACAGGCCCCATCTCTGAAACCAGCCGTCCGCGATCTCCAGGTGATGCCGTCGGATGCCGATGTAACGGCCCGGACCGAGCAGCAGCGGTTCGCCGAATTTCGCGGCGAGGCCGTAGGCGATGAGCGAGCCGGCAAGGTTTGCCGCGGCGCCGGCGAAAATCGCCGCCACGAGGTTCATGTGGCCGGTCGCGGCCAGGAGACCTCCGGTAGGCATGACGACCTCGCTGGGGAAGGGAACGCCACAGCTCTCGAACACCATGAGGACGAAGACGGCGACGAGGCCGTAGGCCGCGATGAAATTGCTGACGGCGGCGGTCAAACGGTCTGGACCTGAGCCGCTTTCACCGCTCGGAAGGGCAGGGTGCGGATCTGCTGGTCGTCGATCAAGATCGCGAAGTTGTAGAAGCCAGGCCGGTTAATCGGCACCGTCGTCAGGTTGATGACGATGTTCGCCGAGAGGTCCCAGCCGTGCGGGTACTCGGGCGGGACCTGGCGCGCGGGGAGGTTGAGGACGATGGGCTGCGGCAGCACCGGCTTGCCGTCCTCGTCGGCGCAGTGGACCTCGACCTTGTGCGGCCGCTCGGTCTCCAGGCGCGTGGTCTGCAACCGGAGCACGACGACGCCGCCAAACGGGGTCGGAAAGTGGTCGCGGATCAGGGTGTCGAAGCCCGCGCCCAGGATGTAGACGAGCCCGTTCGGCGGGGCCTCGGCGGCGTTGGCGATCAGGGCCCAGTCGAGCCTCATCCTGCGGCCATTATCGACGCGACCATCTCGACTAGATCCGTTTGACGACCTCGCCGCCTTTGACCACGAGGTGAACGTTTTCCGGTTTCGCGAGCAAGTCAAGGTTCGCCAGCGGGTCGCCAGGCACTCCGATCAGGTCGCCCCACGAACCCGGCGCGAGGTCGCCGACGCCCTCCATGCCGATCGTCTCCGCCGCCACCGAGGTGGCCGAGCGGACGCAGTCGATGGGTTCCATGCCGAGCTCGTGCATGAGCAGGAACTCCTCGCCGTTCGAGCCGTGCGGACCGACGCCGGTGTCCGTGCCGAACGCGACCTTGACGCCTGACTCGATCGCCAGCTTGATGCTCTTCTTGTGGTCGTCGATGACCGCGCGCGCCTTGCCGATCGCGTAGGCGGGCATCTTCCCCGCCTCGGCGTGACGGATCACCCAGTGCGGCGCAACCAGCGTCGGCACGACCGCGTTGCCGCCGTCGAGCATCATCTCGATCGCGTCGCCGTCGAGCCAGATCGCGTGCTCGATGGTCGACACGCCCGCGCGCAGCGCGTTCTTGATGCCCACGTTCGCCTGGGCGTGGGCCATGACCTTGCGGCCGTGCGCGCCCGCCTCTTCGACGGCGGCGCGGATCTCCTCCAGCGTCAGCATCGCGTGGTGCGGCTGGTCGCCGGGCGAAAGCACGCCGCCCGAGGTGCAGAGCTTGATCCAGTCGGCGCCGGCGCGGATCACCTCGCGCACGCGTAGGCGCATGTTCTCGACACCGTCGACGACCATGTACGGCCGGTCGGGCAGTGGGATGTCGAGGTCGGCGCCGCACATGAAGTGCGAGTCGGTATGCCCGCCGGTCTGGCTGAGCGCGCTGACGGTCACGAACATGCGCGGGCCGGGGAAATAACCGGCGTCGACCGCCATACGCACGCCGGCAGGCGTGCCGGCGGCGTCGCGGACGGAGGTGAAGCCGGCGTCGAGCGTCCGTCGCGCGGCCCGGACCGCGCGCATTAGCTCGAGGGTCGGAGGGGTGGTGAGCTCGCGGGCGAAGTCGAGGCCCTCGCCGAGGCTGGTCAGGTGGACATGGCAGTCGATGAGGCCCGGAAGCAGGGTGAGCCCTTCGGCGTCGATACGGACCGCGTCGCGCGGAGTCTGGGCGCCGTCCCTCGAGCCGGACTTGGTGACCCGGCCGTCCTCGATCAGGACCAGTGCGTCTTTCGTGGTCTTTCCTGTCGCCGGGTCGAGAAGCGCGTCGCCGAAGACGGCTGTGATCACGGCAGCCGGTCCATGACGATGTTCCATTTTTCGATGCGGGTCGGCGTGAGCATCCCGTTCGCGGACCAGGGGTCTTCCTGCATTCGCTTTCGGATCTCCTCTTCGGAGCCCGCCTCGACGACCCACATGGTCTCGCGGTCGCCCTCGATCGGGCCGGCGAGCAAGAGCCATCCCTCGTCGAAGATGCCGTCCATGTATGAGGCGTGGCCGTCCCAGCCCTTCTGCTGGCGCATGTCCCGGGACCAGTCCCATGGCCCGCCGCGCTGCACGCGCACCACCCACCTCGCCACAGAAGAAGCGTAATGGCCGCCGGTTGAGAGTAGGCTCACTGGGCATGGCGCCGGCAGAGCGGATCCGCGTCCGGGTCGAGACCCGGAATGGGATATCGGCCGCGAAGGCGCTCGACCGCATCCGCGCGTACACCGCGGATCGCAACCCATGGAGCGTCCGCAGCCGCCGCCCGTTGGTCCTGAACCACGCGTCCCGGCGCGCGCAGGGCGTCCGGTTCGAGTTCAAGCGGGACGACGAGGGCGTTCTTGTCGTAATCACGGGTGGCGGCGCTCGACTCGGACTGGCCTACGCGGCGACGCTGCTCGCCAACCCGCGATTGGCCGACGTGGTTTCCTCCTTCGAGGTGCAGCTGCCCCGGTCCTGAGTGACTCCGACTGGGCGGCGCATCTCCGATTCACGAGCGTGCCGCGCGGGCATAGACTCGACTGCCGTGGAATCGGGCTCAACATCATCAGCGGCGCCGGTCGACTGGGAGGCACTGATCGCCGAGTTGCAAATGATGACTGAGGTCTACCTGGGCGATCGATCGTTTTTCCCAAAAGAGCTGCTTGCGGACGGCGACCGGTCGCCGGCTGGTCTCGAAAGCGCGATCGATCGGATTGCGGTGGTGGACCTTCTCTACATAGAGCCGGCTCGTCTTGACGGGTTGGTAGACGCGATGAGGGCGCGGCTCTCGGAGCGTACTGGAATTCCGCTGCCACCAGCGCATCCTCGACCCGTGCGCCCGCAGCACCCGGCCCCTCGGAGGCCGGAACCAACGGATAGCTTGGTCAGCCTAACCACAGACAACGGTTGTTTAAACACCGTGCTCTTGATCGGCTTGGCGCTCGGTGGGGTAGCAGCAGCGGTCCCTTCTTGTTTCGCAATCGGCCTTTGATCCACAGAGGCTGCTTTGCCCGTGCCTGGTTGCAGGCCGTCGCGGAATTGAGGCCACCGACAGCGCCGGCCTGTTTTGAATACGCAATAGGGACTTTGGTGGGCCCGGGTGGCCTCGATCCACCGACCAGCCGATTATGAGTCGGCCGCTCTGACCAACTGAGCTACGGGCCCTCTCGGGCAGTCTATCGAGCCTTTCAGCCGCGGCCTATGTACGGCATCTTGGTCGCCAGCACGGTCATGAACTGAACGTTGGCGTCGAGCGGCAGGCTCGCCATGTACACGACCGCCCGCGCCACGTCGGCGACGTCGATCCGC